>JAPUDV010000130.1 GCA_027492875.1 Candidatus Competibacteraceae bacterium | reverse complement strand
TGCTGGCGCGCGAGGGTATCTCGACCGAGGGCTATCGCAGCAAATCCTGGGACGATCTGCCCGTCACGCCCGACATCGTGATTACAGTCTGCGCCAGCGCGGCGGGCGAAACCTGCCCGGCTTATCTGGGGCCAGCACTCCGAACGCACTGGGGCGTGGACGACCCGGCCCACGCCACCGGCAGTGACGCGGAGATCGATGCGGCTTTCCTGCACGCCTATCGGATACTGCGCACCCGCATCGAAGCTTTTTTCGCACTGCCGCTGGTTGAATTGCAAAATGATCGCGCCCGTCTGAAAATAGAATTGGATCGCATCGGCACGCTGTCACCGTAATCGCCTTCTCCGGGATTCGCCGCACGGGTGGTGCCTGCCAACCATCCGACACGGTGTTATCACGGCGATTTGCCTACGTCGGACTCAAGCATACGGGAGTATAAACAGACAGTTGCAATTATTTTGGATCGGTGATACATATTGACATGCGAATATGCGGATTAACAAGTCTCATGCCCCATGCTCACCGGTTTTTCCAAGCCTTGGCCGATACCACGCGGCTGCGCTGCCTGATGTTGATGGTGGCGGAAGGCGAAGTCTGCGTCTGCGAAATGGCCCACGCCCTGGGCGAAATCCAACCCAAGGTGTCGCGCCATCTGGCGGCGCTGCGCGCGGCCGGTTTCGTTCTCGATCGCCGGGAAGCCCAGTGGATGTACTACCGCCTGCATCCCGACCTTCCCGACTGGATGCGGGAGGTTCTCTTGACCTGCCGGCGGACGCTGGCCGGGCAAACCCCGTTTTGCGCCGACCGCGCCGCGCTGGCGGACATGCCCAATCGGCCCCAGCGGCGCTGCGCGGCCTGAACGAGGAGTTCCGCCATGGCCACGCTGTCCGCCTCCCCCACATCGACGAATGCGTTCGCCGACGCGCTGAATCGGCTACGCGCCACGGCGCAGGATTACCCAACCGAATTCAAAGGGCTGGGCGGCATCGTCGCCGTGTTCCTGCTGGTCTTTTTCATGCCGGTGGGCGCGGCGCGTTTCGACAACGCCGTGCTGGAAGGACTGGCGCTGCTCCATCCGCGCCCGCTGCCAGTCCTTGCCCGCCGCTTGGAGCCAGTTCGCCCACAGGCCCTGGTCCGAGTGACAAGCTAGAAAATTCAGGATGAACGCATGGGTCAAATCTGCGGGAAACGGGTTATTATTTTAACGTGAACTGAATTGGACTGCCTTGAACTGACTTGATTCAAAGATGCGTCTCGAACCGTATCCCGTCCATTCCCTCCCGATGAGCATTCCCCTCTATGCGAACCCTTTCCCCCACCGGCCAACAGGCAGTTGACGATCTGGCCCAACGGCATGGCTTCAGTCCCGCAGCCGTCCTGTGCATGCTCGACGCCGTGATCCACGGCCATGGCAGCATGGCGCAGTTCAACCACCCGGAATTCGGCGGATCCGGCCAATGGATGCGAGGTGGGATGACCATGGTGTCCGATATGTTCAACCACTATCTAAAGAGCCGGGTGGACGGGCTGTGTGGCGATCTCTCCAACCTGTTGGCAAACCAGCCCGACCTGATCCAGAGCGGCAGTTTTCAGTCGCAGAGTCAGGGCGGCGGCCATGGCCAGCAGCAAAGCGGTTATGGAGGCAGCCAGCAACAGCAGAACGGCGCCGGGCCGGTCGGATCGATCAGTCTGTTCGTGCCTTCGGCCTCCGACCCGGCCAGCGACTGGTGGGGCACCAGCCTGCGCTGGCCGACCAGTACCGGCGCCCAGAACGGCGTGCGCTACGCCTACTTCGCCCAGGCTCGGCGACTGGCGATCGAGATCAACGGACACGTCACGATCTACGACACGCTGGACCATCAGATCGGTGGATTTTCGCAGCAGCAGTCCGTCGATGGATCGCTGACCTTTTCCAGTCAGTACGGGCTGATGGAGATCGCTCGCCTGCCGGTCGTGGCGATCGATGGCGAGATCCCGCCGGCGCCCTCGGCCGAACGATCGTCGCCCATCACGCCACTCGACGGCAACCCGATGTCGCCGGGCCGAGGCGAGGACGACCTGTTCGCCCTGATCGAGCGCCTCGCCGACCTGCGCGCCAAAGGCATTCTCAGCGAGGAAGAATTCGTCGCCAAGAAAACGGATCTGCTCGGCCGGCTTTGAGTGCGGCCGTTTTCCCACTCCGAAAGCTGGGCCACGCCCAAGAGATCCCTCCATGTCCATCGATCTCCACATACGCCTGATTGATCTCGGCGCCGCCGCTTTGGCGTTGCTCTGCCCTCTGGCCCTGGCCGCCGATGAGCTCGCCCTGATGAATGCGGAGCGGATCGGCCCGCTGCGAATCGGTCAGCCAGCCGTCGAGGCTGAACGGCGGATCGACTGTCCGCTCCAGCGCGGGCCGGTGCAGCGGTGGGGCGCAGACAACGACTATCACCGGTCCTGGGAGGCACTGACCTGCGGGCTGACCCTCGACCTGATCGCGGCGGAGCCCGCCGGCCCCTGGACCCTCAACACCATCACCCTGACCCGGCCCAGCGTCTGGAAAACCGGGCGCGGCATCGGCCTCGGCAGCACCGAGGCCGAGGTCTTGGCCGCCTACGGGCACGACCGCAACCCGGAAGAGAGCCAAACCGGACACACCTTCGTGGCGGGTACCGTCTACGGTGGCCTGATGTTCACCTTTCGGGCCGGCCGGGTGGAACAAATCTTCCTGGGCGCGGCGGCGGAGTAGCGTCGCCCGAGGCCCGCTTCAACCCTCTCATCAACTTCAGTGCCTTCTCTGGCGACCGGTCATCACGATATCTTCTTTAACTCGCGCCCTGGCGCTCTCGGTCTGCTGGATCGCCGTCGTTCTGGCCGATCCGGCTCCCGGCGTACTGCCGGATGGCTTCGTGGATGTCCAGCAGGTGATACCCACCTTCCAGCTTGATTTACGCTACTACGGCGTCGATAACTTCGTCGGCGAACGCATCGACGGCTATCAAGCGCCTCGGGCGCTCCTGACCCGACCGGCCGCCGAGGCTCTCGGGCGCGTTCAGCAGGAGCTGGCGCCCTTTGGTCTGGGACTCAAACTATTTGACGCCTACCGGCCGCAACGGGCGGTGGAGCACTTCGTGCGCTGGGCGCGAGACGTGAACGACACGCGGATGAAGGCGACGTTTTATCCCGATGTCGCCAAACGCGATCTGTTCAAAAAGGGTTATATCGCCGAGAAATCCAGCCACAGCCGGGGCAGCACTGTGGACGTAACCCTCGTCCCGCTGAACGCCACCCACTCGGCCAAGGCGCTGGACATGGGCACGTCGTTTGACTGGTTCGGCCCGGAATCCTGGCCGAACAGTTCCGCCGTGACCCCGGTGCAGCGCGCGCACCGCTTGTTGCTGCGCACGCTGATGGAAAAGCAGGGTTTCCAGCCCTACGCTCAGGAGTGGTGGCATTTTACCCTGGCCGCCGAACCCTTCCCCGACACCTATTTCGATTTTCCGGTGCGGTAAGCCCCGACAGGGGCGCTGTTGAAGAGGAAACAACAGGACTGGCCGTGACGCCTTATCGCTGATTTTTCATACTGTGGACACTGAACGAGGAACCTGCGATGTTCATTGGCTTGAAAAAGAGCACCGTCGATCTCTACAAGAAAGCGGCCTTCGCCGCCAACCAGCCCAGATCTTAATCACACCGGTCCCATTCCACGATGTCGCAAGAACCGACCGTACCTCAGCGCCCTCTAATGCCGCCGAAACCGCCGATCCCCGGCGAATGCTGCGAGCGCGGTTGCGAGAATTGCGTCTGGGTGTTTTATCACGAAGCGCAGCGCCGCCATGAGGCTGCCTTACAGGCGCTGGCGGCAGCGCCCGTGCACCCGAGCCTTCCGGCCGACCATTCTGTTCAGCACGAGCTGCCATGACTACTGATGCAGGGTGCATCCACACAAAGCGTCTTTCCAGCAATCTGCAAGAGGAACGGTTTTCATTGGAACCGAGCGCCGCTAATCGATATCGGGTGGAGCATACCGAACAGTTGCGCCGCAGCTTCCACGCCCTCACCGGACGCCACCTGATCGATCCGGCACTATCGCCCGACGCAGCGGCGGACGCGCTGTTTCACGCCCCGTTCGTAGTCCTGTCCCACGATACCGCCCCCGATCCGCTCCTGACCTACGGCAACCGGGCCGCCCTGGAGCTGTTCGCGCTGTCGTGGGAAGCACTGATCCGGATGCCCTCGCGCTTGACCGCAGAAGCGCCGGACCGGGCCGAGCGTGCGCGGTTGCTGGCGGAAGTCACCGCTCGCGGCTACATCGACGATTATTCCGGGGTGCGCATCTCCCGCGCTGGGAAGCGGTTTTTAATCGAGCGGGCGACGGTCTGGAATTTGACCGATAAGGTGGGTCGGCTTTGCGGACAAGCCGCGACCTTTCGGGAATGGCAGTCTCTGGAGGACGGCGGACTGGCCTAGCGGGCGGCGCTTTTCACTACCCCCACCGCTTATCCACAGCATCGCGGTCAACTCATGATTCGGAAAACATTGGACGCCAAACACCCCTACGCAGTGTGCCTGTCGCGACCGTAGCCGGCACTGGAGGCGTTCGGTCCCTCATCCGGCCGTTTGGACATCCAGCGCCGGACCCTTAGGCAGGATGCCCGTGGGGTTGAGCGTGGGCATTGCGTAGTAGAGCTGCTTGATGTGATCGATGCGCACCGTCTCGGCCACGCCGGGCATTTGGTAAAGCCGGCGCGTGTAGTTCCACAGACGGGGGTAGTCAACCAGCCGGCGCACATTGCATTTGAAGAGGCCATGATAGGCCACGTCGAAACGGACCAGGGTGGGAAACAGCCGCCAATCGGCTTCGGTGGGTTGTTCCCCCACCAGATAAGGCTGATGGGTCAGCCGCTGCTCCAGTTCATCGAGCGCGGCGAACAACCGATCCACGGCCTGTTCGTAAGCGGCTTGCGTCGTGGCGAACCCGGCCTGGTAGACGCCGTTGTTGATGTTGTCGTAGATCCGGGCGTTGAGCGCGTCGATGGCCGGGCGCAGCGGTGCGGGATACAGATCCACGCTGGCGTCCCCACCACAGGCGTCGAACACGGTGTTGAACATCCGGATGATGTCCGATGATTCGTTATTCACGATCGTGTGGTTGCGCCGATCCCACAACACCGGCACGGTGACAATGCCGGTGAAGTCCGGCTGTGCCTGCGCGTAAAGTTGGTGAAGATACCGCTTGCCATACAGCGTATCGGCGGTCCCGCGCGCCGCAGCGCCGAACGCCCAGCCTTGCGGGCCAATCACCGGCTCCACCACCGACACCGAGACCAGGGCGTCGAGGCGCTTGAGGGTGCGCACGATCAGGGTGCGATGCGCCCAGGGACAACCGTAGGACACATACAGATGATAACGATGGGGCTCGGCCTGAAAGGGGGACGCACCGGCGGCGGTGATCCAGTGCCGAAAGGTGCGTTCTTCGCGGCGGAATTCGCCGTTTTCGGTTTCGGGTGCGAAGGGACGTTCCTGCACAAGGCCATCGACGAGATCCTTCATCATAGTGCTCCGGGGGTGATCGACGATTTTCGAGGATGACCCGGGTTGTGGGTCGCTTCTGCTGCGCACAAAAAATAACGGTCGGCCAGGGATTCCAGCCGACCGTTCCGTTCACGCCGGGATGGGGTGCGGGAGGGGACGGCGTTGCCCACGCAGCGCATACGCGCCATCGCCGAGCAGGGCTTGGACCGCCGCCGCCGCCATCAGAAACACCGGATATTCCCAACCGCCACCGGGGTTGGCGAACAACCAGCCATTCGCGCCATGCACCAGGACCACGGTTCCCGCGAGCAAGGGAATCAGCGCCAGCGCCACCCAGCGGCTGGCGACGCCGAGCAGCAACGCCAGACCCCCGCCGAGTTCCGCCGCCATGGTCACGTAGGCCAACAGGCTGGACAATCCCAACGACTCGAAATAACCGACGGTCCCGGCGGGGGTGAAGACCAACACCTTGAGCAATCCGTGGGCGATGAACATGACGCCGAGGGCAAGGCGTAAGACCAGCGCGGCGTAGGGAGCGGTTTTCAGGTCGATCATGATGGCATTCCTCATTCCGGTAACAAAGGGGGTGATCCTTTGCCGGCGGTGGCCCAGGGGCGGCATCGTCCGGCGGGGTTGAAACCAACGGAGGGCTTCAATGGGATGGCAGTTTGATTGTTTTCATGAAGAAGAAAAAGCAGGCTATTATTGATAGACTGTATTTAATTAGTTGACAATCATGGACACACTTCTCGGAATGCGGACCTTTGCCGCCATCGTCAGCACCGGCTCTTTTACTGCGGCAGCCGACCGGCTGGGGATGTCGAAGGCTTTGGCCAGTAAGTACTTAAATCAGCTTGAACAACGGCTGGGGGTGCGGCTGCTCCAGCGCACCACGCGCCATCTCAATCTGACGGACGTGGGGCAGATCTATTACACGCGGTGCCAATCCTTGTTGGAGGCAGTGGACGAATTGGAAGCTGCGATCCAGGATCGTCAGGAATCCCCGCAAGGCCGCTTATCCATCACCGCGCCGCAAACCTTCGGCGAAGGCTATTTGGCCCCAGCGATGGCTCCGTTTCTGAAACAGTACCCGCAGGTGACCGTCGAACTAAATCTCACCGACCGTTTCGTCAATTTGCTGGAGGAGGGTTTCGATCTGGGCCTGCGCATCGGCGATCTGGCCGATTCCAGTCTGGTGGCCCGGCGTCTGGCATCGATCCGGATTATCACCTGCGCCGCGCCGTGGTACCTGGAGCAGCAGGGGACGCCGACCCATCCCCTGGAACTGGACGCGCACCCCTGCGTGATCGATACCAATATGGACCTGCCGGCGCGTTGGCTCTATCGGATCGATGGCGAACAGCGAATGATCGAGGTCCGAGGAACGTTTCGCGCCAACAGCGCACGGGCGGTGCGCGAGCTGGTCATCGCTGGGGTGGGTATCGGGCGGTGCCCGGATTATGCCGTTGCGGACGCGGTGCGCGATGGACGGCTGTGCCGGTTATTGCAAAACTACGAGAGCATCGAACACGGGTTGTATGTGGTTTATCCCCACCGCCAGTACCTGGCGGCTAAGGTGCGCGCTTTCATCGAGTTTCTGGTGGCCCGCTTCGGCGTTCGTCCGGACTGGGAAATGTCCTGATCCAGGTATCCGCCCGGGCGGAACAGGGCGCGGCGCGATAAAGAAAGCGACCCACCCCTAACTCTCTAGCTTTCCTGCTTTATTGCGCCTTCCCTGGCGGCTCACAAGTTTTTTCCCCTAATGTTCGCATACCCTAATCCTGCTGTGCGTCTCGCACACCCTTTTCTAGATCAGCTATAGCGCTCCCAGACTGGTTGTGGACTCTCCCCGCCTTGGACAAGGAGGGGTGGCGCGCAGCGCTGGGGTGGTTCGAAACGGTGACTCCACAAGTCAGACAGGAACGCTATATAGCGCTCCCAGATCAGTTGTGAAATTTCCCCGCCTTGACCAAGGTGGGGTAGCGCGTAGCGCCGGGGGGTTCGAAACGGTGATTCCACAACTCGAAGAGGAACGCTCTATATGATCGGGCGAGCAACCGGATCATGAGTGGCCTTTGATAGAAAAATCATTAACCTATCAGTGGTTGTCTCCACCTTCAAAGTGTTAGAGCCCGGCTCTAATTAGCCTCGAACGTAGCAGGAGTAGAAACTGATGCTGGACTGGACTTTCCTGGCGGGACTGCTGTCCGCCGTTTTCGTAGCTTGGCTGCTGATCCGCGTCTTTCTACAGGGTCCGACGCTGCGCGTTTACGATCAACGGCTGCCAGACAGTCGGATCGGATCGCGGGAACGGGCGAGCCCGGCGCATCAGGAAGCCGTGCGGCGGCTGGAACAGGCGGCGGCCGAGATTCGCGCTGCTCCCCGGAAGCAGTGGTTGGCCACCGTCCGGCGGGTGATGGCGCGGGGCTTTGTCGAGCCTCCGCTGCTGGCGGACGATACGGGTTACCAGATTTTGGAAGTCGATGCGGGCGGCGTGCCGGGCGAGTGGGTGCTGGCGCCGGATTCCGACCCGCGTCGCCGCCTGCTGTACCTGCACGGCGGCAGCTTCATCAGTGGCTGCCCGCGCGGCCATCGCGCAATCACCACCCGGCTGGCGCAAGTCACGGCGGCCGCGGTCCTCGCGCTGGATTACCGGCTGATGCCGGAGCATTCGCGCCGTGACATCATCGCCGACTGCCAGATGGGCTATCGCTGGGTTTTGGATCACGGTCCCACCGGCCCGGCTCCCGTCCGCGAATTGTTCGTGGCCGGCGATTCGGCCGGCGGCGGCTTGGCGCTGATGTTGGCCGCTTGGGCGCGCGACGCAGGTCTGCCTCCGGCGCGGGGAGTCATCGCGCTGTCGCCGGGGGTGGATCTGACGCTGTCCAGTCCCACGATCAAGAGCAACCTCAAGACGGATTTGGTGCTGGGTCCCAGTCTGAAAGGGTTTTTGCGCGTCCCGCGCTCGATCCAGCTGCTGATCGTCTGGAGCCTGAACCGGATGGTTCCATCCAACCCGCTGATTTCGCCGGTGTTCGGCGATCTGTCAGGATTGCCGCCGGTGCTGGTCCAAGCCAGCGAAGCCGAAATGATGCTGGGCGACGCCCGGCGCTACGTCAACAAGGCCCGCGCCGCCGGCTCCCGCGCGGAACTGGAAACCTGGCCGGATCTGCTGCACGTCTGGCATCTGTTCGAGCCCATCCTGCCAGAGGCCGGGGAAGCGTTCGAACGGATCGGGCGATTCGTGGCGCGTTGCGTCGGGCAACCGGAACACGTCGAGCATCCCTCAAAAAATCGGGCGACTCCGCGCTCGGCGGATTACGCCCAACCGTAGCTCTGAAAGAGCGGCATGGGAGTTCCTTGGATTCAGGGCGACGGTTTCAAGCCGCCGATCTGCTCCAGCAACCCTTCCACCTCCGCCGCCCGCGCTTCGGCGTCGGGCAGCTCTTTAACAAAGCGCAACTTGTCCTTACCGTCCAGCTTATAAACCCGAGACTGCGATTGAATCAGTTGCACCAGGTTGGCCGAGTCCACTTTCGGTGCCGGCCCGAACACGATTCGCCCGCCTTTCGGTCCCACCTCGATTTTTTTCACCCCCACCGGTATTGCCCGTAGCTTCAGCCCGGTCACCCGAAACAGGGTTTTGACCGGCGCCGGCAGCAGCCCGAAGCGGTCGATCATCTCCACCTGCAACTCGCGCAATTCCCCGTCGTCGCGGGCGCTGGCGATTCGTTTGTACAGAATCAAGCGACTGTGGACATCGGGCAGATAATCGTCCGGGATCAGCGCCGGGCTTTGCAGCTCAATCTCGGGACCGTGATCCAGCGGCCGGTCCAGCTCCGGCACTCGTCCGGCCTTGAGCGCCTGTATCGCCCGCTCCAGCAGATCCATGTACAGGGTAAAGCCGACCTCGTGAATCTGGCCGCTCTGCGCCTCGCCCAGCAATTCGCCGGCGCCGCGAATTTCCAGATCGTGACTGGCCAGCAGGAAGCCCGCGCCCAGATCTTCCAGCGACTCGATGGCTTCGATCCGCTTGACCGCGTCCGTGGTCATCGCCTTCCTGGGCGGGACGATGAGGTAGGCGTAGGCGCGATGGTGCGAGCGTCCCACCCGCCCGCGCAACTGGTGCAACTGCGCCAAACCCAGCTTGTCGGCGCGGTTGATGACGATGGTGTTGGCGCTGGGCACGTCGATGCCCGATTCGATGATGGTGGTGCAGATCAGCAGGTTGCAGCGGCGATGATAGAAATCCAGCATCACCTGTTCCAGATCTCGCTCGCGCATCTGGCCGTGAGCGACGGCGATGCGGGCGGTCGGCGCCAGTTCCGCCACCTGCGCGGCCATGCGCTGGATGGTCTCCACCTCGTTGTGCAGGAAATAAATCTGCCCGCCGCGCTTCAACTCGCGCTGGCAGGCTTCCTGGATGGTCGCCTTGTTCCATTCGCCGACGAAGGTCTTGACCGCCAGTCGCCCGGCCGGCGGGGTGGCGATGATCGACAGTTCGCGCAAGCCGGCCATCGCCATGTTCAGAGTGCGCGGAATCGGCGTGGCGGTCAGGGTCAGCACGTCCACCTCGGCCCGCAGCGCTTTCAGCCGCTCCTTCTGCCGCACCCCGAAGCGATGCTCCTCGTCGATGACGACCAGCCCCAACCGTTTGAATTTCACGCTGCCCTGCAACAGCTTGTGGGTGCCGATCAGGATGTCCGCTCCGCCGTCGGCCAGCGCTTTCAGCGTCTCGGCCTGCTGTTTGGCCGACCGAAAGCGGGACAGCAGTTCGACCCGCACCGGCCAGTCGGCGAAGCGGTCGAGAAAATTCTGATAATGCTGTTGGGCCAGCAGGGTGGTCGGGGCCAGCACCGCCACCTGTCGGCCGTCCTGCACCGCCACGAAGGCGGCGCGCATCGCCACCTCGGTCTTGCCGAAACCGACGTCGCCGCAGACCACCCGGTCCATGGGCCGACCCGAACGCAGATCGGCGATCACCGCTTCGATGGCGGCCTGCTGGTCGGGCGTTTCCTCGAACGGGAAGGCGGCGGCGAAGACGGCGTAATCGGCCTCGGGCAGGGCGAAGGCATGGCCGGGCCGGGCCTCGCGGCGGGCGTACAGATCCAGCAGTTCCGCCGCCGCGTCGCTGACCTGTTCGGCGGCTTTGCGCCGGACTTTTTCCCACTGGCCGCTGCCCAGCCGGTGTAGCGGCGCGTTTTCCGGGGCAGCCCCAGTGTAGCGGCTGAGCAGGTGCAGGGACGCCACCGGCACGTACAGGCGGTCGCCGCCGGCGTACTCCACCAGCACGAACTCGCCGTCGATGCCGGCCACTTCCAGCCGCTCCAGTCCGGCGTAGCGGCCGATGCCGTGCTCCTCGTGGACGACGGGCGCGCCAAGATTGAGGTCGGTGAGGTTGCGAATGATGGCATCGGGGTCGCGGCTCGGCCCGCGCCGGCGCTGCTGGCGCACCCGCTCGCCGTACAACTGCGGTTCGGCGATCACCGCCAGCGGCGGCTCGGTCAGCAGCAGCCCCTGTTCCAGCGGCGCCACCGCCAGCGCCAGCCGCAAATCCTCCCGTGCCAGAAACTCCGTCCATCCCTCGCACAGCGCCGGTTGCAGGCCATGGCCGCGCAGCGTATCCAGCAGCGCCTCGCGCCGGCCAGCGGATTCGGCGGCGACCAGCACCCGTCCCGGAAATGCCGCCAGAAAGGCGTGCAACGCGGCGCCGGGTTGCGGGGCGCGCGGCTCGAACGGCAGGGCCGGCGGCGGCTCGGTGGGGTAGTTGACATCGGTGTCTTCCGCCTCCCGCAACTCGATCCGCAGGCGGCGCGCCAGCGCGCTTTCGACCTGGGCCGCGTCCAGGAACAGCAACGGTGGCGGTAACAGCGGCCGTTCCGCGTCGTGGCGGCGCTGTTCGTAGCGGTCCATGAGCTGCTCCTGGAACGCCGCCAGCGCCCGGTTCGCCCCCTCCAGCCGGATCGCCAGGGTGTTGTCCGGCAGATAGTCGAACAGCGTGGCGGTCTGCTCGAAAAACAGCGGCAGGTAATACTCGATCCCGCCGGGCGCGTGGCCGGCGCTTACCTCGCGATAGATCGCGCTGCGCTGCGGATCACCCTCGAACTGGCGGCGATACGCCTGACGGAAGCGGGTGATGGTCTCCTTGTCCAGGGGAAACTCCCGCGCCGGCAGCAGTTCGATGTGCTCGGCCTTGGCCACCGACAGTTGGGTGTCCGGGTCGAAATCGCGGATGCTTTCCACTTCGTCGTCGAACAGTTCGATTCGGTAGGGTCGCTCGCCGCCCATCGGAAAGAGATCGAGGATCGAACCGCGCACCGCGAACTCGCCGTGCTCCACCACCTGCGACACGCACAGGTAGCCGGCCGCCTCCAGCCGCTGGCGGAACGGTTCCAGATCCAGCCGCTCGCCGACCTTGAGCAACAGGGCATAGCCGTCCAGATAGCCACGCGGGGCCAAGCGCTGCATCAGCGTCGCCACCGGCACCACCAGCACGCCACGCCGCCGTTGCGGCAACCGGTACAGCGTCGCCAGTCGCTGCGATACGATGTCCTGGTGCGGCGAAAACAGGTCGTAGGGCAGCGTCTCCCAATCGGGAAACGCCAGGATGTCCAAATCCACGCCGCCGAACACCCGCAGCTCCGTTTCCAATCGCAGCGCGGTTTGGCTGTCCGGGGCGATGGCCAGCACCAGCCCGCGATAACGGGCGGCGGCGGCCGCGATCAGCAGGGCGGGACTGGCGCCGTGTAATCGACCCCAACCCAGAGGCCGGCGGACATCGGGCGGGAAAACGGGTTGCAGGGGCGAGAATGGAGCGGACGGTTTCGGGATGGCCGGCATCATGGATTCAGGTAACGGAGATGGCCGCGAATTATGACCCGATTGATCGCGTCGCGCCTTCTCCATTTTTGGCGTCGCCAAGACGGGATTTCGAGTCTTATTCGGAGAGAAACCCTAAAGCGTGACGACTGGCGCAACGACTGGCTCCAATCATTGGTCATATCGCCTGTAACCATAGTGGTTACATATCAGAATTAATTTCAACCAACTCGTCGGCCCGGCCCGCCGGCGACAGCTCGGAAAAATCGTGAATCGCGGGAAACTCGCCCGGTGGTTTGGGCGGATCGGCGGAATCCGGCCGCAGCACCGACACCAGGTAGGCGATCCCCTGCGCCCGCGCCGCGCGCAGGATCGGCAGGTTGTCATCCACCAGCAGCGTCGTCGCCGGTTCGAACGGCTCCCGTTGGCGCAGGCGCGGCCAGAACTCCGGCTGCTCCTTGACCAGACCCAGATCGTGCGCGCAGACGATGGCGTCGAAGTGTCCGGCCAGCCGGGTTTTTTCCATCTTCAGCGCCAGGCTGCGCGGGTGGGCGTTGGTCACCAGCACCACGCGCTTGCCGGCGACATGCAGCGCGTTCAGAAATTCCACGACATGGGGATGCACGGCAATCAGATGTTCGATCTCGCGCTTGAGAGTAGCGATGTCCAGCGCCAGTTCCCGACTCCAGTAATCCAGGCAATACCAGGCCAGCGTCCCCTCCACCGACCGGGTCCGGGCCGCCACCTCGGCGCGGGCGCGGTCCAGCGGCAGACCATGGCGCTCGGCGTAGCGCGCCGGCACCAATTCCCGCCAGAAATGATTGTCGAAATGCAAATCCAGCAGAGTGCCATCCATGTCGAGCAGGACCGTTTGAATCCGCGACCAGGACAGGTGTGTGGTCATGAAGGGCTCCGATGGGGAAACGGCTCAGGCCGCAAATTGTGTAGAATGCACATAAAATGCAATCCAGACGCGACCCTTCCGACTTCCGAGGTTCTCCGCGGCATGACCGACGCCCCCGATATCGACCTGTCCGCCCTGGCGGCGCCGGTTCAGGACATCGCCCGCGAGGCGGGGCGCCGGATTCTGGACGTGTACGCCGGTTCCTTCAGCGTCACCGCCAAGCCCGATCAAAGCCCGGTCACCGAAGCCGACTTCGCCGCCCACCGCTGTATCCTGCGCGGCCTGAAGGAGCTGACGCCCCACATCCCGATTTTGTCCGAGGAAGCCTCCGACGTCGGCTTCGCCGAACGCAGCCGCTGGGAATGGCTGTGGCTGGTGGATCCGCTCGACGGCACCCGCGAATTTATCCGACACAGCGATCAATTTACGATCAATATCGCCCTAATCCACAATCACGAAGCCGTGTTTGGGCTGATCCTGTCACCGGTCGATGGCGTCTGCTATCACGCCTGGCGCGGTGGCGGCGCCTACAAGCGACTGAGAAATCAGCCTGCCCGCCGCATCCAGGCGGCGCGAATTTGCCCCCAGCCGATCCGGGTCGTCAGCAGCCAGGCGTCCTACCGCAGTCGGCGCTTGCAGGATTACCTGCAACAGCTCGGCGATTACCGCCACCTGTTCGTGGGCAGCGCCCTGAAATCCTGCCTCATCGCCGAGGGCGCGGTCGACCTGTACCCCCGCTTCGGGCCGACCGGCGAATGGGACACCGCCGCCGCGCAGGCGATCGTCGAGGAAGCCGGCGGCCACCTGACCGACATGCAATCGCGACCACTGCGCTACAACGCCCGGCCGGTGCTGATCAATCCGGATTTTTTCGCTTTCGGCGACGCCAGCCGCGACTGGTTCCAATACCTGCCCCAGCGCAGCCCACCCGGACGGCCGGTTTCCCTGCCCGGCCGCTAGCACAACCCGCTTTCGAGTTTCGCCATGCCTTACGAACGCTATCGCCAGGATTTGCAACGGGAAGGCTTCCAGCACGATCCCGCCCAGGAACGGGCGGTCCTCGCCTTGCAAAAAATCTACGATCGGTTGATGGCCCAGCCGGAGCCGGCCGCTGTCAGCAAAAAACCGGGCCTGCTCGCCCGCCTGGCCGGGCGCGACAAAGCCACCGCGGCGTCGCCCACCGCGCGTGGACTGTATTTATGGGGTGGGGTCGGACGCGGCAAAACCTATCTGGTGGACACCTTCGTCGATGCCCTGCCGCTCGAGCGCAAGCAGCGCATTCACTTTCACAGCTTCATGCGGGCGGTCCACGCCGAACTGAAGGCGCTGAAAAACCAGCAGGACCCGCTGCGGATCGTCGCCCGCCGCTTCGCCGAACAGGCGCGAGTGATCTGCCTGGACGAGTTCTTCGTCGCCGACATCACCGACGCCATGCTGCTGTACGGTCTGTTGGAAGAGCTGTTCAACCAGGGCGTTACCCTGATCACCACCTCCAACATCCCACCGGACGACCTGTACCGGGATGGCCTGCAACGCGCCCGCTTCCTGCCGGCGATCGAATTGCTCAAGCAGTATCTGGATATCTTGAACGTGGACGGCGGGGTGGACTACCGGCTGCGCTACCTGGAAAAGGCCGAGATCTATCACGCGCCGCTGGACGAACGGGCCGAACACATCCTGAACGAGATATTCAACAACATCGCGCCCGAACCCGGCCACCGCGGCGGCGACGTGGAGATCGAGGGCCGCTACATCCCCACCCTGCGCGAAGCCGACGGCATCGTCTGGTTCAACTTTCGGGCAATCTGCGACGGGCCGCGCGGCACCGCCGACTACATCGAAATCGCCCGCTGCTACCACACCGTGCTGATCTCCAACGTGCCGACGATGGACTGGCAAATGGAGAACCCGGCGCGGCGCTTCATCAACCTGGTGGACGAGTTTTACGATCGCGGCGTCAAGCTGATCCTATCCGCCGCCGCTTCGCCGTTCGAGCTGTATCAGGGCGAAAAATTAAAGTTCGAGTTCCAGCGCACGGTCAGCCGCTTGCAGGAAATGCAATCGCACGAGTACCTGGAACGGCCACACTTACCGTAAAGCCCATCGGCAGAGTCCGCCCATGACCGCGCCCGATGCCCCTCCCAGCTTGAGACAGATCCAGTTGGGAAATGCCCTGGACGATGTGGTCCAGCAGCTCGCGGCCCTATTCGATTTGGTCCCTGCCGCCACCTACGTACTACGACCGGATCCCAAAACCGCCGGCGTCCTGCAAACGGTCTACGTCAGCCCCGAAGTCGAAAAAATCACGGGTTACCCGCCGGAAGCCTGGTGGCAACCCAATTTCTGGGCCACGCACGTTCACCTCGCCGACTTGGCGGACGTGCTGGCGGTCCAGCAGCGGCTCCGGCGCGAAGATCGGATCGAGCACGAATACCGCTTCCGTCACCACGATGGCCACCACATCTGGATTCACGACCGCCTGAACGTCAAACGCGACGAAACCGGCGCGCTCGGTCTGATCGTGGGCGCGTGGTGGGACATCAGCGAGCGCAGGAATACCGAGCAGGCGCTGGCCGCCCACCACGAACTGCTGCTGGCGCTGCAACGGATCGCCGTCGATCCCGAAGCGGCAATGCGGGCGATCCTCGATACCGCGCTGGGGTTGCCGGGCATCGACGGCGGCGGTATCTACGATGTGGATCCCCAGGACGGCCATCTGACGCTGGCCGTTCACGCCGGCCTTTCCAGCGAATACGCCGCGGCGGTGCGCACGATCCCGCTCGATTCCTGCCTCGGCGCCATCGCGCGCGCCGGCCAGCCACGCTACAGCTTCCGCGACCTCGATCCGATCGACCTGTCGCCGGCCGTCCGACAGGAAGGTCTGCGCGCCGTCGCCCTCCTTCCGATCCTGCACGACGGACACGCGGTCGCCTGTTTCCATCTCGCCAGCCATCGGGCCGACACGATTCCCGACCTGAGCTGTCGGACGCTGGAAACCCTGGCCTTGCAACTGGGCGAGGTGCTGCTCCGGATGCGCGGCGCCGCCGCCGCCAAAATCCAGCAGCAAAACCTGCTGGCTCTGTTCGAAGCGCTCGACGATTTCATTTTCGTGTTCGACGAAACCGGCGGTATCGTTTACCAGAACCCGACCGTAGAACGACGGCTCGGGTACCGTTTGGTCGAATTGCGAGGCCGCGACGTGCTTGCGGTTCACCCGTCGGGGCAACATGCCGAAGTCAAGCACGTCATCGACAAGATGTTGACGGGCCGCCGCGAGGTGTGCCGGGTACCCCTGCAAACTCGAACCGGCGAGACGATTCCGGTTGAAACCCGGATCTCCCACAGCGAGTGGAACGGCCGCCCGGCACTGATTAGCGTCAGCCGCGACATTACCGAATTGCTCGCCAGCCAGCGCCTAGCAGCGGAAGAACGCACCCTGCTGCGCACGCTCTACGAAACATTGCCCGACCTGCTCTGGATCAAGGATCCCGAAGGTCGTTTTCTTCTCTGTAATCGGGCTTTCACCGCCTATTATGGCGCTCCCGAAGCGGCCATCGTCGGCAAGACCGATTACGATTTCGTGGATGCCGAAACCGCCGATTTCTACCGCGAAAAAGATCGCGCCGCGCTGGCGGCCGGTGGGTCACGCACCAACGAGGAATGGCTGGTCTATCCCGACGGCCACCGCGTCCTGGTGGAAACCACCAAAACGCCGGTGCGCGACAGCGGCGGCGGTCAGTGGCTCGGCGTGCTCGGCATCGCCCGCGACATCACCGCGCGACACGAGGCTCAGGAATCCGTCCATCGCCTGTACCAGGCGATCGAACAAATCCCGGTTTCCATCGTGCTCACCGACCTGAACGCCCGGATCGAATACGTCAATCCCTATTTCACGCAAGTCACCGGCTACAGCCGCGAGGAAGCGCTCGGCCAAAATCCGCGTCTGCTTAAATCGGGTAAGACGCCAACGGACTACTATCAGCGGCTGTGGCAAACCCTCACCGAGGGCGGCATTTGGACCGGCGAGCTTTATAACCGGCGCAAGGATGGTTCGCTGTATTGGGAATACGCCATCATCGCGCCGGTGCGCGATCTGAACGGACGCATCGCGCATTTTCTCGCGGTCAAGGAAGACATCACCGCTCGCCGTCAGGCCGAACAGCGGCTGCGGTTGGCCGCCAGCGTCTTCAAGCACGCCCACGAGGGCATCATCGTCACCGATGCCGATGGCCTTATTGTCGAGGTCAATGATGCCTTCAGCGCACTAACCGGCTACAGCCGCGATGAAGCGCTCGGCCAAAATCCGCGCTTTCTCCAGTCCGGCCGTCACGATCCCGAGTTTTTCGCCGCCCTGTGGCGAACCTTGATCGATGAAGGCGTCTGGACCGGCGAGTTGTGGAACCGCAAGAAAAACGGCGAGCTGTACGCGCAGACCGCCAGCATCTCGGCGGTTCGCGACGAAGCCGGCCGCGTCCTTCACTACGTCAACGTCTTCGCCGACATCACCGCGCTCAAGGACAGCCAGCGCCGCCTGGAAAATCTGGCCTATCACGACCTGCTCACCCAACTGCCCAACCGCGCCCTGCTCGCCGACCGGCTGCAACTGGCCATCGCTCAGGCCGAGCGCCAACAGACTTTGCTCGCGGTCTGCTACCTCGATCTCGACGGGTTCAAGCCAGTCAACGACACGCTCGGCCACGCCGCCGGCGACCGGCTGCTGATCGCCGTCGCCGGTCGTTTGCGCGGCTGCGTGCGCGGCGGCGATACGGTGGCGCGCTTGGGTGGCGATGAATTCGTCGTGCTGTTCGGGAGCTTGAGCAGTGTGGAGGAATGCGAACACGCTGTTACCCGGCTGCTGAGCGCCCTGGCCATGCCTCATGTGTTCGACGAGCATTCGTTCGCGGTGACCGCCAGCATCGGCGTTGCCCTCCATCCGCTGGACGGCGGCGATACCGACACCCTGCTGCGCCATGCCGACCAGGCGATGTATCTGGCTAAACAGGCAGGTCGCAACCGCTATTGGCTGTTCGGTGCCGGGCGACGTTCCTGATGCGAGTGCGCGGGTCCCGGTGCGGGAATGCGGGAGTCGCGTGCTTTCGGAAGTCCTTGTCCGGAGCTTAAGAGGCCGCACGAAAGCTCCTCTTTTCCCTGCGGGAGAGAGGCTGGGGGTGAGGGTTGTTTCAACGCCTTCAGTCCCCAGAGGCTGTACGAAAAGGCTCCAAGGCGGACGGTGTCGGTGTTCACTCGTATCCCCGTGACGATCCGCTGGCCCGCCGGCCCTGCTTTTTCGCCCCGACGCGCCGCTTTTCATCCATGCGTCGCTGCTTGGCGGCCCGCGAAGGCCTGGTTTTGACGCGCGGCTTCGGTGCCGTCGCCGCATGCTGGATCAAGGCGACCAGGCGTTCGATGGCATCCTGCCGGTTGCGTTCCTGACTGCGAAAGCGCCGGGCGGTGATCAGCAGTTCGCCGTTCTGGTTCACGCGGCTGCCAGCCAGCGTCCGCAACCGTGCCCGTACCGCGTCCGGCAGCGCGGGCGAACGGGCGACATCGAAGCGCAGTTCCGCCGCCGTCGCCACCTTGTTGACGTTTTGACCACCGGGGCCGGACGCCAGCTTGAATTGAAACTGAAGTTCGTCTTCGGGGATGTGGATATCGGGCGTGGCGATAATCATGGGGACATCCTCGGGCGGCGTGGTTGCCTGATTCCGTTCACCGCCATCGCCACAACGAGGCGGCCAGGGCGATGCCGCAGCCGCTGGCGCAGAACAGCACCAGCGAGCCAGGTTCGGGACCCTTGCCCTGGGCGATGACGTCGTCCAGCGCCATCGGGATGCAGGCCGAGCCGGTATAACCCCATTTGTCCATGATCCAGTGGGTTTTTTCCAGCGGCTGCCCGAGCGCCGCCATGGTGGTTTCGAGGGTGCGCAGATTGACCTGGGTGAAGTAATAGCGATCCACGTCGTCCGGCCCCAAGCGGGTGCCGGTCGCGGCACTGGCCCTGGCCAGCACTCGCTCGATCAGCGGTGGCCATTGCTCTGTGTTGAAAGTGGCCGGGAATTTGCGCACGAACTGCACCGTCGGCGGCCCGTATCGCTCCAGGTTGGCGAGACTGGCCGGGCGAAAGGTACCGCCGGTGTAGATACCGAGCGCGTCGTGGTACTCCCCGGCGGCAGCCAGCGCGGTGGCGAGCCAACCCGGTTGCGAACCGGTGCCGACCACGACCGCCCCCGCGCCGTCGGCGAACAGGGTCACGGTCTTCTTGTCGCCCCAATCCAGAAACCGGCTCATGCCATAGGCCCCGATCACCAGCACGAAGCGCTCGTCGGGCTCGGTGACCAGCGTTTTCGCCGCGATGTCCAGGGCGATGACCCAGCCGGCGCAGGCGCTGTTCACGTCGAACACGCCGGCGCGGCGCGCGCCCAGCTTGGCCTGCACCACCGCCGCCGTGGCCGGGCTGAGGTAATCCGGGGTGTCGGTGGCGACGATGATCCGATCGAGATCGGCCGGCTCCAGACCGGCGCGCTCGAGCGCCACTTGGGCGGCCGCGACCGCCAGATCCGAAGTCGTCTGATCCTCGGCCATGAAATAGCGCTGGCGGATACCGACATTCTCCACCAGCCAGTCGCCGACCGACTCGCCCAATAACTGGTCGAATTCGGCGTTGGTCATCAGCCGTTCCGGGACGTAGCCGCCGGAACTCAGGATTTGGGCATGGCGCATCGCAACCTCCACAAGGCAATGCCGGCGACTCCGCCGGCGCTATTCACGACCACACTACTCCAGACTGGCGAACAGATCCCAGTGGCCGACCGACAAGCGGGAGTGGCCGCGCTCGATCAGGTCGCGCCGATGCCGCGACCAAACGTCCAGCCAGTCGTCTGGTTCGGGCGCGATCTGCCGCGCGGCTTCCGTCCAGCCATCCAGCAGCGCGGTTTGCAGGGCAGCATCTTGCGCGGCCAGCGTCCAGGGACTGGGCCGCAGCTCCACCCGATAATCCAGTCGTTCGAGCAGGCGGGCCAACGCGGGAGCGGCATCGGGGCCGAGCGCTGATCCGAAGCCCTTGTCGGTGTGCTGGTGGCGATTGACCCATTCGCGCACCCGTTCGTCGCCTTCCGCCACCGGCTCCCAGGCGATAGACCCGTCGTAGCTCAGTACGATCAGCACCGCCGCCCGCCATGTCCGACAGCGTTGGGCCAGTCGTTCCAGCCAGTCGGCCGACACCAGATCGATCAGAGCGGAGGCCGTGACCAGTTGCACGTTCGCAACCGCCAGCCGCTCCCAGTCCTCGTTCAAATCCAGGCAGAACCGTTCCAGCCAGCAATGGTTCGTTTCGTCCTTCAGGAGCAGCGTTTCACCCTGATCGGCCGCCGTCATGCCCCGTTTTTCCGCCCACTGACGGAGAGCTTCGCCGGCTCGCGCCAGCAACGCTGGGTCGTGATCCAGCAGCCACCAGCGCTGCCCGCCGCCGAGAGCAGGGGCAAGAATGCGGAAATTGGCTCCGGTACCGCTGCCGAGATCCAGCACGGACAGGGCGTCATGGCGTCGCCGCCAGGCGATTAGCTGAGCGGTCAGTTCCAAATTGCGGGAAGCCGCATCGGTCGGCTCGCGCAGGCGCAGCCACTCGGCGGAAAAACCGCTCATGCCGCCGCAACCTGGTCCAGCGTTGCGGCGAAGCGGGTACAGGTCTCCGGCCAGCCCGGCAGGGATTGACGGGCCGCGCGGGCGCCGGCGGCCAGGCGCTCGCGCAGTGCGGGTTCGGTCATTACCCGCGCCAATGCCTCGGCCAGCGCCGCCTCGTTACCGGGCGACACCAGCAGCCCCGCATCCGCCGGCACCGTGTCGGGAATCGCGCCCGCCGTGGTGCTGACGATCGGCAATCCCCGCGCCAGCGCCTCGGCCAGCGCCATGCCATAGCCCTCGTGATAAGACGGCAGCACGAACACATCGGCCTGCTGGTAGCGAATCGCCAGAGCCGCCGCGTCCAGTTCGCCCGAAAACTCGATGCGCTCGATCAAGCTCAGTTCCGCTGCTAATTGGCGTAGCAGGGCGGCAGTAGGTGGATGCAGCCGTTCGCTGCCGGCGCAGAACAGCCGCCAGGGGTAGTGCTTGAGTCGCGCCAGGGCGCGGAACAGCACGGTGTGGCCCTTACGTGGGGTCAGCGAGGCCACGCACAGCAGTTCCAGCACCTCGCCGCCCGAGCCTTCCGCCAGCGGCGCGGGATCGGTGCCGGGCGGAATCGCGATGCAGCGTTCCGGCGCCACCTCGTAGTCGGTCAGCAGCGCCCGCGCCGTGCTGGGACTGGTCACGATGACTTGGCGAACGTGGCGCAGCGCCTCGCGTTCGCTGGCGTGGAGTTGCTGGCTGAGCTTTTCGTCCAGTCCGGTTTCCAGCGCCAGCGGGTGATGGACCAGCGCCACCAGCCGCAGCCGGTCCCGCTGGGCGGCGGCGACGGCCGGCATGGCGCCCAGCGCCAGACCGTCGATGATCGTCAGCGTCTGTTCCGGCAGCGTGGCCAGCACCGCGCCGGCCCCACATAGCGCCGCCTGGTCCGGTAGCGGAAAGCAGGCGTCGAGCCGCCGGAGTTCGACCCGCCAGCCCAGCGCCGCCAGTCCGGCCATGATGCGCCGGTCGTACAGATAGCCGCCGGTGCGGGTATCGGGGTCGCCGGGAATCAGGAAGCAGACTGATTTCAAGGCAGCGTCCCTTCGTAGGACGCCCAGGCAACATGGGATTCGTGCAGGATGACGCGCATCGAACTCAGGCCGGCGGCATTCGGTCCCAGTCGCCCCTCCTCGATCCGCACCGCGACGCGGTCGAAGATCTCGCGGGCCAGAAATTCGGTGGTGGTATTGCGGCCGGCGAATTCCGGCAGTTGGTCGAGGTCGCGAAAGTTGAGGTCGCCGAGCACGGCGCGCAGGCAGTCGCCGAGCTTGCCGATGTCCGTGACCACGCCGTCCGGATCCAGTTCGGGACGGCGCAGTTCCAGATCGACGACGTAGGTCGCGCCGTGCGGGCGCTGGGCGGGACCGAAGGTTTCCCCCCGGAAGCTGTGGGCGATCATGAAGTGGTCGCGGACGCAGACGGTGTACATGGTTTGGCCCTGAGTTGGGTGGTTGGGAGCAAGAACCGCCGGTTGATGCCCTTCGTGGTTTCGATTCCGGCGGGTGCGAGTCTACCGATAAATATCGCACTGGCCGCTTGTGGGGGCTATTCCATGACCTCGGCTATTGGCGCGGTTCCAGATCGGACTGGATTTCGGTCACATACGCCACGCCGTCGCGCATTTCCCAGTGCACATCGCAATCGTACAGCCGCATACCGTAACGCTGGGGCGTGGCGCGGGCGCCACGGTAGGCCGGGCGCGGGTCCTGGCGCAGGATCTGGACGATCAGGCCTCGCAGCTCGTCCGTCGGCCACGTCGCGCAGAACACCGCCGCTGCCGGGCTGAACTCAACCGGCAGGTGTGGCGGCGCCTCGGTCGCGAAACCGCCGGTCGCCTCGGGGAGACAGTCGGCATAGGGCAGATAGGGTTTGATGTCCAGCACCGGCGTTCCATCCAGCAGATCCACCCCCGACAGGTGTAGCGTCACCCGCTGACCGGCGATGGCCACCCGTTCCAGCCGAACCGCCGATAGCCCGATGGAGTTGGGGCGGAAGGTGGAGCGGGTGGCGAACACTCCCAGCCGTCGGTTGCCGCCCAGGCGCGGCGGCCGTACCGTCGGCTGCCAGCGGCCGGTCGGCGTGCCGTGAAACACGAACACCAGCCATAGATGGGAGAACGCCTCCAGACCGCGCACCGCCGCCGCTTGTCCGTAGGGGGGCGACAACTCCAGGGTCGCCCGCGCCGCCGGCGCCAGCCCCGATTGGCGCGGGATGCCGAATTTCTCACGGAAACAGGAACGGATGACGCCGATCGGCGTGAACCGGAACATCTACAACCACCCGGTCTTCCTCAAATACCGGTACAGCAACAGGCAAGCGAACGTCACGCTTCCCATTACGATGGGATAGCCGTACTTCCATTCGAGTTCGGGGAACCAGCCCTTGAAATTCATGCCGTAGATGCTGAACACCACGGTCGGGATCGCCAGCAGCGCGCCCCAGCCGGCCAGCCGCTTGGTCGCCTCGTTCTGGCGGGCCGCGCCGAGCGACAAGCTGATTTGCAGGGCGAACGCCAGGGTTTCCCGGATGATTTCCACGGCTTCGTTGATGCGTAGGGCATGGTCGTGGACATCGCGGAAATAGGGCCGGATATCGTCGGGAGCATGGTTGCTGAACACTTTGGTCAGCAGATAATTGCAAACCTCGACCAGCGGCGCGGCGGCGCGGCGCAATTCCACCAGATCGCGTTTGAATTGGTAAAGCTGGCCGAGGTCATCCTGGTTGAAATCGCCCTTGAACAACCGTTCCTCAAGTTCCTCCACGGCATCTTCCACGGTGTTGAGAATCGGAAAATAATTATCCACCACGAAGTCGAGGATGGCGTACAGCACGAACCCCGAACCCTTGCCCAGCAGGTTTGGGTTACTCTCGCAGCGAGCGCGCACCGTGGTGTAGGACAGCGAAGCGCCATGCCGTACCGACACCAGATAGCGAGGTCCGACGAACAGGTGGGTTTCGCCGAAATCCATCTTGCCTTCCTGCATTTGAACGGTCCGCAGCACCACGAACAGGCAGTCGCCGTATAGTTCCACCTTGGGACGTTGATGGGCGTGGTGCGCGTCCTCGGCGGCCAGTTCGTGCAGGTCGAACAGATCCTGAACCCGCGTCATCAGTTCTTCGTTCGGCTCGCGCAGCCCCAGCCAGACGAAGGCGTCCGGTCGATCCCGCAGTGTCGGAATATCCTCCAGTAGGATGTCGGACAGCTTGCGGCCGTCGGCATAGGCGACGCAGCTAACAATCATGTGTTTATCTTCCTCCTATTACCATTACAATTAAGTAGTATTTTAGGGGATGTGAGGAGGGTTGCGAATCCTTCCGCTCATCACACTCATCATACTATTGGATGATCGTGGAGGATCGAGGTGACACGGCATCGGGTTTGCGACGAAAGCGATATTCCCATCGGGGGGGTCAAGGCGTACAAGGCGGGCGGTCGAACCGTGGCAGTTTTTCATCTGGACGATGGCTTTTATTCCACTCAGAACGACTGTACTCACCTGTTCGCATCCCTGCACAAGGGAAAAATCATCGAAGGCGGCCAGGTCGAATGTCCACACCACCGAACGCGCTTCGATATCCGCACTGGCGAGGTGGTGTGCTGGGCCAACCACCCCCCTGGGGTGCGGTTGCTCAACTTTCTACGCGCCAAAAAAGCGCTCAAAACATATCCGGTCACGGTCGAGACCGGACAGGTGTTCGTGGAGATTTAATGGCTGTCAGTGCGGGTGCGGCCGTGCTTCCGGCCGATAGGGCTCCTCGCGGTCGTGCAGGTGCATGCGGTAGTCGACAAAGCCGGCACGGTCGTCGAAATGCAGGAAGGGGTTGCCGGCGAGTTGCTCGGCCATGGTCGAGGCCGGCGTGATGCCGTAGTTGTGGCCGGGCCGGATAAGGGTGCCCTCCGGCAGCCGTTCGCCCAACCGGCGCAGGGTGTGGTACATCTGTTCGGGATCGCCGCCGCGCAGATCGCAGCGCCCGCAGCCGAACACGAACAAAGTATCTCCGGTCAGTACCTGATCGCCCAGCCGGTAACAGGCCGAACCGGGCGTGTGGCCGGGCGTGTGCAGGACTTCGATCTCGGTCTCACCCAGGCGGATGCGGTCGCCGCCCTCGTGCAGGGTCGGCAGATCGAGGTAACGATCCCAGAACGCCGCTTCGGTTTTGAGCAGATGCAACTGGGCGTCGCTGGCGTTCAGCAGCGCTTCCACCCCGTTGATGTGGTCGAAGTGGCTGTGGGTCAACAGGATATCGGTGATCTGCAGCTCGCGCCGCGCGGCCAGGCCGAGGATGGCCGGTACATCCCAGGCCGGATCCACCACCGCCGCGCGGTCGCTGGCGTGATCGTGAATCACATAAATGAAGTTGCCCATGCGCCCGAGTTCCAGGGCATGGATGGTGTGAGGGGCGGGGTGATCGGTCATCGCGCGTTCTCCCGGTTGCGGAAGGCCGCCACCCGCGATCACGCCATCCGAATGCGGCGGCTAAGCCTTGGAACATTGACAGTGGTTGCGACTCTGAAAAATGCCGAGCATCTGCTCGGCGCGTCCGAGCTGCGGCCGGACGCCTTTAGCCGGAGGGATTGTACATGCGCTTCAGTCTAGACATCGATACCCGCTTGAACTTTGTCAGGGGCTATGGCTCGGGCTGGATCAGGATCAACGAACGGGAGATTCGCCGCAGCGTGATCGTTACCCCGGAACAACTGGTCACCGACTGGCCACCGCAAACCTTCGCTGACTTGGAGGGAGGGCATTTCGAGGCGCTCGCCCGGCTGGAGCCCGAGATCGTGGTGCTGGGAACCGGCGACCTCCAGCGATTTCCGCACCCGCGCCTGACGCAGTCACTGCTGGCGCGCGGCGTGGGCGTGGAGGTCATGACCACGGCCGCCGCGTGCCGGACTTACAATATCATCATGCTGGAAGGTCGCCGGGTTGCGGCCGCGTTGCTGCTGATGGCCGACTAGCGCGGCGGGTGAAACCGGCGAGGAGATCCCCGGATTCCCCCCGCCGAAACCAGGAGCCTGCTACAGAAAATCCTGGGAAAACCCCTCACTTTCCAAGATCTTGCGCAGCCGGCGTAGCGCATCGATCTGAATTTGCCGCACTCGCTCCCGAGTCACGCCGATCTCGTTGCCGACCTGCTCCAAGGTGGCTTTTTCCTGGCCGCCCAGACCGAAGCGCCGCTTGACCACGACCCGTTGCTTGTCGTTCAACTGGTCCAGCCACAAATCCAGCTTTTCGTTGAGGTCGGTATCCTGCAGCAGCTGCGATGGGTCGGGGTTATTCTCGTCGGGGATGGCGTCCAGCAGCGAACGGTCTTCGTCCTTGCCGATCGGGGTATCCACCGAGGCCACCCGTTCGTTGAGCTGCAACATCCGCTTCACGTCGGCGACCGATTTGCCCATGACCTGGGCGATTTCCTCGGCGCTGGGCTCGTGGTCCAGCGATTGCGCCAGTTGCCGGGTTACCCGCAAATAGCCGTTAATTTCCTTGATGATATGGATCGGCAACCGGATGGTGCGGGTCTGGTTCATCAGCGCCCGCTCGATGGTCTGGCGGATCCACCAAGTCGCGTAGGTCGAAAAGCGAAAGCCGCGCTCGGGATCGAATTTCTCAACGGCGTGAATCAGCCCCAGATTGCCTTCCTCGATCAGGTCGAGCAGGCTGAGGCCGCGGTTCATATAGCGGCGGGCGATTTTCACCACCAAGCGCAGGTTGCTTTCGACCATGCGGTTACGGGCGGCGGCGTCGCCCTGCAACACCCGGCGGGCGTAGTACACTTCTTCCTGAGCGGTCAGCAGCGGGGAAAAACCGATTTCGCTCAGGTACATCCGGGTGGCGTCCAATTCCTCCTGGGTAAACTCGCGAGCGCTTGCCGCAGGAGCCTGCCAAGGCGATTCCACGGCGTCCAGCTCCTCGTTCTCCACGACGCCTTCCTCCTCGGCGTCCTCCAGTTTGTCCTCGTCCAGCAGAGGGTTCTCCATGTGCAACTCATCGTCGCACGCCACCGGCTCCAGACAGGCATTCATCCGTCGGGACATCGATACCTCCTCGACATGTTTCGCTTGGTGGGTTGTCTTGATGGCGCTAGGGCAAGGGCCGGTTGCGCCTTGTTATATTTTTGTGAGCTGATTTTTGTAAGCCGGCATCGGCCCGCCGGTTTGCCTTGGCGCCGCCACGTGCTCCAGCCCGCGCTCGGGAAGTCGGACTTGATCCATCCCTGCTCCAAACCCCAAACGCCCAATGATGATAAGCCTTCCATGGCGGGTGAGTCCACTAGTATTGTGTATACTATTAGAGGCAAAATTTTTGAATTTTCGCATTTCTACAGATTGTTAGTCCAGCAACCACTGCATCAGTGTGGCGAGCGCGCCATGACGGGTTAAATCGACCTGCAAGGGCGTGATGGCGACATACCCGGCGCGCACGGCGTGGAAGTCGGTGCCCGGACCCGCGTCCTGTTCGGAGCCGGCCGGCCCCACCCAATAGATCGGCCGGCCGCGCGGATCGGTGCTTTTGATGACCGGTTCCGATTTATGGCGGTGGCCGAGTCGGGCGACCCGAAATCCGGCCAGTTGCTCCCACGGCAAATCGGGGACGTTGACGTTGAGAATGGAATCGGGGGGCAACGGTCGCTCCCGCAAGCGACGCACCAGCCAGACCGCCACCCGTGCGGCGGTGTCGAAGTGCTGGGGGCAGGGCGCGGCCTGCGAGATCGCAAGCGCCGGCAGGCCAAGAAATCGGCCTTCCATCGCCGCCGCCACCGTGCCGGAGTAGATCACGTCGTCGCCCAGGTTCGGCCCGCTGTTGATGCCCGAAACCACCATGTCCGGCTCGCGCTCCAACAGGCCGGTGATGGCGAGGTGGACGCAGTCGGTCGGCGTGCCCTCGACGCTGTGGAAGCCGTTGTCGTGGCGGGTGACGTACAGCGGGCTCTTGAGGCTAAGCGAGTTGCTGGCTCCGCTGCGGTCGCGGTCGGGAGCGACCACGGTAATCTCCGCCAGTTCGCTCAGGGCGGCGGCCAGGCGGAGCAGGCCCGGCGCTTGATAGCCATCGTCGTTGCTGACCAATATATGCATGTAGAGATCTATTCTCGCGGGCCGGGTGGATGCGTATCGTACCCGGCGATGCTGACGTTAAAATGACCGTCATCCGTGTCGTCCCGGCCGGACGCCCTAACGACATCCAGCGAGGCGCCCATGACCAAGCCGTTCGTGCTCGATCTGCGGGATCGAGAATTGTTCCGGCAGACCGTCGGCCCGGTCAAGCCGTTGCACTGCGACCGGATCGACCCCATCGCACCTCATCCCGCCCCAATTCCCCGCTTCACCCAAGCCGACGAGCGGCGGGTGCTGGACGACATGATCTCGGATTATTTCGAGCCGGCGGAATTGGATACCGGCGAGGAATTGTACTACCGCGCCGAAGGCGTGCAGCAGGCGGTGCTGCGTAAATTGCGGCGCGGGCAATTCCGGGTCGGATCGGCGCTGGACCTGCACGGGATGACGGTCGCCATGGCCAAGGAGGCGCTGGCCGAATTTCTGCGCGCCGCCCGGCGGGAAAGCTTGAGCTGCGTGCGGATCGTCCACGGTAAAGGGAACGGTTCCCGCCATCGCGGACCGGTGCTGAAACAGAAACTCAACCATTGGCTGCGCCAGCGCGACGAGGTACTGGCGTTCTGCTCGGCGCGGCCGGTGGACGGCGGAACCGGTGCGGTTTACATACTGCTGCGACGGCGGATCTAACGGAGTTTTTTCTGTAAATTTTCCTATGATCCAAGCCGTAGGTCAGGCAAACGCGCGGTGCGTCACTCGTCAATACAATGAGTTGGGCGATGGCCTACAGTCTGGCCCACGCTCGATCCCTTGCCATCACGGGAAAACGTACAGAAGGGAAAATTCAATATACTTTATGATATAGACTCGTGTTCGGCTCCATAAGAAGCCTGAAGAACCGGAAATTTCGAGGAGCATGATGAAATGAACGTTGAACTTCTGGTCCAGAATGTGAAATGCGGCGGTTGTGCCAGCGCGATTCAAACGGGCTTGAGCAAGGATGCCCGGGTCAAGGAAGTCACGGTGGACGTGCCAACCGGCCGGGTGAGCGTGGAAACCGAAGGGGACATTGGAACGGAACTTCGCGCGGCGCTGCAAGCGTTGGGGTATCCCGAAAAAGCCGCTTGAACGAACTCGGCGGCCGGAGGAGACGCCACCTCTCCCGCCGCCGCAATAGGGGTTCGCGATTAGAAACGGGTACCGATGTTAATGCCGACCACCCAGGGATCGATGGCAACGGTACCGAGGCTGACCCCATTCAGCTTGGCCTTGGTATCGATGTCCATATAGCCGACGACGCCGTTCATGAACCAGTTTGGCGCCACGTCGATATCGACGCCCAATTCCCCCGCCAGACCCCAGGAAGGGTCCAGTTTGAGGCTGGTGCCGGACAGAGCGCCGGTAGTCTTTTCATTCCAGAAAAAGGTGTAGTTCAGACCGATGCCGGCATACGGGCGGATGTTGCTGGTCGGCATGAAGTGATACTGCACGAAAAGCGTCGGGGGCAACTGAAAAGTATTGGCCACCTTACCGGCGCCCGTCAGCTCCAAGTCGTGCTTGAACGGCAGGGCGAGGAGCAACTCCACGCCGATGTTGGGGTTCACCATGTAGGTGAAGTTCAAACCAAGACTATAGCCGTCGTCCACGTTGAGATCGACGCCGGGCTGGCCCAGGACACCGGTCAAGTTGTCTGATTTAGGAAATACCCCCCAGGCACCGACTCGAGCCAGCCAGTCGCCCGCCTCATAGGCCCGCGCCGTCGCACCCGCTAGAAAAGCGCCCGCCAGGGCCGCCGCCACCGCGCTTTTAACCAGTTTCGAAGACATGATGCATTTCCTGTAGTTATTCGATTGAGTATGTGGATGGTGAACTAAAAACCGTATTGCAGCAAAGTTATTGTGTTCCATTCGCAACACTTTCGTCAAAAAATGAGGTGCGTCAATCCAGTCAAAACCGGTTTTCCTATCCTTCATCCAGGGGGGGCAGCACCTGCATGATCTCTTCGAAGGTGGTCAAACCGGCGGCGATCTGACAGGCGGCGCTGACCCGCAGCGGGCGCATGCCCTGTTCGAAGGCGCTGCGCCGTATGGCTGCCTCGTCTGTTTCCGTTCGAAACAATCGGCGCAGCTCCGGCGTCACCATCAGCAGTTCGTACAAACCCACGCGGCCCAAATAACCGGTCTTACGGCATTCCGGACAGCCTTGCGGCACGCCGACGGCGGCGGGTTTCGGCAGCGGCCAGGGCCGGACCAGCGCCTCCCACAATCCATCCTCGATCTGGCCCATCGTCTTGCAGTGCGGGCAGAGCGTGCGCACCAGCCGTTGCGCCATGACTCCGATCAACACGTTTTGAATCAGGTAATACGGCACGCCCAGATCGAGCAGACGGGTCACCGCCGAAACGGCGTCGTTGGTGTGCAGGGTGGACAGCACCAGATGTCCGGTCAGCGCCGCCTGCACCGCCATCTGCGCGGCTTCCAGGTCGCGGATTTCGCCGACCATGATGATGTCGGGGTCTTGCCGCAGCAGGGTGCGAATGCCTTGTTCGAAGGTCAGATCGATGGCCGGTTGCACCTGCATCTGGTTGAGTTCCGGCACGATCATTTCGATCGGATCCTCGACCGTGCAGATGTTGACTTCCGGAACTGCCAACTGCTTGAGCGTGGTGTACAGGGTGGTGGTCTTGCCGGAGCCGGTCGGGCCGGTGACCAGCACGATACCGTGCGGCCGAGCGATCATCTTGCGCCACACCGCCTCTTCGGCCGGGGCGAAGCCCAGCTCGCCGAAACCCTTGGTCACGGTGTCCGGATCGAAAATCCGCAGCACGCACTTCTCGCCGAAGGCGGTGGGCATGGTGGACAGCCGCAGTTCGACCTCCCGGCCGGCCGGAGTGCGGGTCTTGAGGCGGCCATCCTGCGGGCGGCGCTTTTCGGCCACGTCCATCCGCCCCAGAATCTTGATACGACTGGTGACCGCGCTCATCACCACCGGCGGCAGCTGATAGATCGCATTCAGCACGCCGTCGATGCGAAAGCGGATCTGGCCCTGCTCGCGGCGCGGCTCCAGATGAATGTCGCTGGCGCGCTGGGCGAAGGCGTATTGCAACAGCCAGTCCACGATCTGCACGATCGGCCGCTCGTCGGCGCTCAGCTCGCCGCGCCGCCCCAGTTCCAGCAACTGCTCGAAATTGAGGATACCCGAGGTTGGCTCCATCGACCCCTGCATCGCGCCCCGTACCGAGCGCGACACGCCGTAGAACTCCATCTGATAGCGATTGATATCCAGCGGGCTGGCGATGACCCGCTCGATCTCCTTGCGCAGGGTCTGCCGCAGGATATCCTGCCACTCGGTCAGATGGGGCTCGGTGGTGGCGAACACCACCCGGTTCGCGTCCACCGCGACCGGCAGGATCTGATAGCGGGCGGCGTACTCGTAGGACACGAACGGCAGCAGCCGCTCGACTGCGGCGATGTCCAGTTTGAGGGGATCGATGCGCAGGTACGGGAGCCCGACCTTGCCGGCCAGCCACTCGGTCAGCAGTTCCAGGCTCAGCACCCGATGCGGCGGCTGAATCTGGCGCAATTGCTTGTTGGCGATCACCACCAGCGGATGCAACTGGCTGCCCTCCGGCCGGACGCCCAGCCCGGCTCGGTCGGCATCCGTCTTGGCCACCAGCCCATCGGCCACCAGCTCGTCGAGCACTTCCTTGAGACTCAGCCGGTGCGGCGAGACGCGCGGCCGGGCCGACGGACCCGAACGAGGATCGGCGTTCGGGGCGGGGCGGAGCGCCGGCGCGGTAAAATCCGGTGGACTCACAGCGTTTCCAGCTTGGCGTAGGCCACCACCAACCACTTGGCGCCGCCCACCGCCGGAAAATCGATGCGCGCCCGGGCGTGGTAGCCGGCGCCTTCGACCTCCAACACGACTCCCTCACCGAAGCGGGCGTGGCGCACCCGCTGCCGGGGCCGCAGACCGGCGGGGGTGACCCCGCCGGCAGCGGCGGTCCGGGGCGCCGGCGACGGAATCTTCGCTGGCCGCTTGACGCGGGCGCGCACGTCGCGAGTCAGTTCCTCGGGAATTTCGCCGACGAAGCGCGAGGGGGACGGGTAGTTTTCGCGACCGTACCAGGTGCGCCGCTCGGCGTAGGACACATACAACTGACGGCGGGCGCGGGTGACGCCGACATAGGCCAACCGCCGCTCTTCTTCCAACTGACGCGCTTCGGCGAGCGAGCGGCTATGCGGGAACAAACCTTCTTCCATCCCCACCAGGAACACCAGCGGGAATTCCAGACCCTTGGCCATGTGCAGCGTCATCAGTTGCACGCAGTCCTCGCCGGGCGATCCCTGGCCCTGACCGGATTCCAGGGCGGCGTGAGCGAGAAAAGCGTTCAGCCAGTCCGGCTCGGTCGGATCGGCGCCGACCACGACCGGGTCGGTGTTGGCGGTGAAATCGCCGCTGGCCTTGATCAATTCTTCCAAGTTTTCGGTCCGCATCTCGCCCTTGTCGCCTTTGTCCTGCTCGTACATCGCCAACAGACCACTGCGGATAACGACGTGCTCCATCCGGCCGGGCAGTGGCCGATCGTGGCTGTCGTGGTCCAGCGTCTCGACCAGGTGCAGAAAACCGCGCACGGCGTTGGCGGCCCGCCCGTTCAGCCCGCCGTTCGCCAGCAGGTGCAGGGCGGCTTGCCACAGCGAATCACCCCGGGCACGCGCGGCCTCGCGCAGCAAGTCGAGAGTACGCTCGCCGATGCCGCGCGGCGGGGTATTGACCGCCCGCTCGAAGGAAGGATCGTCGTCGCGGTTGGCGACCAGCCGCAGATAAGCCAAGGCGTCCTTGATCTCGGCCCGCTCGAAGAAGCGCAGCCCGCCGTAGATACGGTAGGGCATCGCCATTCCGATCAGCGTTTCCTCGAACAGCCGCGACTGGGCGTTGGAGCGGTACAAAATCGCCGCGTCGCGGTAGCGGCCACCCGTCTCCACCCACTGGCGAATGCGTCCGGCAACGAAGCGCGCCTCGTCCACTTCATGGAGGGCGTTGTAGAGCTGGATCGGTTCGCCGTCGGCGTCGGCGGTCCACAGGTTCTTGCCCAGTCGGGCGGTGTTTTGCGCGATCAGGGCGTTGGCGGCCTTGAGGATGTTGTGCGTGGAACGGTAGTTCTGCTCCAGCCGGACGGTTTGCGCGCCGGGAAAATCCTCGGCGAAGCGTTGAATGTTCTCGACCTTCGATCCTCTCCAGCCGTAGACGCATTGGTCGTCGTCACCGACGACGAACACATCGCCCCGGCCGCCGCCCAGCAGCCGCACCCATTGATATTGAATGGTGTTGGTGTCCTGGAATTCGTCCACCAGCACATGCTGGAACCGCTCGCGGTAATGCGCCAGCAGGTCTGGGCTGTCGCGCCACAGTTCGTAAGCGCGCAGCAGCAATTCGCCGAAATCCACCAGTCCGCCGCGTTCGCATTCCTGCTGGTAGACGGTGTAGATGCGCTGGTACTGGCGCTGGATCGGATCGTCGCCGGCCAGATCGGCCGGGCGTTGGCCCTCGTCCTTGCAGCGATTGACGAAGCCGGCGGCCTGTGGCGGCGGCCATTTCTTCTCGTCCAGGTTCAGGCCGCGCAGCACCCGCTTCATCAACCGGGTCTGATCGTCGCTGTCGAGGATCTGGAAGGCGCGCGGCAGCCGGGCTTCCTGCCAGTGCTGGCGCAGCAGGCGGTGGGCGATACCGTGAAAGGTGCCGATCCAAAGCCCGCTAACCGCCCGGTCCGTCTGCTCCTCGACCCGGCCGCGCATTTCGGCGGCGGCCTTGTTGGTGAAGGTCACCGCCAGGACCGACCAGGGCGAGGCGTTTTCCACCGCCAGCAGCCAGGCGATGCGCCGGGTCAGCACTCGGGTTTTGCCGCTGCCGGCCCCGGCCAGCACTCGCAAGGGCCCCAGCGGCGCGGTGACCGCCGCGCGCTGGGGTTCGTTGAGATCGTCGAGTATCCAGGAAACGTCCATGGTCGGCGATTCTAGCAAAACCGAACGATCCTTATGCTGTGCTACACGGTCCCTGTTGTTTTAGGATGCCGGCACCTTCTGGTTGCCGATGGCTCCAAGCATCAGCGTTCTTCAAACTTACGGAAAGTGCCTCACGCATGAAAATCACGATTTTTGGCTCCGGCTATGTCGGGCTGGTCACCGGCGCTTGCTTCGCCGAAGTGGGCAACGACGTGTTGTGCGTGGATGTCGATCCGCGCAAGGTCGAGATGCTGCAACGGGGCGAGATCCCCATCCACGAACCGGGTCTCGACGACGTCGTGCAACGCAACAGCGCCGCCGGCCGTCTGCGCTTCACCACCGACTTGGCCGAGGGCGTCGCGCATGGCCTGTTCCAATTCATCGCCGTCGGCACTCCGCCCGACGAGGACGGTTCCGCCGACTTGCAGCATGTGCGCGCCGTGGCCCGCTCCATCGGCCAGCACCTGGAGGAATACCGGGTGGTGGTCAACAAGTCCACCGTGCCGGTGGGCACCGCCGACGTGGTGCGCGAGACCATCGCCGGCGTGCTGGCCGAACGCGGCCGGGACATTCCGTTCTCGGTGGTCTCCAATCCGGAATTTCTCAAGGAAGGCGCGGCGATCCAGGATTTCATGCGCCCCGACCGCATCATCGTCGGCAGCGACGACCAGCGCGCCACCGTGCAGTTGCGCAACCTGTACGCGCCGTTCAACCGCAATCGCGACCGGCTGATCGAAATGGACGTGCGCTCGGCGGAACTGAGCAAATACGCCGCCAACGCCATGCTTGCCACCAAGATCAGCTTCATGAACGAGATCGCCAACCTGGCCGAGCGGCTGGGCGCGGATATTGAGAAAGTACGAGTGGGCATCGGCGCGGACCCGCGCATCGGCTATCACTTCATTTATCCGGGCGCGGGATACGGGGGAAGCTGCTTTCCCAAGGACGTCAAGGCCCTGGAATACACCGCCCGCGCGGTGGGATACGAGGCGGCGCTGCTGCAAGCGGTGGAAGCGGTCAACGAGCGGCAGAAGAACGTGCTGTTCGACAAGATCCGCCGCCACTTTCGGGGCGAGCTGCGCAGGCGGACCTTCGCCGTCTGGGGGCTGGCGTTCAAACCGGGCACCGACGACATGCGCGAGGCGCCCAGCCGCAATCTGCTGGAGGCGTTGTGGAATGCCGGTTGCGCGGTGCGCGCCTACGATCCGGCGGCGATGCCCGAGGCCCAGCGCATTTACGGCGAGCGTCCCGATTTTCACCTGTGCGAACAGCCGATGGATGCCCTGGCCGGCGCCGACGCCCTGGTGATCGTCACCGAGTGGATCCTGTTCCGTAGCCCCGACTTCACCACCATCCGCCAGGCGCTCAAACAGCCGGTGATCTTCGACGGCCGCAATCTGTACGATCCCGACGACCTGCGCGATCAAGGTTTCGTCTATTACGCCATCGGCCGCGGTGAAACACGGTCATGATTATCCCCGTCATTCTGTCCGGCGGCAGCGGCGCCCGACTGTGGCCGCTGTCGCGCGAAGCCTATCCCAAACAGTTTCTGCCGCTGGTGGACCAGAACACCATGCTGCAAAACACCGCGCTGCGGCTGGCCGGTTTGGCCGATGTCGCCGCGCCGCTGGTGGTCTGCAACCAGGAACATCGCTTTATGGTCGCGGAGCAGATGCGTGCGGCCGGCGTGCGGCCGGCGGCGGTGCTGCTGGAGCCGGTCGGCCGCAACACCGCGCCGGCGGTCGCGGTCGCGGCCCTGCACGTCCAAGCCGCCGGCAGCGACCCGATCCTGCTGGTGCTGCCTTCCGATCACGTCATCGCCGATGTTGCAGGTTTCCAAACCGCCGTGCGGCGGGTCGCGCCCCACGCCGAGGCGGGCCGACTGATCACCTTCGGCATTGTCCCCACTGCTCCGGAATCCGGCTATGGCTACATCAAGGCTGGTGCGCCGCTGGACGACTCCGGCATTTGCGCGGTGGAGCGCTTCGTCGAGAAACCCGATCCCGCCACCGCCCAGAGCTACCTGGATTCCGGCCATTACTACTGGAACAGCGGCATGTTCATGTTCCGGGCCTCGGCCTTTCTGGCGGAGCTGGAGCGTTTCGCCCCGGCAATGCTGGCCGCCTGCCAGCAGGCGCTGGCGGCGGAACAGGCCGACCGGGATTTTCTGTGGCTGGGGCCGGAAGCGTTCACCGCCTGCCCCAAGGACTCCATCGACTACGCGGTGATGGAAAAAACCGGGCAGGCGGTGGTCATGCCACTGGCGGTGGGTTGGAACGACGTCGGCTCCTGGTCGGCGCTGTGGGAGGTCGGTCAGCACGACGCCGACGGCAACATCGAGCGCGGCGATATCATGAGCATCGACACCCACGATTCCTACATCGATGCCGCCTCGCGACTGGTCGCCACCGTGGGCGTCGAGCATCTGGTGGTGGTCGAGACCGCCGATGCGGTGCTGGTGGCCAGCAAGGAGCGGGTGCAGGAGGTCAAGAGCATCGTCGATCGGCTCAAGGCCAGCCATCGCCCGGAAGGCGCCATGCACCGCAAGGTCTATCGCCCCTGGGGCTGCTACGACTCGATCGATCTAGACGCCCGCTTTCAGGTCAAGCGCATCATGGTCCGGCCCGGCGCCTGCATTTCCTCGCAGATGCACCACCACCGCACCGAGCACTGGGTGGTGGTCAGCGGCACCGCCCGCGTTCGCCGGGGCGACGAGGAGTTCCTGCTGACCGAAAACCAGTCCACCTACATTCCGGTCGGGGTCCAGCATCGCTTGACCAACCCCGGCAAGATCCCGCTGGAAATCATCGAGGTGCAATCGGGGAGTTATCTGGGCGAGGACGACATCGTTCGCTTCGAAGACGTGTACGGGCGCGGCAACGGCTAGGCGTTACGACCATCATCGCCAACCCGCCGCAGGCTCCGGCCTCGCCCTTCGCCATCCCCAACATCCGCCGGTTTCTGGCCTTCCGGCTGCTGTTCGGGGTGCGGTTCTACTACCCCGTTTTCGCGGTGCTGTTCCTCGATTTCGGCCTGAGCGTCGGTCAGTTCGCCGTGCTGAACGCGGTCTGGGCCGCGACCATCGTGTGCTGCGAGGTGCCATCCGGAGCGCTGGCGGACGTGGTGGGGCGGCGGGCGCTGGTGGTGGCGGCCGGCGCGATCATGGTGGTGGAAATCGCCCTGCTGTGCTTCGTGCCTTTGGGCAATTCTTCGCTGATCTTTGCTGCGTTCCTGCTCAACCGCGTTCTCAGCGGCTTGGCCGAGGCGCTGGCCAGCGGCGCCGACGAGGCACTGGCCTACGACAGCCTGAAGGCGTGCGGACGGGCGGCCGACTGGCCAAAAGTGCTGGCGACGCTGATGCGCTGGAATTCGCTGGCGTTCGTGGCGGCGCTGGCGCTGGGCGCGTTCGTGTACGATGCGACGGCCCTGCAAGCATTGCTGGGCGGATTAGGTTGGGGCGTGGTGCTCGATCCGCAAACCACGATGCGCTTTCCGCTATACCTGACGCTGGCGACCGCCCTCGGCGCATGGTGGGCGGCGTTGGGGATGGCGGAGCCGGATGGACGGCCAGCCCGTTCCGACAATCTGTCGGCGACCGTGGGTCAGGCGCTGCGCGCGACGCTGGACGCCGGTCGCTGGATTCTGGCGACGCCGTTCGCCTGGGTGATCATCGCCGGCGGGATGCTGTTCGATCATCTCGCCCGGCTGTTCGTGACCCTGAACAGCACTTATTTCCGCCTGATCGGCCTGCCGGATGCCAGTTTTGGCCTGATCGGGGCCGGCATCGCCTTGCTCGGCGTTGCCTTGGCCCGGCTAGCGCCGGTCTTGAGCCGCCGTTCGCCCGCTTTCAATTTCGCGCTGCTTGCCGTGCTCTGCCTGCTTGGCTTGGCCGGCGCGGCGCTGGCGCTGCCGTTCGGGCTGGGACTGGTACCGGTGGCGCTGATCCACGGCGCGCTGCTGTTGACCGGCTATCTGGTCAGCCACTACCTCAACGCCGTCACCGATTCCGCCCAACGGGCGACGGTGCTGAGCTTCAAGGGGTTGGTGTTTAATCTGGGTTATGGGGCGCTCGGTCTGTTGTATGCGGGCCTGCTGGCGATGCTGCGCGGCGTGGCCGGCTCGCCGATGAGTGAGGAAGGCGTGTTCCAGGCATCCCTGCCCTGGCTGCTGGGCTATGGAGTGGTGGCCTGTCTGCTGTTCGCCGTACTGGTGATGGTCTCAGGAAACGGACAGTTATGTAGCGCCGGGCATCGTCCGGCCGGTTCCAAAGATTGAGCGACCTCGCGCCTTGCGGGAGTGTCATGGTGGAACTGTCGATTCGGGTTCTGGTGTTACAATCGTTCCATGCCAAATCCGCGCATCAGATGCTGGATGTGGTTTTGAGGCATCAATCACCGGGAGTCCCGAATCATGAACCTGCCACCGGAAGACCGGCAACTTCTTGAAGAACTCTGCCAGCAGAACGGCGTGAGCGCAGCCAAGGTGCTGCAACTTCTGAAGACAGTGCGGGAGT
>JAPUDV010000129.1:23567-38924 GCA_027492875.1 Candidatus Competibacteraceae bacterium | reverse complement strand
AGCAGGGGACTCATAATCCCTTGGTTGTAGGTTCGAATCCTACAGGGCCCACCAGAAAAACAAAGGCTTACCGTATAAAAATCGGTAAGCCTTTTTGTTGTAAGCACAGTGTAAGCAGTAGGCGAAAAGTCAGCAATTTTCTGTTTAAACGGACACATGGGTTGAGACTCAACTACCCACCGTCTTTTAGACGGTGGGTAGTTGAGTAAATCCCGGTCCGACAGCAAGACCGTCTGCGTATCCACACCGAGCAGAGTTTTCATTTCAGGCGACAAGGCGGCGACCGGATAAGATTCCCCCTGAGAGAGCGCCTTTCGTAGCGGCTCAATCAGCGCCTTCTTATCCAGCCCGGCGTATTCCGGTTTCTTAAGTTCTTCAGCGACTTGATCGACAATCCGTTGATGCCAGCGATCAAACACGCTATCCGCCATATTGGCGACGATCAACTGTTTGATGGTCGCATAATCATACTTATCCATATCCGGGAACCATGTTTTTCTTGGCTGATAATCCCATCCCTTGTCGACACCGCTGTTCGGGTAAGGAATCTGTTCCGGGTTGCTGGGTTCCAGCCCTAACCGTCTTAGGTCCCACGCCGCCAGGGTTTCCATGTAGCACTTGCAGCCGAATCCATTGGGCAGGCTGTGGGTGGACCACCACGGGTCGTCGTGGCGCAAGATCGTTCCGTCCCAGGCCAGATGCTCCGGGCGGGGGACCACGCTGGCGGGCGAGTGCCGATAGCGCCAGTAGGGGCGCGTCGCCGCCACGTCCTCCATCTGCCGCCGTCGGCCGGCGGCGTAGCTGGCGAACAGGTTGGTGTCGTAGATCGTCCGCGCCCGCCAGGCTTCGCCGGCTTTGGTGCCCTGCCCGGTCCAGCCGGTCCAGCCGCGCGCGGCGACGATGCGGTTGAAGTCTTTCTTGAAGCTCTCGAAGGTCGTGCCGTTGGCGATGGCTTTTTCAACCGCCGCGCGCAGGTCGGCCAGCAGGTCGGCCTGCATCGCCCCGGCCACCACGAACGCCCGGTCGTGGGCCGCGCCGAGCAGGTCGTCCCAGCGTTGCGTGGGCAGGTTCAGCTTGGCGCGGAAAAAGGCCAGCGCCTCGGCGAAAGGGAGCGAGCCGTAGTCAACGGGCATGGGAGGGAACTCCGATCCAATCACCCCGGCCCCGTTGGGGCCACCCCGCCTTATCCAAGGCGGGGAAATCCCCCCGGACGCGCGGTTCTGCATTCCCCTCCTTGGCCAAGGCGGGGTGGCGCGCAGCGCCGGGGGGGGTTCGTCACGCCTGCGCCTCCCAATACCCGGCCGCGTCGGCCACCGCCAGCGCTTGCCCATCAGATCGTCCAGTTCGGGGTAGAGGCTCAGGAGGGTTTCCCGGAAGGCCATGAGGTCGCCAGACGATTCCATCGCGGCGCGCACCGGTTCAAGCAGGGTATGCAGCAGCGGGTCGGCCTCGTGGCCCAGCCGTTCGATCAGCTGCGCGGTGGGGTCGGGAATCCCCCCCGGCCCCTCTTTTGCGAAGGGGGGAAGCGAAGGCGGGGGGGATTTCGCGGTTGGCGGCGCGATGCGTGGCCGGAATGTCCGCTCGAACCCCCAGTTAAACGCGCTAGATAGCCCAACTCGAAACCGATAGGTGGTGAGAGGCTCGACCACCCCGTTTCCACAACGCGAACCGGATTGCTATAGTGCGATTCTTCTCAACCCATCACGATACGTATGAAGACCCCTTCCCTGATGGTGCAGGGCTGCACCTCCGATTCCGGCAAGAGCACGCTGGTGGCGGCCTTTTGTCGCATCCTGCATCGGCGCGGCGTGCGCGTGGCGCCCTTCAAACCGCAGAACATGGCGCTCAACGCGGCGGTGACCGTGGATGGCGGCGAGATCGGCCGCGCCCAGGCTTTGCAGGCCCTGGCCGCTGGGCTGGAGGCCCATACCGATTTCAACCCGATCCTGCTCAAGCCCAGCACCGACCGGCAGGCGCAGGTCATCATTCACGGCCGGGTGGTCACCCAGCTCGATGCCCGGGCCTACCACGCCTACAAGCCACAAGCCATGCCGGCAGTACTGGCCTCGTGGGAACGGTTGTGCGCGTGCTACCAATGCGTGGTAATCGAAGGCGCTGGCAGTCCAGCCGAGATCAATCTGCGCGATCACGACATCGCCAACATGGGCTTCGCGGAAGCGGTCGATTGCCCGGTGCTGCTGGTCGCGGACATCGACCGGGGCGGAGTGTTCGCGCACTTGGTCGGCACGCTCGAACTGCTCTCCGCCAGCGAACGAGCACGCATCGTCGGCTTCGTGATCAACCGCTTTCGCGGCGATCTGGCCATCCTCGCGCCCGGTCTCGACTGGCTGGAGCACAGGACGGGCAAGCCAGTGTTCGGCGTGCTGCCCTACCTGCACGGCCTCTATCTCGACGCCGAGGATGCGCGCGCCAGCAGCGTCTTCGAGCAGCGCTCGGCCCGGCTCAAGGTGATCGCGCCGGCCTATCCCCGTCTCTCCAATCACAACGATCTCGATCCCTTGCGCCTGCACCCCGAGGTCGATTTCCGCTTCGTCGCTCTCCCCGAAGCACCGCCGCCGGCCGATTTGGTGGTATTGCCCGGCTCCAAGGCCGTGCGCGCCGATCTGGCCTGGCTGCGCGCCCACGGCTGGGAGGAGTATCTGAAACGCCATCTGCGCTACGGCGGTAAATTGATCGGTCTGTGCGGCGGTATGCAGATGTTGGGCAAGGCGCTGCACGACCCGCTGGGGCTGGAGGGCGAAGTAGGCAGTGTGGCCGGACTCGGTGTGCTCGATCTGACGACGACCCTGGGCGAAACCAAGCAGTTGCGCCAAGTCAGCGGGCATGTGTGCCTGCTGGACGCGCCGGCGTTCGTCGGCTACGAAATTCATCAGGGCATTAGCAGCGGCCCGGCGCTCGAACAACCCGCCGTGCGCCTGGACGACGGCGGGCGCGACGATGGCGCGCAAAGCCCCGACGGCCAGATTCTCGCGACCTATTGTCACGGCTTGTTCGATCACCCCGACGCTCTCGCCGCGCTGCTGCGCTGGGCTGCGCCGGAGACCGGGAATGCCGCCGCCGCGCCCTTCTTGCGCGTCGATCCGCTGGCCCGCCGCCAAGCCGATCTCGATCGGCTGGCCGATGCCGTCGAGGCCGCGCTCGACATGGACAAAATACTGGCGCTGCTGGTCGGGATTCACGCTTCTCCGCCCCGACCCGAGCCGTTGCCCGGATGAGCGACGAACTCGACACCGCAGACCGCCGGCACGCCCGGCGCATGGCGCGCAAGAAAACCGTGATCGACGACAAGAAAGCCACGGCCACCCAAGCGCGCGGGGTGCTGGTCCTCCATACCGGTTGCGGCAAGGGTAAATCCACCGCCGCCTTTGGCGTGCTGGCGCGCGCGCTCGGCCACGGCCAGACCGCCGCCGTCGTGCAGTTCGTGAAAAGTCGCGCCGACACCGGCGAGGCCCTCTTTTTCCGCGACCACCCGCGCGTGCGTTGGCACGTCATGGGCGCGGGATTCACCTGGGAAACTCAAGACCCGGCGCGTGATGTCGCCGCCGCTCGGGCGGCCTGGAGCCAAGCCTTGCACTACCTGCGCGACGCGACGCTCGATCTGCTGATCCTCGACGAGATCACCTACGCTTTCAAATACGGCTGGCTGGACGCGCCGGAGGTGATCGCGGCCTTGCGCGCCCGCCCGCCGATGCAGCACGTCCTGCTCACCGGCCGCGCCGCGCCGGCCGCGCTGATCGAGGCCGCCGACACGGTCAGCGACATCGCCCTGGTCAAGCACGCCTTCCAGGCGGGTGTGCCGGCCATGCCGGGACTGGAATTCTGATGCCGCGCTGTCCCGCGCTGTTCGTGGCGGCGCCCGCCTCCGGTCAGGGCAAGACCACCGTCACCGCCGCGCTGGCCCGCCTGCACGCGCGGCAAGGACGCACGGTGCGTCTGTTCAAGTGCGGGCCGGATTTTCTCGACCCGCAGATCCATCAATTCGCCAGTGGCCAACCCTGCCATACTCTCGATCTCGGTATGTGTGGGGTGGCCGATGCCGCCTGGCGACTGGCCGCCGCCGCGGAAACGGCCGATCTGATCCTGATCGAAGGAGTGATGGGGCTGTACGACGGCCAGCCCTCGGGCGCCGATATCGCCTGCCGTTTCGGCGTGCCGGTGATGGCGGTGATCGACGCCCGCGCCATGGCCCAGACCTTCGGCGCCCTGGCCCACGGCCTCGCCACCTTCCAGCCCGATCTGCCGTTTTCCGGGGTGCTGGCCAATTACGTCGGTAGCGCCGGTCACGCCGAGTTGTTGCGCGCCAGCCTGCCACCCGGCCTGCGTTTTTACGGCGCCATTCCCAAGGACGCCGAAGCAGCGCTGCCCGAACGCCATTTGGGCCTGCTGCAAGCCAGCGAAATCACCGACCTCGGGCAGCGTCTGGATCGCATCGCCGATCATCTCGCCGCCACCGGCGCGGCGGAATTGCCCCCTCCGGTGGAATTCCCCGCCGCGTCAGCGCCGGTCGTGCCGCCGCTGCTGGCCGGCCGGACCCTCGCCGTTGCCCGCGATGCCGCCTACGGTTTTCTCTACCCGGCCAATCTCGACACCCTGCGCTCGCTCGGCGCCCGACTCGAATTTTTCTCGCCGCTGGCCGGCGATGCCCTGCCCGTTTGCGATGCGGTCTGGCTGCCCGGCGGCTATCCCGAGCTGTACGCGGCCGAACTGGCGACGCGGCGCGAGCTGTGGACGGCGCTGTCGGCGCATGTCGCCGCCGGCCGTCCCGTGTTGGCCGAGTGCGGCGGCATGATGAGCCTATTCGCCCGCTTGCGTGATCAAAGTGGCCACGTTCACGCGCTGGGCGACCTCTTGCCCGGCGAGGTGGCCATGCAGCCCCGCCTGTCGGCGCTCGGCACCCAGACCGTCACCCTGCCGGAAGGCGATTTTTGCGGCCACACTTTCCACTATTCGAAGGCGAGCACGCCGCTGCTTCCCATCGCCCACGCCACGCCGCTCTCGACCCGTCGTCGGGGGCAAGCCGGCGAAGCGATCTATCGCCAGCGACGGCTGACGGCGAGCTACCTGCACCTCTATTTTCCGTCGAACCCGGTGGCCACCGCCCACCTGTTTCTACCTTGACCTCGCCGATGTTAGGCTGCTTGCCCGTGGGATCGCGCGAAACCGATCAGGTGACGAACGGCATGTTGATTCTCGGCATCGAAACATCCTGCGATGAAACGGGCGTGGCGCTCTACGACAGCGAGCGGGGCCTGCTGGCGCACGCGCTGCACAGCCAGATCGCGCTACACGCCGAATACGGCGGGGTCGTGCCGGAACTGGCCTCGCGCGATCATGTGCGCAAGCTGCTGCCGCTGTTGCGGGAAATCTTCCAGCAGGCGGGTGCGGCTCCAGATACGGTAAAGGGCGTGGCGTACACCCGTGGGCCGGGGCTGATCGGCGCGCTGCTGGTGGGCGCGGCCATCGGGCGCAGCCTGGCCTGGACCTGGAATATTCCCGCCATCGGCGTGCATCACATGGAAGGGCATCTGCTGGCGCCGATGCTGGAGCCGGAACCGCCGGAGTTTCCGTTCGTGGCGCTGCTGGTGTCCGGGGGCCATTCGCTGCTGGTGGAAGTGGATGGCGTCGGCCAGTATCGAATTTTGGGCGAGTCGGTGGACGATGCCGCCGGCGAGGCGTTCGACAAGACCGCGAAACTGCTGGGCCTGCCGTATCCCGGCGGGCCGGCGCTGGCGAAACTGGCGGAACAGGGCGACCCGCAACGGTTCCGGTTCCCCCGCCCGATGACGGATCGGCCCGGCTGCGATTTCAGTTTCAGCGGACTGAAGACCGCCGCCATCAACACTTGGCGGGGACTGGAGCCAACGCCGGCCAATCGGGCCGACGTGGCGCGGGCCTTCGAGGACGCGGTGGTGGATACACTAGCGATCAAATGCCGACGGGCGCTACACGCAACCCGACTGAAGCGGCTGGTGGTGGCCGGCGGCGTGGGCGCCAACCGGCGGTTGCGGGAGCGGTTGCGCGAACTGGTCGCGGAACTGGGGGGACAGGTTTACTACCCCCGGCTGGAATTCTGCACCGACAACGGCGCGATGATCGCCTATGCCGGCTGGCGGCGGCTGGCGGCGGGCCAGCGCGAAGGTACGGCGATCGAGGTGCTGCCGCGCTGGTCGCTGGACAGCTTGCCGGCGGTGAATTGAGGCGATCCCGGTTCAGGGTCGCTTTTCGAACAGGTCGTCGGCCAAGCGCCGGATCAGAGCGCCATGGGCCAAGCATTCCCGCCATTCTCGCGGGATGTCGTCGACGCCATAATACGCGCCGGCCAACTGCCCGAAAATGGCGGCGGTGGTATCGGCGTCGTAGCCCAGATTCACCGCCAGCAAGCAGCCTTCCCGAAAACTCGAAGACCGGTTGAACGCCCACAGCGCCGCCTCCAGCGACTCCACGACATAGCCGCTCCCGACGACTTCCAGCGGTGTTTTCCGCTTGAAGGAGCCGGCGGCGACTTTATCGATCTCGGGACACAACGGCATGCGTTCCCAGAGACGCGCGACGGGTGTGTAGCGCGGGGAAAGCAACGCTTCCTTTGAAACCCCTTGCAGCGCGCCGATCAGGAGCCCCGCGAAGTAGCGACACGCGTCCAGGCAAGTCGTGGCTCCATGGGTCGTTTTTGAACTCTCCGCGCTCAGATGGATGGCGGTTTCCGGGTCGGTGGCAAAGAATAGAGGAACCGGCGCCAGACGCATGAGGCTACCGTTCCCGGCCGAGTAGGGACCAGTGGGACCGGAGAACGGATCTCCGGTGTGCGCATAGCGCCGCAAGGCCCGGGAAACCGTATTGCCGATATCGAAACAGCGGCCATTGCTGCTGAGATAACCTTCGCCCCACCATCGGGTATATCGTTCCATTTGATCGCGGGCGTCGAACGAGCGGCGGATGATCAGGCTTTCCGCGAGGCAAAGCGCCATTGAAGTATCATCCGTCCATTGGCCTTTCTCCAGTCCGAAGGGGCCGCCTCCGACGATGTCCGTTAAGGGGACAAAACTGCCCGGCACCTTGAATTCGACCGTCGTCCCCAAGGCGTCGCCTGCCGCCAGTCCCAACAGGCATCCCTCATAACGTAATCGCACTGCAATCACTTTTCCCCTCTCCCCCTTGTTGCCGGGAACTGCCGATGAGCGGGTTTGAGGGATTGCCACCAAAGCTCTCGCGACCGGATCGGAGCAGACTCCCCCTCACGCATCGTTATTACCCAGTACCGTCTGTTTGCGCTGCTCGGCAAACTTCAGCAGCCGGCGGATCGGCTGGACCGCCCGCTCGCGTATCGCCTCGTCGATCAGGATTTCGTTGGCACCAGTTTCCAGCACCTGCGCCAGATTGCGCAAACCGTTCATCGCCATCCACGGACAATGCGCGCAACTGACGCAAGTCGCGCCCTTGCCGGCGGTGGGCGCTTCCAGGAAGATCTTGTCCGGAGCCACCTGCTGCATCTTGTGAAACAGCGCGTTGTCGGTGGCGACGATGAATTTCTTCGCCGGCAGCGTGCGCGCCGCTTCGACCAGTGCCGTGGTCGAGCCGACCACGTCGGCCTGCGCGATCACGTCCAATGGCGATTCAGGGTGGACCAGTACCTTGGCGTCGGGATGCCGGGCGCGCAGCTTGCGCAACCCGTCGGCCTTGAACGCTTCGTGCACCACGCAGGAGCCGCTCCACAGCAGCATGTCGACGCCGGTTTCCCGCTGCACGTAGGCGCCCAGGTGCCGGTCGGGCGCCCAAATCAGCTTTTCGCCCCGCTCGGCCAGATGGCGCACCAGATCCAGGGCGATACCCGAGGTGACCACCCAGTCGGAACGGGCCTTCACCGCCGCGCTGGTGTTGGCATAGACCACCACCGTCCGCTCGGGATGCTGGTCGCAGAAGGCGGCGAACTCCTCGGGAGGACAACCCAGATCCAGCGAGCACTCGGCGTGCAGGTCCGGCATCAGCACCCGCTTTTCCGGATTCAGGATCTTGGCGGTCTCGCCCATGAAGCGCACGCCCGCCACCACCAGCGTGCTGGCCTTGCATTCGGTGCCGAAGCGGGCCATGTCCAGCGAATCCGACACATAGCCGCCGGTAGCCTCGGCCAGTTCCTGCAATTCGGGCGAGGTGTAGTAATGCGCGACCAGAGCGGCGCCTCGTTCCACCAGCAAGTGTTCGATCCGCGCCACCAGCGCCGCTTTTTCGGCGGCGTCCAGCGTCTCGATCACGGTGGGCGGCACCTGCACCGGCAACAGGCGATGGTCCTTGATAAAAGTCTCGGCAGCGAATGCGCTCATGCATGTTTCTCCGGCGACCGTGTCGATCGCGTTACCTGATCAGCTCAACCTGGCCGGGGTGCTGGGCTCGATATAACTGCGCCGGCCGTCGGCCGCTGTGCCGCGCCAGCTCGCCGGTGGCTTCGATGCACTCCAACGTCAGCACCCGCTTGCGGAAATTGCGCTTATCCAACGGTTCGCCCAGGATGATTTCATGGACCGCCTGCAACTCGCTCAAGGTGAAGCGCTCCGGCATGAGTTGCAGTGCGATGGTGGAATACAGCAGTTTGGCCGCCAATCGGCGACGGGCCACCGCGACGATCTCGCCGTGGTCCAGGATCAGCGGGGGCAATCCGTCCGCCGCTGCCCAGCGCACGGCATCGCCCGCGACTGGAGCGCCAACCGACCCGCTGGCGATGGGAATCAGCGCGAAGTAGGCCACCGCCACCATCCGCCGCGCCGGATCGCGGTTCGGTCGGCCGAAGGTGTACAACTGCTCCAGATACACCTCGGGCAGGCCGGTCTGCTCGGCCAACTGGCGACGGGCGGCAACATCCAGGTCTTCATCCACGCCGACCGGACCGCCGGGCAGCCCCCAGCCCGTCGTCTGTCGCGCCAGCAGCACCTCCAGCCGTTCGCCGCGAATGGCGAACGGTACAACATCGGTGGTCAGGGTCGGCAGGCTGGCGTTCGGTAAGTTCATCCGTATTTTCATATTGGTGTAAAAACTACACCTTTATATTAGTGTCATTTTAACACTATTACAAGTGGATGACAGCGGTTTTACGAATCGGTGAAAACGGACGCCGGCGGATTTCGCTAGAATGCATCTTTACCAAACTACAGCGTGGGAGAATCGATCATGGGGGTCCAGCGGGAAACGGTGGTGCTGGTGCATGGCTTGTACGTGCACGGCCTGTGGATGCGACTGCTTGAGTACTGGCTGGAGGAGGCGGGCTACCACACGGTGAATTATTCCTACCCGAGCATCACCCGCTCGCCGGCGGAAAACGCCGAGGACCTGCACGCCCTGCTGGAGCCGCTGGCGACGCCGGTTATCCATTTCCTGGCCCACAGCATGGGCGGCTTGGTGGTGCGTCATTTATTCCATCACTACCCCAAACAGCGGCCCGGCCGCATCGTAACCCTGGGTACGCCCCATCAGGGCAGCTATGCCGCCCGCATCATGCACGACAGCGGGTTGGGCCTGTTCGTGGGCCAAGGTTTGGAAGGTGGGCTGATGGGCGATGCGCCGGCCTGGACCGCGCCCAACCCACTCGGTTCGATCGCCGGCACCCTGAACATCGGCTTTGGCCTGCTGTTCCCCGGTATGCCGGCGCCGGCCGACGGCATGATCGCGGTGGTCGAAACCCAGTTGCCCGGCATGGCCGATCATATCTGCCTGCCGGTTTCGCACATGCAGATGCTGGTGGATCCGACGACGATCACTCAGGCCTGCGCATTTTTTGCCACCGGCCGGTTTCGCCATGCCCGCTCTGCGCGACCGGAAGAGGGGATGGTAAACTGACCCTGATTTTTCAGGCACTGACGCCTAATTGACGCAAGAGGCTTCGCATGGCTGGACATAGCAAGTGGGCGAACATCCAACATCGGAAAAACACCCAGGACGCCAAACGTGGCAAGTTGTTCACCCGGTTGATCCGCGAAACCACCGTGGCGGCCCGCATGGGCGGCGGCGACCCTAACGCCAACCCGCGATTGCGGCTGGCGGTGGACAAGGCGCTGGCCGCCAACATGCCTAAGGACACCGTCGATCGGGCCATCAAGCGCGGCGCCGGCGGACTGGAGGGCGTGGAGTACGAGGAAGTCCGCTACGAGGGCTACGGGCCGGGCGGGGTGGCGGTGATGGTGGACGCCGTGACCGACAACCGCAACCGCACGGTAGCGGAAATCCGCCATGCCTTCAGCAAATGCGGCGGCAATCTTGGCACCAGCGGTTCGGTGGCGTTCCAGTTCACCGAGCAGGGAGTGCTGAGCTACCCGATTGGCAGCGACGAAGATCGCCTTATGGAGATCGCCATCGAGGCCGGCGCCGACGATGTGGTGAGCTACGAGGATGGCTCAATGGACGTACTCACCAGTCCAGCCGCCTTTCAGGAGGTCAAGCAGGCCATGACCGCCGCCGACCTGGCGCCAGACGCGGCGGAAGTGACCCAGCGCGCCGGCTCCAGCACCACCCTCGGTTTCGAGGACGCCCAGAAGATGGTCAAGCTGCTGGAGATGCTGGAGGATCTGGACGACACCCAGAACGTCTACTCCAACGCCGATATTTCCGACGATATCCTGGCGAAACTCTGACCGTGACGACAGTGCGGTTGATGGGCATCGATCCCGGCTCGCGGATCACCGGCTATGGCATCGTCGATATGGACGGACCACGCAGCCACCATATCGCCAGCGGTTGTATCCAGACCGGCGGCGACCGGTCGCTGCCGGAGCGCCTGAAGACCATCTTCGAAGGCTTGACCGTCGTGATCCAGTCCTGGCGACCGGCGGAAGTCGCGGTCGAACAGGTGTTCATGCACCGCAATCCCGATTCGGCGCTCAAGCTCGGACAGGCCCGGGGCGCGGCGCTGTGCGCCGTGGTGCTGGCCGGATTGCCGGTCAGCGAATACGCGCCGCGCGCCATCAAGCAGGCGGTGGCGGGCAGCGGCGCGGCCGATAAATCGCAGGTGCAGCGAATGATCACCCTGCTGCTGAGCTTGCCGGAACCGCCGCAAGCCGATGCCGCCGATGCGCTGGCGGTGGCGATCTGTCACGGCCACACCCAGCAAACCTTGCACCGATTGGGTTCCGCCGCCGTGCTGGCCGGGAGACGGCGGTGATCGGCCGCCTGCGTGGGCTGCTGATCTGGAAGCAGCCGCCGGGACTGATGATCGACGCCCACGGTGTTGGTTACGAGCTGGAGGCGTCGATGAACACCTTCCAGAGCCTGCCGGAACTGGGTGCGGAGGTCGCTCTATTTACCCATCTGGCAGTGCGCGAGGACGCGCATACGCTGTACGGTTTCGCCAGCACCGCCGAGCGCGCGCTGTTCCGCAACCTGATCCGGGTGACCGGGGTGGGGCCGCGGCTGGCGCTGCTGATTCTGTCCGGCATGAGCGTGGACGTATTCGGCCGCTGCGTGCGCGAGAACGATGCCACCGCCTTGACCCGGCTGCCGGGCATCGGCAAGAAGACCGCCGAGCGCTTGATTATCGAAATGCGCGATCGCATCAGTGGGCTGGGCTTGCATCCAGCAGCGATTGTGCTACCCGGTAGCCACGTTACGGCAGCGGATGCCACGCCGCGAGACGACGCCATCAGCGCGCTGGTGGCGCTGGGCTACAAACTGCCCGAAGCCTCGCGCATGGTACAGAGCCTCGACACCGAAGGTCTCGCCAGCGAAGCGATCATCCGATTGGCGCTACAATCCAGCGTCCGCCGCTGATGTCGCTGTAGTCGTTGGCAAACCGGCGGTATTTGTTCGCGTTTGGCCTTAAACTTCTACTGTTAAATTCCCGATAGCGCCGGCTTCGCCACTTCACCGACTCCACCGCTCATGAACCCCTCCGACCGTCTGATTTCCCCGGCCACCAGCGGCGACGACGCCACTCAGGACCGGGCCGTCCGTCCCCGGCGGCTGGATGAGTACATCGGCCAGCAGACCATGCGCGAACAGTTGGAGATTTTCATCCAGGCTGCCCGCGCCCGCGCCGAGGCGCTGGACCATGTGCTGCTGTTCGGCCCGCCCGGTTTGGGTAAAACCACGCTAGCGCATATCGTCGCGGTCGAGATGGGCGTCAACCTGCGCCAAACCTCCGGGCCGGTGCTGGAACGACCCGGCGACATCGCCGCGCTGCTGACCAATCTGGAACCGCGCGACGTGCTGTTCATCGACGAAATCCACCGCTTGAGTCCGGTGGTGGAGGAAGTGCTGTATCCGGCGATGGAGGATTACCAGATCGACATCATGATCGGCGAGGGGCCAGCGGCGCGCTCGATCAAGCTGGATCTGCCGCCGTTCACCCTGGTCGGCGCTACCACCCGCGCCGGCTTGCTGACCTCGCCGCTGCGCGACCGCTTCGGCATCGTCCACCGGCTGGAGTTTTACACGCCGGAGGAACTGACCGAGATCGTGGCCCGCTCGGCGCGCATTCTCGGAATCGAGACCGATTATCCCGAGGGCGCGGTGGAGATCGGCCGGCGCTCGCGCGGCACGCCCCGCATCGCTAACCGGCTGCTGCGGCGGGTGCGCGATTTCGCCCAGGTCAAAGCCGATGGGCGGATCACCGTCGAGGTGGCACAGCGGGCGCTCGACCTGCTGAAAGTGGACGAGCACGGTTTCGACGAGTTGGACCGGCGGCTGTTATGGCTGATGATCGATAAATTTGGCGGCGGACCGGTGGGGCTGGACACGCTGGCAGCCGCGCTGGGCGAGGAGCGCGGCACCATCGAAGAGGTATTGGAGCCGTATCTGATCCAGCAGGGTTTTCTGATGCGCACGCCGCGCGGCCGGCTGGCGACCGCGCACGCCTACCGCCATTTTGGCTTGGCCACCGGCCCGGCGGGAGGTGGCGATTTGTTCGGCGCCGGGCCGCCCTAGCCGGTCAGGGCTTGGCTGGAATTGGAGGAGCGGCGGGCGCTTTGGGAGGCGTGCCTTGAGGGGCGGCGGATGCGGCCGGCGGCGCGGCTGGGGTTGGAGGCGTTGCGGGCGCTGCCGCCTTGCCGTCGTTCGGGGAATCGCGCCCGGTGGCCGGTCGCAGCTTTTCCACCGCGATGTCGTACTCGTCCACGCTGAGGGTGCCGTCGGCGTCGGTATCGGCGGCGTCGAAGTCCAGCCCCTCGACGCTGGCGGCTTCGTCGGCGCTGATCAGGCCGTCGCCATCGGTGTCGACCTCTTCGAAGGTCAGCGGGGCCGCCGCGAAAACAGGCAGGGCAGCCAACAGCAGGACCGGTACAATAAGAATGCGCATAATCAGGGATCTCCACGGACTCACGCTGCTCTGGATGGAGCCTCGGCTTGTTGGGATGGGTGAACTCAATTTTAGTGGAAGCGGAAAATGTTTGTCTGGCCGGTACGGGTTTACTATGAGGACACCGATAGCGGCGGCGTGGTGTATTACGCCAACTATCTGAAATTTATGGAGCGTGCTCGCACCGAATGGTTGCGTGCCCGCGGTTTTGAACAGGACGCGCTGCTGCGCGACCAACAGGTGCTGTTCGCGGTGCGGACGCTGAGTGTGGACTATCATCGGCCGGCCCGGTTCAACGATCTGCTGGAAGTAATCAGTCGGATCGCGGACGCGGGCGGCGCTAGCCTCACCTTCGCCCAGAGCATCCACCGGGCGGGTTCCACCGAAGTATTATGCGGTGCGCGGGTCAAGGTGGCCTGTATCGATGCGGAGAACTTCCGGGCGTGCCGCTTGCCCCGGCAGTTGATGAGGGGGATTGTAGGTGACCCATGATTTGTCGTTCTGGAGCCTGATCGCCAACGCCAGCCTGATCGTGCAACTGGTCCTGCTGGGGCTGGGGCTGATTTCGCTGAGTTCGTGGTGGGTGATCGTCAAGAAGGGCATGGTGCTGGGTTCGGCGCGGCGCGCGGCGGACCGGTTTGAGGATGATTTCTGGTCGGGGATCGATCTGGCCTCGCTGTACGCCCGCATCGGCCGCCAGAAGGAAATCGTTTGGGGGATGGAAGCGATTTTTCTGGCGGGTTTTCAGGAATTCCTGCGCTTGCGCGCCCAGCCGACCATGGACCCGGAGTCGGTGGTCAGCGGCGCGCGGCGGGCGATGCGGGCGGCCGGCTCGCGCGAGTTGGACGATCTGGAGGTCTATTTGTCGCTGCTGGCGACGACGGGCTCCACCAGCCCGTATATCGGCCTGTTCGGCACGGTCTGGGGCATCATGAACGCATTCCGGGCGCTGGGAATGGTGCAGCAGGCCACGCTGGCGCAGGTGGCGCCGGGTATCGCCGAGGCGTTGGTCGCGACCGCGATGGGCCTGTTCGCGGCCATCCCCGCAGTTATTTTCTACAACCGCTACGCGCATGAGGTCGACCGGTTGGCCAACCGCTACGAAACCTTTATGGAGGAGTTTTCCAATATCCTCCAACGGCAGTCCTACCACCTGCGCAAAAGTTACGCCGAGGCCGCCCGCGCCCCGGCGGCCCAGGGTTGACACGTCATGGCACGACGCAGTTCGCACGGCCGCCTGAAGGCGGAAATCAACATTGTTCCCTACATCGACGTCATGCTGGTGTTGCTGGTCATTTTCATGGTCACCGCGCCGCTGCTCAATCAGGGGGTGGAAGTAGATTTGCCCAAGGCGCCGGCGGAACCGTTGAACGACCGTGATCGAGCGTCTGAAGTGGTGGTGCTGTCGGTGCAGAAGGACGGCGCTTGTTATCTGGGAGTTGGCGCAGAAAAGGCGCAACCAGTGAATTGCGACACCTTGGAACCGCGGCTTCAAAGCATTGCGGAACTGATGGCGCGCAAGCCACAACCGCCGGTCCTGGTGCGCGCCGACCGGGAAGTCAAATACGACCAGGTCATCCGGGGCATGACCGCGCTGCGCAACGCCGGCGCGGTCAAAGTCGGCTTGTCCACGGCGCCTCCGGACCAACCCGCAGGCCAGCGGTAACCACGGTTGATGCAAGCCGGGCGAGGAGAAAAACATCAGGATCTCGTGGCGACGGTGATCACCGTCGCCATCCATATTTTCATCGGCCTATTTTTACTGCTGAATCTGAATATCACGGATGCGCTGCATCCCGAGCAGGCCGAGATCGAACCGATTCCGGCCGAGGTGGTGGACGAAGTCGCGATCCGTGAAGAATTGGATCGTTTGGCGGAGGAAGAGCGCCACCGGCAACGCGCCGAAGTCGAACGGCAGGCCAAACTGACGCAAGCGGCGAGAGAGGCCGAAGAGCGGCGGCAAGCGGAACTTCGCCACCAGCGGGAGGAAGAAACCCGCCGCAACGCCGAAGAGCGGCGCAAGGTGGAAGAGGCCAGGCAAAAAGCCGAAGAGCAACGCGAAGCAG
>JAPUDV010000129.1:9927-23467 GCA_027492875.1 Candidatus Competibacteraceae bacterium | reverse complement strand
GCGGCGGCGGAGGCCAAACGCAAGGCCGAGGAAGAAGACGCCAGAAGAAAAGCGGAAGAGGCCCGCAAACTGGCTTTGGAGCTGGCAGCCAGGGAGGCCGCTGGCAACTTTGCCAGATCGGTCATCCAGCCCTATGTAAAACGACAGTGGAACCCTCCGCCGAACAGTCATGTCGGCTTGAATTGTGAGTTGCTTGTGACCGTCGCCAGCTCGGGAGTGGTCACCCAGGTTAAGGTGGTTAGAAGTAGCGGCGATCCGCTGTTCGATAATTCCGCGATGGCGGCGGTTCGCAGAGCTTCGCCGTTGCCCATGCCCGGCAGGACGGACCAAGCGTCTATCCTTGCCAGGGAATCGCTGAGGATAAAATTCAGTCCCATGGATTCCAATTAAGAGGCCGTACAAAAACGCCTCTGAGTCCGATATCGGTAAAGTCTGCGGGTTTGTCAGTTCCAAGGGGAGATTGATCCTTGAAATTATTTTTCAAAATCATTGCATTGACCGTATGCTGGCTGGGCGTTGGCACCGTTCACGCCCAAATAACCCTGGATATCACCAAGGGAGTTGGAGGCAGCGGTATTCCCATCGTCATCGCACCCTTCAGTGGAGGGGCGCCCGAGGATATCGCCGGCACCGTTGCCGCCGACCTGAAACGAACCGGCAAATTCGTGCCGCAGCTTCCAGGGGTTCGAGCCGATTACGCTGTCGCCGGACAGGCCACTCCCGGCGGTTCTCGCGGTTATATCGTGCAGTTTCAACTAACCGGCGCACAGGGTAGCCAGTTATTGAATCTGTCCTTCGACGTGCCGGCGAACCAGTTGCGAGCGGTGGCTCACCGCATCAGCGACCTGATTTACGAAAAGCTCACCAGCGAAAAGGGGCTGGCCGGGACGCGCATCGCCTATGTGGCTTTCGGCCGCGGGGCCTATTATCTGGTGGTCGCCGACGCCGACGGGCAGAACTCTCAAGTCATTCTGCGCTCCAGCCAGCCAATCATGTCGCCGGCTTGGTCGCCGGAGGGCTCCCGGCTGGCTTATGTGTCTTTCGAAGGACGCCGGTCGCAAATTATCGTCCAGGATGTCTATAGCGGCGCCCGTCGCTCGGTGTCGGCTGCTCCTGGCATCAACGGTGCTCCGTCCTGGTCGCCGGACGGTCGGCGGCTAGCGTTCACGCTATCCCAGGACGGCAACCCGGAAATCTATGCCCTCGATTTGGCCAGCCAGCATCCGGTCCGCCTCACCAGCAGCAGTTCCATCGATACCGAAGCGGTCTGGCTGCCCGACGGTAGTATCGTGTTTACCTCGGATCGGGGCGGTTCGCCGCAGCTTTACCGGATCGGCCCCGGTGGCGGCTCGCCCCAGCGGCTAACCTTTCAGGGTGACTACAACGCGCGCCCGACGGTTTCGCCCGACGGTCGCTATATTGCGATGGTGCATCGACGCGGCGGTCGCTTTTACATTGCCGTGCTGGATTTGCAGACGCGCCAGTTCCGGGTCTTGACCTCCGGTGGACTGGACGAGTCACCCAGTTTTGCGCCGAACGGCAAGACCATTATTTATTCCAACGGCCGTGGCGTGGCGACGGTATCGGTGGACGGCGGCGCCTCGCAGGAGATCGCCTTGCGAGGCAACGCGCGCGACGCCGCCTGGGCGCCTTACGGCCGATGATTTCGATGTTGTTGACCAAAGCTGAGGGAGGAATCTGTGATGCAAAATTTCATTCGTATTTTAATTGCCGCCGCCGCGCTTGTACTGCTGGCCAGTTGCGCCGCGACCGGTGAGAACACCGGCCAGGAGCAGACGGCGGGCGCTCAGCCGGATGCAACCGCCCAACCGGGGATCACGGCCCAACCGGGGCAGGAAGTGTACAGCTATCCCTACGGTCAAGCGCCGAGCCTCGATACCTACGATACCTACGGTACCAGCGGCGCCGCCGTCACCGCCCAAGCCGGCGGGCAACCCAGTCAAGCCGTCGCCGGTGTAGGGGGTGGCGCTGCGGCCGCCTCAGCCGACCGCATCGTCTATTTCAGCTACGACAGCACGGATATCGTGCCCGAAAGCCGGACGATCATCGAAAATAACGCGCGTTCCCTATCCAAAAACCCGCAGATTGTCACGCAGTTGGAAGGGCATACCGACGAGCGTGGCAGCCGCGAGTACAACATCGCCCTCGGCGAGCGCCGCGCCAACGCAGTGCGTCAGACCATGATTGCCATGGGTGTTTCGCCTCAGCAGATCCGGGTCGTCAGCTTTGGCGAGGAACGGCCGGCCGCGCCCGGACACGACGAGCGCAGCTATGCGTTGAACCGGCGCGTGGAAATCATCTACTGAAAGGCGCACGCTCATGTCCAGACTCCGTTTTCCGTGGCTGGCGTTGTGGGTGTTGGGCAGCTTGGCGCTGCCCGGCGCCGGCCGCGCCCAGAACGCGCCGGATAGCACGCTGACGCTGGAATTGTTGCAGCGGATCGAGCAGTTGGAAGCAGAGGTCCGACAAATCCGTGGGGAGTTGGAGATCTACCGCTATCGGTTCGATCAACTGCAGCAGGAAAGCTCGCGAGGTTATGCGCCGCCCACCGCTCCGCCAGGGGCCGCCATCCCGCCGCAAGCGGAGACGCCGCCCGCCACCCACGGCCAACCAGCCCCGCCAGCGCCGCCCGTCGCTCGAACGATGCCCCCGACAGCGACCGGAACCGCGCAAACCGATTTCGAGGCGGCGCTGGGCGAGTTGCGCGAGGGCCGTCACGCGCGGGCTATCGCTGGATTCCAGCGGTTCCTGAGCGCATATCCAAACAGCGACCAGGCGGGCGATGCGCAATATTGGCTGGGTGAGTCGTACTATCTCGGTCGGGATTACGGTGCGGCCAAGGATGCGTTTATCAATCTGGGGGTTCGTTATCCAGAAAGCGCGCGGCTACCGGATGCGCTGCTCAAGCTGGGCTATCTCTACGGAGAGGCGGGTGAGGCCAATCGGGCGCGGGAGGTGCTGCAGAAGCTGGTGCAGGCTTATCCCAACACCCAGGCAGCCCATCTTGCCGAGCGGCGCCTGCAGTCCTTGCACTAGTGGACCGGGCTTGAGTGTGCCGGCGGAGCCGCTGCTTGCCGGCTCAGGCACGGACCCTATGAAGAACACCGAGAAGGCGCTCAATCCCCCGTGTCCACCAGCATGTGGCGGGTGTTCTTCCCTCGGCGTGGATCGGGTAAGTTGTGCGAATGTGTTCTGGATCCGCTGCGTGATGTCGTCCAACGTCGAGATAAAGGGAGCAAACGATACGCTCACTCCGGCACGCCCGATCAAGGTAGCCCGGTTACTCTGACGAGTCATCGCCAAAATGAGAATTGCTGCATCCGGCAATTGAGACTTGCGAATTCGGTGGAATTTTGTAACATTGTCAGCCCCTTTCAGGGCCGTTAGCTCAGTCGGTAGAGCAGCAGACTTTTAATCTGTTGGTCGTGCGTTCGAACCGCACACGGCCCACCAGTATTTTCAATGAGTTGCGCGTGTTACTTGATCTCTATCAGCTTGCCGTGGTGCGTGTAAAGCGTCGCATGGTTTGATTATTAACAGCTAGATGGTTTGATTATCAAACCATGCGACCTCTTTAGGGGGCTATTGAAGGCACGATAAACGGGGCTTTAATCGGCGTGCTGGAACTGCTCCAGTTCTGGGCCTGGACGCCCGAGCCGATGCTCCAGCTCTCGATGGCGTCGATCACCCCCACCCCGTGCTCAGGTCGTAGTCGTCCACCTCGCCCACGGTGGTTAGCGCCGCCAGCGCCTCGGCATGAGCGCGTTCGGCGCTGAAACACGCCTGGACGTGGGCCGCCACCGCGCCGGCGATCCCGGCGAGGGTCGTGGCATCGATCTGCACCCAGCCCCCGCCGGCGGTTTTCCAGTCGATCAGCGCCGCCGGATTCAACAGGGTATAGCTATACGCCCCGTTGACCAGCGCTTGCGAGGCGCGATCCGTGGCGATGGCCGCGCCGCCGACCGCGATCCCGCCGGTTTCCACCGCATAGCGATAGGCCGCCAGCTCCTGGAGCCGCGCCGCCCGGCGCGCGGTCAAGTCCGGCGCCGGCGCGACCGGGACCCCCCCGACCACCGGCCAGCCGATCTGGGCCTCCCCCGCCTCGATCCAGCCCAGCGCCTGCGCCGTCGCCGCGTCCGCCTCGGCCACGTTGGCCACCACGTCGTTTTGTACCACTGCATACCGCGCCATCACGCCACCCCCCAGATTCTTAACGCGCCCGCCGCACCGGCGCCCGAACTGCCCGTGTAGGTCGTACTGTAGGACCTGCCCCCGCCCCCGCCCCCCGGCGCCGCGCCGTTCGACGCATTCGACCCGCCGCTGGCAAAAAGGCCCGCGCCGCCCGCGCCGCCGAGCACGCTACTCCCGCCGGCGCTGTTCGAGCTCGCGCCCCGCCCGCCGCTGCCGCCGCCGAACAGCGTTTTCCAGCCGCCCCCGTAGATCGTCACCCCCTCGCCGGCCACCCCGCCGCCGATGGCGCCGCCGAAGCCTTTTTGATCGGTGGCCACGGTCGCCCCGGCCGGCTCGCCGCCGGCCGTGAGGGTGCCCGCGCTCAACACGCCGCCGCCGCCGCCGGTGCTGCAATCGGTGGTTCCCGCGTTTCCGCCCCCCGCCCCGCCGCCATACCCGACGACCAGCGTCCCGAAGCTGCTATTGCCGCCGGCGTTGCCGTCGGTATAGCTGGGATTGGCCACGGCCGCCCCGCCCGCGCCGACCGTCACGGTCTCCGTCGTGCCGACGGCCGCCGCCGGCACGGCGAACGGCGTACAGCCGCCGCCGCCGCCGCCGCCGGCAATTTTACTGGAGAGATTCCGGCCCCCGCTCCCGCCGCCGCCCCAGATCATCCCGGCGAACTGCCGGTAACCGGGGGGCTTAGTGAAGGTACCGCTGCTGGCAAACTCCCGATAAAACGGCGACAGCACGAGCGACTTCAGGGCCGTTCCGGTGCAGAACACCAGCCGGGCTTCGCCGGGGTACATGACGAAACTGGCCAGCCCATCGATGGTTTCGGCCCCGTTCGGGTCCAGGGCGATGTCGCCGCTGCCCTCGTTGCTCAGATACGCCCACCAGCCATCGGCCAGAGTCGCCGCGGCCTGAAAGGCCAGCGTCCAGGTCCCGGTCAGGCGCAACAGCACCCCGCTATCGGCGGCCACCGCCGTGTAGGCGCCGCTCTTGGATTTCTGCGAGAACGCGGGGACGCTGAGGGTATAGCCTTCCAGCGCCGTGCCGGCGCCGTTGGCCCGCAGCAGTTGCAGGGCGCTCAGGCCGCCCACCCCGAAGCCGGTGACCGCCAGACCGGACGGACTGACCCCCTCCAGCGCCGTGCCGGCGCCGTTGGCCCGCAGCAGTTGCAGGGCGCTCAGGCCGCCCACCCCGAAGCCGGTGACCGCCAGACCGGACGGACTGACGCCCTCGGGCGCCGTGCCGGCGCCGTTGATGCGCACGAGCTGACTGGCGGTGGCCGCGCCCGCGCCCAGTCCGGTGATCGGGATCGACGCCGGGCTGCCCCCGCCGACCAGCAGCGCGTTGGCCCAGGCCTTGGTCGCGGCGTCCTGACCGTTTACCGGGTCGGCCAGGCCGGTGATCTTGTGCCCGTTCGCGGCCAGGTCGGCCGGCAACCCGGCGCTCGCATCCAGCAGCCCGTCCAGCCGCGCGTCCAGGTTCGCCGCGCCGCCGCGCGCGGTTTCGACTTCGGTCGCCACCGCTTGGGAGCGGCTGACGAGGGTGTTCAGGTGGGCGATGTAATCGGTATCGCCCGCCGCGTGTTCGATGTCGGACCAGTCGGCCATCGTCTAAATCTCCTGCACCGTGATCGAGGTGGCGTTGATGTGGGGGTGGGCGCTCGAAAATTCGGGCAGCCCGTCCAGGCGCGCGGCCAGGGTGTACTGCAAACGGCGCCCCGGACTCGGGTCGGCGGGATACAGCGAAATCAGCACGTCGCCCGCCTTCCCGGCCGCGCCGATCTCTTCGCCCAGGCGCAACGCTTCGGCGTCGGTCAGCCATCCGAGCGCGAACGTCAGCTTGCGGTAGCGCGGGCCGGCGGCGACGAACAGCGAACCGCGCTCGGAGCGGGTAAAGGCGCTATCGTCCTGGTAGGCCAGCTTCGCGCCCCAGTCGAAATTGACCGCCGGCGCGAAGGCCCGCCCGACGTACAGCCGCTGGGCTTCGAGGTAGCCGGCGGGGTTGGCGGCGTCGCTCAGATCGAAGCGGGCGCTGCGGGCGAGATACGGCGCGTCCAGCCACAGCACGGCGTGGGGCGTACTGCCGGCCATCGGCCACGCGGCCCCCAGCGGGTCGAGGCCCCAGCCCAAGTCGCCGAGCGCCTTGGCGGGCAGGGCGGCGCGCGCGCCCGAATCGTACAGCGGGCTGCCGGTCGCGTCGGCGGCGGCGTACAGCCGCGCCCGCCACGTTCCCGAGGAGGTGAGGTTGTGGCCCCACAGGCCCAGCGCATCGACCGCCACGGCATCGGGCCACGTCGCGTAAATCGCCTGATCGGCCGCGCTGGTCGAACGCGCGACGGCATCGCGCCGCGCCCGTTGCAAGTTCGTGGCCGGCAACGTCGCCACCAGGGCGGGGCTGGCGAGCAGCGCGGCGCGGTCGAGGTCGTTGGCGACCAGCATCTTGAGGTTCATGGTTCAGCCCCACAAATCGAGGGTGACCCGCACGGTGGACAGCGCCCACGTCTTGCGGATCAACACGAAGTTTTTGCCGCTCGCCAGGCCGTAGCGGGGATGGGTGACGCGCACGGTCTGACCGAGCCGCCAGGTCCAGGCGGGGGTCAGCGCGGTCGCGGTCAGGATGCGGCGCGGGACGGCGCGCAACGCCGCGCGGCGGTCGGCTTCCGTTCGGGCGTCGGTCGCGCCGGTAAAGAAGCTGTCCACCGTGGGCTGTTCGGCCAACGGCCAGGTGGCGCGCAAGGCGTTCGAGGCGGTGACGGTCTGGGATTCCCGGCTGTACAAGTCCCGATTCGCGGTCGAGACCGATCCGGCCAGCCCGTCGGCTTGCGGGGTCCAGTTTCGGGCGTAGGTCAGCGCCACCGAGTCGTAGGGCGGCTCCAGCGTCGCCACTTTCAGGCTGCCGGCTTCGATCAGATCCGCAGACAGTTCGCGATCGGCGGTCGAGGCCGGTTCGGTCAGCCGATAAAGTTGCAGCTTCCCCTCGGGCGTGAAGGTCACCGCCGCGCCGGCCGCCGAGGCCAGGGCCTGGATCGCGCTCCACGCCTCGGCGTCGCCGGCGCCGTGCCAGCCGACCGTCGCCGCGTTGGCGAAGGCCGCCAGATTGGCCGCGTCCAAGTCGTCGTCGCCCAACCCCGCCGCCCGCGCCAGCCATTCGATCAGCCCGGCGGTGTCGTGTCCGTAAGTCGCGGGACCGGCAACGTCGGCGGTGATCCGCCCGGCGGGCGCGGCCACCAACGCGAAGGTGCCGGCGCCCGCATTGGGGGTGTAGCTCACGGCCACGCCGTTATCGCGCACCGCCGAAATCGCGCTGACCGCGCCGGAATGAACCGTGTAAATCAGGTTCGCGGCATCGGTCAGCGGCGGCTCGACGTTGAACGGCTGGCCCAGGCTGATCGGCACGGCCCGGTCGTCGGCCAGCTTGGCGGCGCTGATCGCCACCTTCAAGCGCTCGCGACGGTCGCGCAGGCCGAAGCTGAGCTTGTCCGGTGACGGCGCGGACAAATCGTTGACCGTCGCGGCCAGGACGGGGCGAAAGTCGGCGCGCGGCCAACTCGGATCGCCGAGGTAGAGCGTCAGCGGCCAGCCGGCGTAGGCCCGGTCCAATTCCGCGTCCAAAGCGCCGTCGTTGTACAGGTCCAAAGCGCCGGGCCGTTCGTCCCCGAGCAGCGACTCGGACAGCGTGGGCGCGCCGACCAGCCAGGCGGGGTACGGGATATTGGCGGGCGCGTCGGACGGGCCGGAGATGTAGCCCAGATTCGAGGCGTACAGCGTGCCGGCGGCGTGCCGGATTTCGGCCAGCAGGCAGCGGCGGGCCGACGGCTGGTCCAGCCAGGCGGCGAACGCGGCGCTGTCCGCGCCGACCGTCCCCGCCGCGCTCAGCGCGAGCGGCAGGTCGGCCGGAACCGGCCCCGGCAGGCTCGCGGACAGCGCGCCCACGACATCCGGGCGGATCGTCGCCGCCAGCGTCAGCGGGATCTCGGGCGCGGGCAGATCGCCCGCCAGGGATACCGTCAGCACCGGGCTCGCGCTCGCCGCCAGCGTCAGCGGGATCTCGGGCGCGGGCAGGGTGGCGGCCAGTGCGGGCGCGAGAACGAGACGGACGCTCGCCGCCAGAGAGAGCGGCGGGTCGATGGGCAGGTTGGCCCAGAGCGTGCCGCTGGCCTCGGGCGCGCCCAGGACGATCGAGGTGGCGAGCGTGGGCGGGGCGTAGGCGGACCCGCTCAGGACGACGGCGGACGACGGGGACGGCGGGGTGTACGCCATGTCAGGACACGGTGTACGGGCCGTGGGCCACGGGCTGGCAGCCGGCGCCGAAGTACAGCACGTAGTAGTTGCCGGCGGTCACGGCGGCGGACCAGGACCCGTCGGCGGCGGGCGTGGCGGTCTGCACCAGCGCTTTCGTCGTCGCGTCGAGGATCGCCACCGCGTGGCCCGCGCCGTTGCCGGAAATCGTCAAATGACTGCCGAGGGTGATCAAGGGCGGCCCGTAAGCGCTAAACCCGGCAGGCGGCGCATACGACAGACCGCCCGGATTGAGTTGGCCGATCAGCGCGCTGACTCCCGCCGTGGCGGCGGGGCCGTAAAAACTGACCGCCGGGAATAGCGAGGCGGTCAAAACCGCATTGGCGTAGACCGGATTGGTTCCGGCGGCCGGATCGCCGGACAGCATCCAGGCGTTGTTTTTCGACCACCAGATTTTTCCGGCCACGCTATCCCACGCGACGCCGATGACGTCGTTTGTCGCCGCGGTCGGGCGACCCGAAGCGTAACTGTTGGCCAAATAGGTATAGCCGCGCAAATCGTAGGCGGCGCACCCGGTTGGCTTGCCGACCCCCGTGGCGAGACTCGCCGATGCCGTCATGAGTCCGATTTGAAACGACGTTCCCGACGAACACGCGCTGCCCAACAGCACCTCGAAGTACCACTTTCCGGCCGCGCGCGGCGCGGTGGCGCGCACCGCATATTCGCCGCTCGCCACCAGCGCCGTCGCGATCAGGTTGTTGCCGGACAAGGCGATGGCAGCCGATCTGTCGTCGGGGTTCCACGTATACCCGCTCATGCTTACCCCTGCACGATGGCGCTGGTCAGCCGGCAGTACGCGCCGTCGTAGAGCAGCGTGGTCTGTAGCTTGATTTCTCCGGCGCCCGCCCCGTCGGACACGGAGCAATCGGCGAACCAGTCGCCGTCGCCGTCCACGATCCGCGCCCAAGTCACCGTGGTGCCGGTGCTGGGGTTGGCGCCGTCGATTTGCGCCTCCAAGGGCACGGTCAACCGGATCTGGACCAGGTCGGTATCGACGATCCCGGCCGCGTGGTCGAGCGGGATGGACACCACGCGAGCGCCGGCGGGCGCGGCGCCGGGGGTCGGAACGGGGGCCGAGTAGAAATCGATGCGGGCCGGGTTCGGGTTTTCCCGTTCGAGCAGCGCCAGGCTGGCGGACAGCGCCGGGATGCGGGAGGCGGCGATGCGGGCGTCGCGGTGTTTGGTGCTGAGATCCATGGGCGTTTCTCTCGTCGGTGGCGGGGTGGCGGGGTGGCGGCCTCAGGCGACCCGTCGGGTATCGGCCTGGCGGGCGCCGTTGGCGTTGATCCGCTCGATCAGTTGGTCGAGCAGGGCGGTCATGATCGTGCCCATGCTGGCGGCGACGGCCGTCGCGTTGTCTTGCAGCGCGGTCTCGTTGTCCGCGCCCAGTCGCTCCAGCGCGGCGGTCACGGCGGCGGCGTTCTTGTCGCTTTGCTCGGCGATGGCGGCGATGTTCCGGTCGGTCTCTTCGTGCAAGGTTTCTTCGAGCCCGGCGATGGTGTCGGTCAGTTGGCTGTCGGCGTCGTCTTGCAGCGACGTCAGCACGTCGTCCAGCGCCGCCAGCTCGGACAGCGCCGACGCCTGCGCGTCGGCGATCTGGGCTTGCAAGTCCACCGACTGGGTTTGCAGATCGACCGTGGTGGCGCGGTATTCGGCCTCGGTTTGGACCGGATCGGCGAACGACACGCCGGCCAGGCTTTCCAGTTGCTGCCGGATTTGATCGAAGATCGCGGTGTACGCCCCGCTGCTGGCGTAGTAGGAGCGCGCCTCTTGCAAGTACGCGTCGGCGGCCTGGGTGATCTGGTCGCCGGCGGTGGCGTCGCCGGCCTGGGCGCGGGCCAGCAGGGCCTGATACTGCTGGGCGGCCTCGTTCAGGCGCTGCGTCGGGGTGAGCGGCGACAGTTGCGACAGGTTCAGGCCGTCCAGGTACTTGCGGATGTTCTCGACGATGGCGCGGGTGCGTTCGGCGTTGCGGATTTCCAGGTCGCTCTTGGTCTGGCTCGCGGAGCTGGTGGCGTTGATGGCTTCGACCTCGGCCTGATAGCGCGCGCCGATGGCTTCTTGCAGTTGGCGGATCAGCTCGACTTGTTTTGTCGGGTCGGTCTCGGCCCGCAACCGCTTGCGCAGATCCTCGACTTCTCCGGCCTGGTAGGCCGCTTCGTTCCAGCCCGGTTGCTGGCGGCGAATCCCCAGCATGGCCTGCGCGCCGGACTGCCGGGTCTGGGTGATGGCGGCGGTCAGTTCGTCGTGCAAGCGGATCGCCTCGGCGACGCCTTCCCGATAGGCTTGCAGGGCTTCTTGCTGGGCCCGTTCCGCCAGGTCGATGCGCTTGCGGGCGTAGAGCGCGTCGATCTGGGTCACGTCCGCGCCCAAATCCTCGGCTTGCCGGCGCTGATCGTCGTACCACTTTTGAAGATCGGCCAACGCCTGCTCGGCGTCGCCGCGGTCGAACGCGGCCAACTGATCGGCCATGCCGGCGTTGAAGTCGTCGATCTTCTGCTGCTCGGCGGCCGCCAGGTCCGCTGCCTTTTTTGCGCCCTGGGCGCGAATGAGCGCGAGCTGTTCCTCGCTCGCGCCCAACCCTTGCGCCTTTTCCACCGCCGCGTCGATTTGCCGTTGATTGTCCAATAACGCCTGTTGCAGCGGCGTGTAACCGGCGGCGGCATCTTCGTAGGACCGCATCAGGTCGGCCAGTTGCGCGGCCTGCTGGTCTTGGAGCTGCTGGGCGTTCTGCGCGCCGACCTCGCGGATGAGGGCCAGTTGTTCCTCGCTCGCGCCCAGCCCCTTCGCCTGCTCGACGGCTTTATCGGTCTGGCGCTGGTTGTCCAGCAGGGCCTGTTGCAGCGGGGTGTAACCGGCCGCCGCATCTTCGTAGCGCTGCATCAGGTCGGCCAGATTGGCGGCCTGCTGGTCTTGCAGTTTTTGGGCGGCCCGTTCGCCCTGGGCGCGAATGAGCGCGAGCTGTTCCTCGCTCGCGCCCAGCCCCTTCGCCTTTTCCACCGCCGCGTCGATTTGCCGTTGATTGTCCAATAACGCCTGTTGGAGGGGGGTGTAACCGGCGGCGGCGTCCTCGTAGGACCGCATCAGGTCGGCCAGATCGGCGGCGCGCTGGGCGTCCAACGCTTCGATCTGCTTTTGCGCCAGCTCGCGAATCGCGGCCAGTTGCTCCTCGCTCGCGCCCAGTTCGGCGGCGCGCTTGAGGTTGTCTGCCAGCGCGTCGTTAATGCCGTTGATCTGTTTGGCGTAATCGGTGGCGCTCAGGTCGCGCAGCGCGCGGCCGATGCCTTGCATGAAGTCGGCCAGTTGCGCGGCCAGGTCCTCGGGGCTGGCGCCGCTTCCGCCGCCGCCGCCGCGCGCGGCGGTGTTGATTTGGCTGTCCATCGGCTCCGGCGTTTCGGGGGTCGCCACGCCGGTGGCGGCATAGCGCACGTCGTCTCGAATCAGGCTATTGATGAGATGGGCGTGGCGCTGGGCTTGAGCGCGGGGAATCACGGCTTCGCCGGGGGTGAGCGCGGTCAGCACCGTGTCGCCGGCGATCCCGGACTGCCCGTTCCAGCGCCCGCCGACCCAGCCGCCCTCGGCCATGCCGCCCGCGGCATCCGCCGCGCCGGTCCTGGGCGTGCCGGCGGACAGCGCGGCGGCCAGCGCGGCGGCCATGACGTCCGCCGCGCTGCCGATCGCGCTGGCGGCGGTCTTCCCGGCCTCTTCCAGCGCTTGCGCGGCGGCATCGGCGGCCTCTTGCAGCGCGTCTTGCAGGATTTGCGCGGTTTCGCGGTGCTGATCGACGACCTGCTGTTCGGCGGCGTCGAGTTGATCGGTGGCTTGCTGCTGGGTGGCGGCCAGGAAATCGGTGAACTGCTGGGCCAGGGCGGCGCGCTGTTCGTCGGTGGCGTCCGGCCCCAGCGCGGCGGTGGCCAACTGGTACGCCTCCATCGCCGCTTGCCGGGCCTGTTCCGCCAACCGCGCAATCTGATCGGGATCGGTGGCTTCGGCCATCGCCTGTTGCGCGGCTTGCGCCTGCTGCATGTAGTAATCGAACTTTTCCGTGTCGCTCATCAGCCCGAGCCGGATCTGCTCGATGCTGTCCCCGAACGTGCCGGCCAGACCCTGCACCAGGCCGCGAATGTGCTCGATCATCGCCAGTTCGGCCTGGTAGAGCTGCGCCGAGGCCGCGCCCAGTTGTTCGGCGTGGGCGCTGGTTCCGTCGAACGCCCGCGCCAGATCGCCCAGATTCTGGCGCATCGCGGCCAGCGCTTGCGAAGCGGTCTGGTTCGCGCTGGCCAGCGCCGTCTCGAAATCCCGGAGCGGATCGGCGGCGACGTAGGCGCCGACTTGCAACAGCCCGCCCAGACCCTTCATCAGGTCTTCCGCGCTGCCGGCCATGGCCTGGATGACGGTGTTGATTTGCGTCGATACCGCGCCTTGCGCCGCCGCCGCTTCGACCCAGTCCTTGACGAACCACGCCATCACTTCGTCCATGCTGTCCACGTAGCGCCACGACGAATCGTCGGCGTTTTGCAGCCCGGCGATGAAGCCCTCGGCGGTCTGCCCGTACTGCCCGAGCGCGACGTCGGCCATGTCGGCCGTCGGGATGATCTGCGCCAGCGCCGCATCGATCTTCATCAGGCCGTCGCGCAGCTCTTGCGCGCCCTTCGGGTCGGCGTGGCCGTAGGCGTAACCGAAACCCATCCCCGAATCGCCGACGATCCAATCGCCTTTGCCCCGATAGCCGACGTGCGACCCGCTGCCCTCGGTCTGCACCCCGGCGATAGCGACGCTGGACGGATGCGGGGTCTTGTCGAACACGCCGCTGGCGATCAGGGCCGCGACCACCGCGCCGACCACCGGGATCACCGTGGAGGCGATCATCCCGGCGCTCACCCCGGCGCCGACCATCCCGTTGGTGGCGACGCCCAGCGCCGAGGCGCCGCCCGACAGCAGCCCCATGCCGGACATCAGCGAGCCGCCCGCGCTCAGCCCGGCGCCGAAGGCGCCGCCCAGCAGCGAGCCCAGGCCGCCGATGGCGCCGCCGACCAGGC
>JAPUDV010000129.1:0-9827 GCA_027492875.1 Candidatus Competibacteraceae bacterium | reverse complement strand
GACAGCAGCGAGCCGATGTTGCCGACCCCGCCGATCCCGCTCGCCCCCGGCGCCATCGATCCCGCGCCGAACAAGTTGTTGGCGACGGCGGCGATTTCGCCTTGCCCCAGCCCGATCGACCCGCCCAACAACTGGATCACCGGCAACAGGATCGGCTTGGCCAGCGCGGCGGCGGCCAGTTGGGCCAGCAGCTTCAGGAACAGCGTTTCGATCTGGGCGGCGAAGGCGCGAAACGAATCGGTCGCGCCGGTAAAGAGGCTTTCGAACAGCCCGGACCAGGCGTTGTAGATATTTTCGGCCGCTTGCTGGAAGGCTTTCGCCATCGGGTCGGCGGCGGCGGCGGTTTGTGCGGCCTTGATCCGCCCGGCGTCCAGCCCTTTGAGAAACTGCTCCCACTGCTGCTCGCTCATCTTGTTGACGCGCATGAACTCCTCCTTGTGCTGCCTCGCGTCCCGCTCGATGTCGTCGATGCGCTTGATCTGCTCGCCGTATTTTTCCATCGGCGAGAGCGCGTCTTTGTAATACCCGGCGGCCTCTTTTGCGATGGCGATGTAGCGTTGCGTGGCGTCGGTGTGCGCGGCTTGTCCGATGGCCGCGTCTTTTGCGGCGGCGGCCTCGGCGGTCATGCCGAGCACGACTTCTCGACCGAGCGCGGCGGCGGTTTCCCGGACGCGGTTCCCGTCGTCCATCGCGCCGGTCAACTCGGACCACGACGGCGCGGCGGCGGCCAGCTGGGCGGCTTGTTCCTTGAGGCCCTGGGTCAGCCCGCGGATGCGGTCCAGCGCCTGTTGGTCGAATTCGGCGATCTTGCGGGCGGCCATGGCGTTCACCATGTCGTCCGACCCGCCCATGTCCTTGATCTTATCCATTTCGGCGTACAGGTCCTTAAACAGCGCCAACACCTTCTCGACCTGCCCCTGATTTTCGATTTTGACCTTGAATTGCAAGTCGCCGAAATTGCCGCCGGCGGTGCTGTAGCCGTCCTTGAGCAGGTCGGCCTGCATCGTCGCCCGCATCCGGGCCAAGTCGTTTTGATGCTGGAGTTCCTTCGAGGTCTCCCGCAGGTAGGCCGTCTGCCGCTCCTGGAATTTGGCCGACGATTGCTCGATTTCGTTGTAGATCGTGCGCTGGTAAACCTGCTCCTTGAGGTCCCCGGTCAGGGTCTGCGTGGCGCGCTCGGCCTTGACGATCGCGTCCGCCGCTTGTTCGGCGGTCAGGTGGAACCGCTCCATCATGTCGCTCATGTACGCGCGCTGCTGGTCGGCGCCGCCGCCGGACAGCAGCTTCTGCTGGAGTTGCAGGAGGTCGATATTTTCTTGCAGCGATTGGCTGGCCTTTTGCGCGGCTTTTTGTTGCCCCTCGTCGTAGTCGCGCTGCAACCGGCCGACGGTCTCCATCGCGGTCGCGCCTTGCTCCTGCTTTTGCAGGTTGGCCACGGCCGCGTTTCCGGCCGCGCGCGCGGCGGCCTCGGCTTGCGCGTAGCTCATGGCCCCGGCCTTGACCCGCTCCCCCAACTGGCTCCAGGCCGCTTCTTCGGCGGCCAGTCGCGTCGCGTTTTGCAGGCTCGCGTCCGCGTCCAGCGCTTTCTGGCGCGCGGCCTCGGCGGCGGCGACGTTATGGGCCGCTAGCGCCTCGGTATAGTCTTTGTACGCCGTGGCCAGTCGCGCCAGGGCCTCGCCCTCTTTTTGCGCCCACAGCCCCTGGCCCAGCCTTCCGGCTTCTTGCGCCGCTTGTTCGACGGGGTTCATCCCGGCGCCGAAGTCTCGATCTTTTAGAGCTTTGACGTACTTCGCCCACTCCTCGGCATTTTTGGCGATTTGGGCGCTCTGGACGCGCAGCGTTTCGGTGATCCCCGCGAGGCCCTTTCCGGCCTCGTCGGCGGCCTGCCGGGCGGCTTGCGCTTGCGCGAGCGCCGCGTCGCGCGCGTCGGTGCGCGCGTGCTGTTCCAGCACGGTTTGCTGGGCGGCGGCCTCGCTGGCTTTTTTCTGCTGGTCGGCGGCGTCGCGGACCGCTTTGCGTTGCGCCGCGTAATCGGCGGCGACGCCTTCGTTGGCGGCCTTGACGTCGGCGGCGGCCCGTTGCGCGGAGAGGGCCCAATCCACGGCGGCGGCGCGGGCTTCCCCGAGTTTCCGGACGATGCCGACCATGACATCGCCCACGCCGGGGATCTCGGCCACGGCGCGGGCCATGGAGGCAACGGCATCGGTAAAATTGACGGCCATTCGCGCGGCGGCGGTGGCCACGGCGGCGGTCATGTCGGGCAGGATTTGATTCAAGCTGCCCTGCATGGCGTCCCATGCCGCGGCAAAGTCGATCTTGAGTTGCTCCCAGCCGGCGTTGGCGTCGATGATCCATTGATCGATGCTGCTGGCGGCGATGACGGTGAAGCTGGCGACGTATTCGGGCAGGTCGGTGAAGACTTTGAGGAAATTTTTTTGCAGGGCGTCCAGTTGCGGGCGCATCGGTTCGGTGAACGCCGCCCACCCGATTTTGGCGCGCTGGGCCACGTCGTCGAACAGGCGCGCCACGGCGTCCCCCGCGCCGGCCAGAAACCCGCCGATGTACGTCAGTTCCGCCGAGAGCGCATCGGACAGCCAGCCCGATCGGATGAAGGCGGAAGCGTCCTTGAGGGTCTGTTCCAGCGTGCCGAGGATCGCGGCCGCCATGTCGTTGAAGCTGCTGTGCTCTAGCACCGACAGGAAGTCGGCGGCGCCGAACGCCTCCAGCAGCAACGTCCAGTCGTTTTTAACCCGCTGCCAGGTCGCCGACAGGCCCGTGCCGAAGTCCTGCGCGCCTTTCCCCGCCGCTTGAAGCCCCTTGACCATCGCTTGCGCGAAATCGGCGCTGCCGATTTTGCCGTTCGCCAGGCGATCTCGAAGCTCGCCGATGCTGACGTTCATGGCATCGGCCACATGCTTCATGAGTCCGGGGAGCGGGTCCACGGCCTGGCGGAAATCCTCGGTGCTGACCGTGCCGGAACTCAGCGCTTGCGACAGCCCCAGCATGGACTGCTTGACTTGCTCTGCTCCAATGCCCGTCATCTGCGCCGCGCGGCCGAAGCCTTCCAGCAGATCGCGCGCCTGTCGCGTCGTGATGACGCCGGCCTGTTGCTGGGCCAGCAGCTGGGCGTAAGACTCGCGAGCGGCGCCGAGGTCGAGCCCCATCTTTTGCGCCGCTTGCGCGACGTACTCCAGTTGCGCGGCGGCGGCCTGCTGGCTGCCGGCCAGCGCCTGAAACCGGGTCTGGAAGTCTTGCAGGGCCGCGCCGGCCTGGAACAGCGCCTGGACGGCCGCCGAGAGGATCTCGAACGACAGATAGGCGGCGATCATCCCCCCGACCTGTTTGGCGGCCGCGCCCAGATGGTCGACCTGGGATTCGACCTGGCGCATGCCTTCGATGGCGGCGCGGCCGTCGGCGCTGATGCGGATGCGCAGTTGGAGGTCTTCGCTCATCGGCGGGGTTTCGCGTTCCGTTCGGAGTGCAGGGCCAGTTCGGCGACGGCGGCGTATTCCATGACTTGCAGGCCGGCGAAGACCTCGGCCCGCTCGGCCTCGGGGAGGGCCAGACGCAGCACGGCGTCCACGCCGGGGTAATTCAACCCGACCCGAACCCCGGCCATGCCGGCGTAGTTCCACTGGGTCGCGCAGCGGATAAACGTGCGCACGATGGTCCAGTTTTCCGGGAGCACCTCGAAGTCGTCCGCCGGCGGCGGGGCGGACACCCCGAAAAAGGCCAGGTCGTCTTCGAGTTCGCGCCGCCCGCCGCTCCCGCCGCGCGCCCACCAGCGGGCGGCGTCTTCTAGTTTTTTGCGTCGACCTTCTTGCGCTCGAACAGCGCCGAGAACAGGGCGGCGCGCACTTCGGTGATGTCCAGCAGGGCGTCGCGGGTCTCGGGCGAAAACGGGATCGGCAGGCCGGATTCGTCGTTCACGCCTTCCCAGCCCAGCAGGAACTCGCCCAAAAAGGCGTTTTCGCGCGAGTAGCGCTCGGTGTCGTCCAGGTCTTTCTCGGTCAGGGCGCCCAGGCGCTCGCGAAATTCCGCGTCCGGCATTTTCTTGAAATGGCCGACGAAGGTCTGGGTTTTCCACTTGCCGGGCTTGGCCGGGTCGGGGGTGTGGACGTTGACGGTCCAGGCGTAGGTGGCTTTCTGCGAAACGATAAAGGCCATGGAAATCCTCGGGAAACGCGGGTTAGCGGACGGTGAGGGTCAATTCGTCGTTGCCGGCGCCGGGGATCAACGCCAGCTGCATGTTGAGCATCAAAATGCCGTTGGAGTCGGCGTAGCTCGGGGACAGGAGCTGCACCACCGGCGCATCGATCTGGACGATGTTCCCGGCGCTGGCGCCGTGGATCATCTGCAACGCGCCGGTGGTGTGGGCGGCGCAAATGGCGTGGAAGTTCTTGGTGGCCAGCGCGGTTTCTTCGATGGACACGTCGCCTTTCGGCGCCCGGTCCACGATGTGGACCGACTCTTCGCCGACCACGTTGCGGTAGGTGACGTTGTTGCTCAGGTCGATGTTGAACCCGCCCATGGTGGCCGCGTAGCCGTGCAGGGAAAACGTGGGCGTGGCCGCGGCGGTGATCGGGACCGGGGTCTGAAAGGCGGTCAAGGTCGGCGTCGGCAGGGCGGCATCGCCGGGGGCGTTGCGCAGGCCGGTGAAGGTGAAGGTCATCGTCGGGATGCTGCCGGGCGACAGGCCGAACTTGACCGTGCCGCGCGCGCCGGTGACTTTGTGCAGCAGGCCGTCCTGGTGGTAGTAGAGCGTGACCGAGGGAAAGGCGCTGCTGATCGGCGCATAAACCGCGTCGGTGCTCGGGGTGAGGGTTTCGGAGAAGCCGCAGGCCAACAGCAGCGGCGCCCAGGCGGGGGCGTCGCCGGCCGCGCCGGACCCGGCCAGCTCCACCCCGAAACTGAGCGTGGTGTAGGGCGCAACGTGGTAGGAGAGCTCGTTGCCCAGCACCTCGCGGTCGGTGCCGCGCTGCACGGTCTGGCCTTGCATCAGGCCGATTTGCAGGTCCTTGGTGAGGATGGCGTTGGCCGCGCCGGTGGGCGTGGGGTCGGCGCCATACGTCGTCTCGGTCTTGGCGAGCAGGATCTTTTTGCGGAAATACTTGGCCATCAGGCAGCCCTCAGGGTGTAGCGCACTTGGAATTGGTCTTGCCACCAGACGATGGCGTTGGCGAAGCTGAGCAGGCCGCCGCGCACGAACCGGAACGGCTCGCCGCCGGGCAGGTCGGCGGGCGTCCAGTTCAGGAGCGCCTCCCGCACGGCGCGCCGCAGGTCGGTCAGCTCGGCGATGGCCGCGTCGCCGGTCGCGTCCGCGACGTTGCGGCAGGCGACGACCACGCCGACGGTGACGGTCAGTTGCTGGTGCAGCGCGCCGATCAGCTCGTTGGCGCCGCCGGATTCGGCCAGCGGCACGACCCAGGCGGCCGGCGTGGCGCGGATCGCTCCCCCCAGCAAGGCCGCCAGATCGGCGGCGCCGGCCACCGGCACCGGGGACAGGGCGGCGGCCAGGCGGTCGCGGGCGGCGGAGAGGTCGAGCATCAGTAGTCCACCAGGGTGTCGGCGTCGAACACGCGATCCGGCGCGGCAAAATCCGGAGCGCCCACCGCGACGGTCTCGGCCGCCGCGAGGGACAGCGCCAGCACGAACTTGCCCGCCGCCACGTCCTTGAGCCAGGTCACCGCGTCGGTGTACGCCTGGCGGACCCGCTCGGGGGCGGCGTCGTCAAAGAGCCAGTAGCGGGCCAGATCGCAGGCCGTGGCCACGATCACCGGCGGCGGCGCGGTCAGCGGCGTGGCGTAGCGGCCGGCCAGATAGCCGTCGATCGCGCTGTCGGCGCGGGCCAGCACCGCGTCGGCGGTGCGATCCGCGCCCAGCAGTTGCTCGATCTCGGCGGCCCCGAAGGCGGCCTCCAGGTCGGCGACGGTGGCGTAGCTCATGCGTCAGGCCACGACCGCCGAATACAGATAGCCGGCGCTGCTGGCGGCGATGACCGGCGCGACTTCGTCGGTCACCGGGTAGATCCAGCTCTTGGCGTTGCGGTCCTGGTAGGGCTGCTCGACGATGGGATAGCCGCGCAGCTGGTAGGTGTAGCCGTAGCTGGGCACGCCCATATCCGGCATGCCCGACGTATCGGTGTAGGCCACCACCACGAACTTGCCCCACACGTCGGAGAACACGCCGGCATCGGAGGCATAGACCGCTTCCCCGACCAGGACCCGATCCACCTCCCACAGGGCCGCCAGCAGATCGGTGGTCACCACGTCGCGGCCGGTGTACTTGATCCGGTCGAGCAGGGCCGGGTGCAGTTTCAGCACCGAGAACACCGCCGCGCCCAGGACGACCGTGTTCGGGCGCAAGCCGATCTTGGCGCGCACCGCGTTCTTGGCGGTCTCGATAGCGACGCTGGGGCTGGAGTTGCTGTAGTCCGACCACTGCGCCGTGCCCGAGAGGGTGGTTTTGTTGCCGCTCGGGTAGTTGCCGGCGTCGGTGGCCAGATCGGCCATGGCCTTTTCCTTGCGCAGGCCGATGATGTTCTGGGTCTTGCGCACCGCAATAGTCCCTTGATCCAGTCCCGGCGCCGCGCGGGCCTCCTCCATCATCTCGAAGGGGACTTGTCCCTCCAGCGCGTGTTGCTCCAGCGCGTAGGGGCTGCTGGCGTAGCCGTACTGCACCCGGTTGGTATTCGCGCCGGGCGCCCGCGCCGTGGCGTAGAGCATGAAATCCTCTTTGCCGAACGCCAGCACCTTGCCGCCGCGTTGCCCGACCGGGACTGGCGGGAACAGCGCATCGCCGATGAACGCCGAATTTTTGTAGCCCTGCGCGACGGTCGTCAGGATCGGATCGATCACGCGCGCTTGAGAAGGAGTTTGCTGAGGCATGGGGAGTCCTTAAGCGACGTTGGGGATAAGCAATACTTCGATCGAGTCGCCATCGGCGGACGCCGCGCTCAGGGCCAGCGCGACTTTTGCGCCGGAGGTGGCCCAGGTGATGGCTTTGCCGTTCGCGTCGGTCTTGATCGTCGCGCCGATGCTCACCGCCGCGCCGGCTTCGACGACGGCGGTGCCCAGAACGACTACCGGGAGCTTGTCGCCGGAAACGGCGGCGACGCTGGCGACGCCCAGGGTGTTGACGCCCGCGCCAGCTTGCGCGACGGCGGGCGTAACAAAGCGGGCCTGCGCAATCGTGCCGCTTGCGGTAAAGGTCTTGGTCAATAAAGGCAGACTGGTAGCGGCCATGACTTAACCTCGCACGGCGCGCAGCGCCTGCTCGTAAGGGATGTTTTTGTCGCGGGCGGCGGCCAGCGCCTTTCGGTGCAGCGCGAGCTGCGAGGCGTCCACGTCGTAGCCCGGTGGAGCGGCGAACTGCACGCCGGCTTCGGGGGCGGCGCCGGCCGTCCGCTCGCCGAAATCGACCTGCACCGGCAAGCGCTTCAGGAAATCGTCCAGCCAGGCGCGCGCGGTCGGCTTGACGACCTGCCCGCCGTCGGCGAACTCGATGACCCGTTCGGCGGGAATCGCGGCCAGAAACTCGACCACGCCGGCTTTATCGCGCGGCAACAGCCGGCCCTCCTGGACGAGGGTTTCGGCGAACGCGGCGTTTTCGGCCTGGATTTGCTTGGCTTTTTCGGCGGCGATTTCCGCGTCGCGCCGGGCGAGCGCGCGTTGCAGTTCCGCGTTGCTGGCTTCCAGGGCGCTCAGTTGCGCGGCGAAGTCGGCCGGCGGCGCGGCCGGCGGCGCGGGCGGCGCTTCGGCGCCGGGGGAGGTCTTCGGGGTATCGGGCACGGTGGGGGCCTCGTCGCTGGATGGATGAAGGGAAAACTCGACGGTGACCGACTCCTCGGAATCGGCCAGGTCGAAACTGGGCTTGCGCAAGCCCTTGACGGCCGGCGGCGCCGCCCCGAGAAAGCCGACGTGCTTGAGGTAGTACACGCCGGGCGCCGGGTTGGACGGGGCGTCGGGCAGGAAGAAGCTGGCGGAAATGCGGTTGAAGCGCTCGGCGTTGACCATCTCGGCAAAGGCCGTGTCGACCTGGCGCGGCGTGGCCTCCAGGTCGGTGGCGGTGGCGAGGAGCGACGCCACCCAGCCGTAAGCGGGATCGTCGGTGGCGGGATGCCCCACCACCAGCGGCGCTTCGTGCTTGGCGGGATCGTAGGCGGCGGCGGTGGCGGCCAGGTCGGCGGCGCCGAAGGTCAGCGCCCGACCGGACTGGTCGGTCCAGGTGCCTACCGTGAAAATATGCAGGGGGCTGAGCGCGGTCATGGGCGGCAGGATGCCCAGCGCGCGGGGAAAGGGATATTAAAGGGCTTTAAAAGCGGATTTGAGGGGGGTTTACGCCCTGTCGGGGGTACGGACGATTATCCGGGCAGGGATACCGCCCTGCAATCCCCCAGACCGCGTTTAAAAACGCCGTGGCGCGTTTAAGGATTTTTTGGAGGGGTAAGGTAGCGGCGGCGGGGGTTGCGCGGCTTAAATCGGCCTCTCGCGCGGCCGGCCGGTCCAAAAACCGGCGATTTTGGCGCGTAAACGTCCCCGTTTATGGGATGAAACGGGAAAAAGTTGAGCGTTAAACCGGGGTTAGCGCATCATTCGGCTTGCAGCCATTCCGCCAGGATGTCCAACGCGTCTTGGCGGTCCTCGTCCGACAGGCCCAGGAACGGCCGGGCGGGCAGGTGGATTTCCGGCCGGCCGAACTGGTGGGCCGCGCCGTAGATCAGCGGCGTGCCGACCCGCAGTTCGTCTTTCGTGGCCCGGTAGTCGAGCGTGCCGCGCAGATACCCGTCCAGCGTCAGGACCAAGTCCTTGTGCTTCTTCTTGCGCTGCTTGTAGCCCGGCGAGAGCGCCGCCCAGGGCGAGCCGTGGGGCGCGGTCTGGGTCTCGAAGCGCCGGCGGGTGCTGTTGAGCAGCGCTTCGCCGAGGTCCTGGTAGAACGGCCGCAGGTCGCCCAGTTTGTCTTGGAGCGCTCTCAGGCCGTCGCGGATTTCGCGGTCGTCGATTTCGAGGGTGATGGGGGCGGAAGCGCCGGCCATGTTGAATTTTCCTGGGGGTTGGGGTATCTAAGTTTTCGAGCATCGCTGATCGGTAGCCTACCGACGCCTTCGGCCCAGGCCGATGATGAGCGCTAGCGAGGGCGGCTCCCTCGCAGCGATGCTCACCGAATCCGCTTGAACTTGGCGCGCACTTCTCGATTGGCCTTGTCTTCATCGGTCGAGAACAGCGTCAACCAATAATTCTTTTCCCGATCTCCGGTTCGTTTCAGCGCGGCCCGATACAGCGTGTCGCCGATCTTGAGCAGCGCCACCATCCGGCCCGGCGCTTGTTCGTACAGCTCCCCTTCATCGAGAATTTTCTGCGCCAGCGCATACTCGTCCGCCCCGACTTCGGGATGATGGCGGTGAGCCTCGACGGTTTCTTGCGAGAGCACGACCACCGGTTGCCCGGCGTCCATGGCCTGACGCAAGGCGTCATCCAACACGGCCAGCGGATATTCTCCCTGCAATTCCCCGTTGAAGAAGCGTTGAAACTGGGGATGCTTCAGCAGTGCGGCTACATAGGATTTGGCCAGTTGCGCGGCAGGATCGTTGCCGGCCAGGGCGGCCGCCTTGTTTTTGGCGAATTGCGCCAGATCGGCGGCGACGCTCGCCCCCGGCTGGTAATTCCATCCCCGATCCACGCCTTCCGGCACGGTGTATTCCTCGCCGGTGGCGGGGTTGACCTTCGTCACGCTGCGGTTGTAGGGGATGTCGGCGGTGGGGGTGACCTCCAGGCCCTGCTTCCTCAAATCCCGCTCGGCCAGGGTTTCGATAAAGCATTTGCAGCCGA
>JAPUDV010000128.1 GCA_027492875.1 Candidatus Competibacteraceae bacterium | reverse complement strand
CTTTCCCACCCTTCTATCGCCCCTGCCCCGTGATGAGGAACTGATAGGTGGTAAGTATGGGCGTGACCATTGCTTGCGGCTTGGTTTTTCCACGCTTAGAACAGGAATATCTCGCCGCTTATAACCACGGGATGTCGGTCGCGTCGGCCCAGGCGACGCTGTCCTCCATCGCTTCCGGCATGATGGCGCTGACCGGCATCGTGTTCGCGTTGGCCTTCGTCATGGTGCAATTCAGCGCCGTGGCCTATTCACCGCGCCTGGTGGCTTGGTTTGGCCGCGACCCGGTGCTGTTTCATGCGCTCGGCCTGTTCACCGCTACGTTTTTTTATGCCCTCGCCACCCTGGCCTGGATCGATCGTGGGGGGAAGCGGCAAGGTGCCTCTGTTCTCGACTTTACTCGTGGTGGTTCTGGTGATCCTCAGCATGCTCGTTTTTGCTCGGCTGGTGCAGCGGCTGAACGATATTCAGGTTACCAACGTGCTTCATTTCGTCGGCCAGCAAGGGCGCGAGGTGATTCGGGCGATGTTCCCGCGCCTGGATAGAGGGGACACCGCGCCGGAGTCGTGGCAAACAACGGCCGAAGCGGCCCGGCTGCGCCCGGTCACCCAGACGCTGCGCTACTCGGGCGAGCCCAAGGCCCTTACTCGATTCCAGATCGGTGCCCTGGTCCGGCAGGCTCAGGAGGCGGATGCGGTGATCGTGATGGAGTGCGCCGTCGGCGACATTCTGACCGAAGACACTCTGCTGTTGCGCGTGCATGGCGGCAAGTCGCTGCTCGCGGAAACCCCGCTCCGGCAAGCGATTCGGGTGGCGAGAGAACGCACCTTCGAGCAGGATCCCAAGTATCCCCTGCGACTCTTGGTGGACATCGCCATCAGAGCCCTCTCCCCGGCCATCAACGACCCGACCACGGCGGTTCAGGCTATCGACCAGATTGAAGATTTGCTGCTCCGCCTCGGTCGGCGCGCGCTGGATGCCGGCTGCGTGGCGGATGAACGGGGTGCTCTTCGTCTCGTTTTCCCGACGCCCACCTGGGAGGACTATCTGATGCTCGCTTTCGACGAGATTCGCCAGTATGGCGCCAGTTCGGTCCAAGTGATGCGCCGGCTGCGCTCGGCGCTCCTGGGTCTGGCAGACTCCGTGACCGAGGTTGAATATAAGGAAGTGGTGCAGCGGTATCTCCACCATCTGAACCTGACGGTGGAGCGCTCGATTCTTGACGTCGAGGATCAGGTCATGGCGCTGCGAGAAGACCGACAGGGTTTGGGTCTGTCGCGCCGCCAGCGGGCTGAGCCCGAGCAGCGGGCCGCCGTGACCGGGCGCTGACCCATCATTCGAGTTCAATGATGGCCAAGGAGAGCGTGATGAAACCGGAAGAGAGCTTGACCGCCGCGCGCTTGCAAGCGCCGCGCGCCGCCGCCATCGCCGGTATCCTTTTTTCGATCCTGCTGATGACTAGCCTCGTACTTCTCCGGCTGTCGGTCCCGGTCGATCCGCTCGAAGCGGGGGCATGGCTTCAGACTCGTGCGAACACGGTGGCGCTGGCGCTGAACCTGGTGCCATTCGCCGGCATTGCCTTTTTGTGGTTCATCGGCGTGCTACGCGACCGCTTGGGGGAACGGGAAGACCGCTTTTTTGCCACCGTCTTTCTCGGCAGCGGGCTGCTGTTCCTCGCCATGATATTCTTCTCGGCGGCAGTGGTGGGCGGGATCATCATCGCCCATACCGCTGATCCGCAGCGGTTGCTCGGCTCCGCCACCTTCACCTTCGCCCGCGCCATCACCTATGAAATCATGAACATCTACGCGATCAAGATGGCGGGGGTCTTCATGATCGTCACATCCACCCTCGCGCTTCGCACCGGGTTCATCGCCCGCTGGATTGCGTTCCTCGGCTATGCGGTAGCGCTGCTGCTGCTGTTCAGCAGCCGCTATATCGAGGGAATTTTACTGGTCTTCCCGCTGTGGGTGCTCCTGATCAGCATCTACATCCTGATCGACAACCTGCGCCGGTCGTCGCCCGCGGCCAGCCACAACCCCGGAGTAAGCAAGCCATGAGTAAGAACAAGGTTGCAAAAGACCAAGACGATACCCAGACCCCAGAAAAACTGAAAACCAAGGACTACGAGCGGGAACTGAAGGCCCTGCACGTCGAACTGGTCAAGCTGCAAGAGTGGATCCGGCACAAGGGGCTCAAGGTCTGCGTCGTGTTCGAGGGCCGCGATGGCGCCGGCAAGGGCGGCACCATCAAGGCGATCACCGAGCGGGTCAGCCCGCGCGTTTTCCGGGTGGTGGCCTTGCCGGCGCCAACCGAGCGCGAGAAATCCCAGATGTACGTCCAACGCTATATGCGGCACTTTCCGGCGGCCGGCGAGGTGGTGATCTTCGACCGCAGTTGGTATAACCGCGCCGGAGTCGAGCGAGTGATGGGGTTCTGCGCCGAGGAACAGGTGAAGCGTTTCCTGGAGATGGTGCCGCTGGTCGAAAAGGCGATGGTCGAGTCCGGCATTATCCTGATCAAATACTGGCTCGAAGTCAGCCCCGAGGAGCAGACCCGCCGGCTCGAAGCACGCATCGAGGACGGCCGCAAGACTTGGAAGCTGTCGCCGATGGATTTGCAGTCCTACAACCGCTGGTACGACTATTCGCGGGCGCGCGACGCGATGTTCGCGGCGACCGATACCCCTTGGGCGCCGTGGCATGTCGCGCGTTCCGATGATAAGAAGCAGGCGCGGCTGAACATCATCCGCCACCTGCTGAGCCAGGTTCCCTACGAAGACATCTTCCGTGAAAAGATCAAGCTGCCGAAGCGGCAAAAGGCCGGGGACTACCGGGAGCCAGACTATCCGTTCAAATTCATTTCCGAAGCGTATTGATGCCGTGGAAACCGTGCGAAACCCTGCCGATCATGCAGGTAACCGCATTGATCCCAGCCGCCGCCCCAGTTTTCAAGCATCGCCCCGAGGCGCGGGTCTGCGTGTATCTTTATAGCAGTCGGACGCGCGGCACGGCCGGTCCGGCCAGCGAAGTCGATCTTGCCTGTTGCATCTCGATCCACTGGCCACGCGAAGAAGAAGCCGGCGTTCATCGAAACCTGTGCGCGGCCGTCGCGCGATCTCGTTCAGCCTGAGCGCGTTACCGTGGATATTCGCGCGGAGCGTTTTGCGGCGTATACGCTACCCATCGCCATTCAGGCCATGATGAATCAACAGGAAGAGGTTACGCCCATGAATGTCACGGTCCTCGGTGAAGCCCGCTTCGCCTCTCCTCAGCGGCGCACGATCAGCGATCAGGCCCGCGTATCTTCCCATTTAATCCGCGATCCCGACGCACCCCCGGTGGAAGAACTGCTGTTCGAACTCGCCGGCCCGCGCGCCCGATTGTTCTTCGATCCCGCGCAAACCCGCGCCGGCATCGTCACCTGCGGCGGGCTGTGCCCCGGCCTGAACAACGTTATCCGCTCGCTGTTCCTGGAACTCCACTATGGCTACGGCGTGCGGGAAGTGCTCGGTTTTCGCGGCGGCTACCAGGGGCTCGATCCGACGCCGGGTTTGGAGCCGGTCGTGTTGACGCCCGAATTCGTTCACGATATCCACAAGGATGGCGGGACCGTGCTGGGCACCTCGCGCGGTCCGGTGGATGTCGGTATTGCCGTGGACCATCTGATCCGGCGCGGTGTGAATATCCTGTTTACCGTCGGCGGCGACGGCACTCAGCGCGGCGGCAACGACCTGTTTCAGGAGGCCCGGCGGCGTGGCCACGCTCTGGCCGTGGTCGGCATCCCCAAGACCATCGACAACGACGTGGCTTTCGTCTCGCGCAGCTTCGGCTATCTGACGGCGGTCGAGGAAGCAGCGCAAATTCTGTATTGCGCCCACACCGAGGCGCACAGCGTCCGCAACGGCATCGCGCTGGTGAAGCTGATGGGCCGCCACGCCGGCTTCATCGCCGCCGGCGCCACGGTGGCCAGCCAGGACGTGAACTTCACTCTGGTCCCCGAAATGCCGTTCCAACTCGACGGCGAAAACGGCCTGCTCGCCGCGCTGAAGCAGCGCATTCTGAAACGGGCGCACGCGCTCATCGCGGTGGCCGAAGGCGCTGGCCAGGAATTGCTGGCGGCCAGCGGCGCGGCGCGCGATGCCTCGGGCAACATCAAGCTCCAGGATATCGGCCCGTTCCTGCGCGAACGCATCGAGCGTTACTTCCAGGCGGAGGGGATTCCGGTCACGCTGCGTTATTTCGATCCGAGTTACTTGATCCGCAGCGTCCCGGCCGACGCCGAGGACTCGATTCTATGCGACTTCTTCGCCCGCAACGCCGTTCACGCCGCCATGGCCGGCAAGACCGGTCTGGTGATCGGCCTGCTGCACGACCTCTTCATCCACGTACCAATCGAACTGCTCGTCAGCCAGAAAAAGCATCTGGATCTGAACGGCCCCGTCTGGCGCGCGGTGCTGGCCGCGACGGGCCAGGCGTTCGGTGAGAATCTCGGCCCGGCCTGAAAATGCTCATGCCCCTCACCGATCCCAACCCCTTGTATGTTTGAAGTTTGGTAGAGTTGAGTGGACGTGGTAGCGCGATACCCCTCTGGGAAGCCAAGAACCCGTGTGTGAGCCTGAAGCGCCACGTCGTTTTTTGGTGAACCTGAAACCCGAACAGTTGCCGGGGCTTGAACCCGCATCGTGCAAGGTTGGGATGAGGAACACATCATGATGAAGAACCCGGTTGCAGAGGCGATCCAGACCGCGCTCCACCTTGAACCACGGGTCTCCGCCCGGCTGGAGGAGGCCCCCCTGACCTCGCTTGATCGGGAATGTTGGGTCGGGATCGATGTCGCCAAGGGGCATTTGGACGTGGCGACTTGGCCGACCGTCGAGCACCTGCGGGTCACCCGTGATGACGCCGGGCTGGCGGAATTGGCGGGCTGGTTGCAGGCCCGGACGCCGACCCTGATCGTGCTGGAAGCGACCGGCGGCTTGGAGACGCCGGTGGTGGCGGCGCTGGTGGGAGCACGGTTGCCAACGGCGGTGATCAACCCGCGCCAGGCCCGTGATTTCGCCAAGGCGCTCGGGCGGCTAGCCAAGACGGACGTCCTGGATGCCGAGGTGCTGGCTCGCTTCGGTCAGGCGATTCGCCCGGAACCTCGGCCTTGGAAGGACGAGGAAACCCAGGCATTGGCCGCCCTGATCCGGCGGCGGCGGCAGGTGGTGGAGATACTCACGGCGGAGAAGAATCGCCTCTCCATTGCCCACCGCCAGGTTCAACCTGACATCCAGGCGACCATCGATTGGCTCGAACAGCGCCTGAAAGGTCTCGATGGCGATCTCCAGCGCCGGTTGCGGGCCAGTCCGGTCTGGCGCGAGCAAGACGACCTGCTGCAAAGCGGCCCCGGCGTTGGCCCGGTCACGGCCGCCACCCTGCTGGCCGCCCTGCCGGAGCTGGGCAGGGCACCCTGAACCGTCGGCAGATCGGCGCGCTGGTCGGGGTCTGCCCGTTCAACCGCGATTCTGGCCAGCGCCGGGGCCGCCGGATGATCTTCGGCGGCCGGGCCGGGGTGCGGGCCGTGCCGTACATGGCCGCCGTCACCGCCAGCCGCTGCAATCCCGTGATCAAAGCCTTCTACCAGCGCTTGCGTGCGGCGGGGAAACCCGCCAAGGTCGCCCTGACCGCGTGCATGCGCAAGTTGCTGACGATCCTGAACGCGATGCTTAAGGCCAAGACCCCCTGGCAGCCCCTGGCAGAGTGCAGGCCCTGAGGTTTCAACGCAGTTGCTC
>JAPUDV010000127.1 GCA_027492875.1 Candidatus Competibacteraceae bacterium | reverse complement strand
CCCCCTGGCAGCCCCTGGCAGAGTGCAGGCCCTGAGGTTTCAACGCAGTTGCTCACGGGAGAAGGGCGTTGTTATACGGGTGGCTAGAGCAGGCGCTGGACGGGAAATTCAGAATCCACGGTGGCTTTTTCGACGATCTGGACCGCTTCGTGCAAAGCCCGGTCCGCCTTGGTGGGACCTTCGTATTCGCACAGGGCGACATACGTCAGGTTGATGACACGGGTGAGCACTTTTTCGGTAATGGGCAGGACGATGATTTGCCGCTGGCTTAGCCAGGCGCGGATGGCGTTCAGGACCGGTTCGGGTTGTTGCAGACGGTTCAGGTGATCAAGCATGTACTGGCGGACGCCAGCGCCCTTGTCGAGGGGCAAGCGCTCCATCAGGGTGTCCACAAGCAGGAAGCAGGCGCGGATGGCGTCATTCTGGATTCCCCGGATCTCGGGGATGCGGGTGGCTTGATCGCGGCGGGCGAGCATCGGATCGGGCGACTTGTTCAGGGCGCGAATCAAGCTTTGCAATACCTTGGTGCTCGGCGCCGTCAAGGTGGTGCTCTCACAGAGTTCGTTTACAAAGCGCACCAAGGCAAAGGTAGGGTCACCAGAGTATTTCGTTTTCCACAGTTGCATGGCGGACCCTAACGATTCACCGCTGAGGAAGGGCATTAATCCTTGCTCAATGGCCATTTTTTTCTGCTCGAATTCCATGCGGTATTCCCGATAGTGTTGCAATACGCCCGCTTCGGGAACAACAACGGCTGCTTCTTTCCACGATGAGCGGGGAATGGATGTTCTAGCGATGCAGACCGTCCGGATTGAAAGTCTGCATGTGCTGAAATTCGGGATAGCCGATTTCCGCGTGTTCGGTGAAATCCAGGCCTCGCTGTTCGTGCAGGGTGGTGGAGCGGATGCCGATAGTACGCGCGACCAGCACGTAAGTGAGCCAAGCAGTACCCAGTGCCCAGACGAAAGCGGCAAGGACGCCCAGGGCCTGTATGGCGATTCGGCGTGGATTGAACAGATCGCCGCTGTAGAACAGACCGGCCGCCAGCGTGCCCCAGACGCCGCAGAAGCCGTGGACGGAAACTGCGTCCACGACGTCATCCAACCTCATTTTGGCCAGGAGGCTCGGGCCAATGATGGTGATGACGCCAGCGAAGAGGCCGGTGAGGATGGCGTAGCTGGGATCCATCGAGGCGCAACCGGCGGTAATGGCCACCAGTCCGCCGATGCTGGCGTTCACGGTGGCGGTCAGAAGTATGGGTCGGTTTAGCGCAGTGCCGAATAAAGCGGCCCCCACCGCGCCCGCACAGGCGGCAAGATGAGTATTGACCAGGATTTTACCTATGGCGACCTCGGCGGCGAGCGTGGAGCCACCGTTGAAGCCGGTCCAGCCAAACCAGAGGATGAAACCGCCCAGCGCCACCAGGCCCAGATTATGGCCGGGGATGGAGCGCGATTCGCCCCGCGGACCAAACCGACCCAGACGCGGTCCCAGTACGATGATGCCGGCCAGGGCACACCAGCCACCGATGGAGTGCACCACGGTCGAGCCGGCGAAATCCACGAAACCCAAGGCCTTGAGCCAGCCGCTACCGCCGCCATGACCGCCCCAGGCCCAACTGCCAAAGACCGGATAAATAAGTCCGGAGATGACACAGGCACCGATCAAATAGGCGCGGAAGTGAATGCGTTCGGCCATGGCTCCGGAAGCGATCGTGGTCGAAGTTGCGGCGAACATCATCTGGAAAAACAGAAAGGTCCAGTCCAAACCCGTGGTGCTATTCGGGGCGAAGAGACTCGTGCCAAACCAGCCGGTGGGATTTTCCCCAAACATCAGCCCAAATCCGATCAGCCAGAAGATCAGGCCACCCACACAAGCGTCCAGGTAGTTTTTCATGAGCACGTTGACGGCGTTCTTGCTGCGAGCCATGCCGCTTTCCAGCAAGGCAAAGCCGGCTTGCATGAAAAAAACCAGCGCGGCGCTGGTTGCTACCCAAACGGTATCGATGGCGGCGCGCGTCAACTCATCGGCGGCCAACGCGGCGGGACTGACCAGCACGGCGGTCAGCGCAATGGACCATAATCGCCAGCTGTGGAAGAACCTTGACGCCATGAACGCTCTCCTTTAACGAGTACTAGTTATGGGATGGGGCGTGAAAGCAAGGTTCGAGCCAGGATGTTCGTTGGAGGAGCAGGGTGCGCGCATTGTGGGGCGAAGCGGCGCGGCGTGAAGACCGGCGCGTTCCGTGCTGGGGATGGCGCAACGAGGCAGGTGCCAAAAGAGTGCGAGCGAAGCGTTGTGGCGCTCTCTTAAAGTGCGCGCCCCCTGGTGCTGGAAAAAAGCAAAAGCGCGGCCCCGTGGCCATTCGCCACGGGGCCGCGCGCAGGTTGACGAATGACGCCCGCCTACTTCTTCAGCGCCTTGATGCTCTCATTCAGCGCCTCGACCCGCTGGGTCAGCTCCTGAATGTCTTCCTGGGTCGGTACACCCATCCGGTTCAGTACTTGGGCGACGCGATCCTGGAACAACTCCTCCAGCCGATCAATTTGCTGGCTGGCCTTGCCACGGAATTCGACCACCTTACTCTTGGCTTCCTTGATGCGAGCTTCGGCGGCTTCCCGGGCGTGCTGTTCCACTTTTTCCCCTTCCTTGACCAGGGATTGGAACAATTTCCCGCTTTCTTCCTGGGTCTTGGCGAAGGCGCCCAGCCCGGCCAGCCAAACCCGGTTGGCCGATTCGCGAATGTTGGCGGCCATGGGGGTTTCCGCGATATTCTTCAACGCAACGCTTGTCATGATGACTCTCCTCGACACAAGGTCTTGATCGTGATGCCGGTTTCTGATTCCTCCGGCGGGTTTCAAGCTTTGTTGAGGCTACTTTAACAAGCTAAATTAGAGTGAACACCCTACGACGGTCAGTCCATCGACGCACGGTTGTGGGAGCAAATCGATGTGACGAATTATCACCCCTACGCCAGCCGCCACGCCAATGTTTCTCCGGCCCGCAGCGGAATCAGCTCGTCCCCGCCAAACGGGAACGAGGCGGGTACGGCCATCGGCTGGCGGCGCAGGGTGATGGTTCCCGGATTGCGCGGCAGACCGTAGAAATCCGCGCCGTGGAAGCTGGCGAAGGCTTCTAGTTTATCCGATGCCCCGACCGCGTCGAATGCCTCGGCGTACAGCTCCAACGCGGCGTGGGCGGTATAGCAACCGGCGCAGCCGCAAGCGGTTTCCTTGCCGGTGCGTGGATGCGGGGCGCTGTCGGTGCCGAGAAAGAATTTGGGGTCGCCGCTGGTAGCGGTTTTAACCAGCGCTTGCCGGTGGCGCTCGCGCTTGAGCACCGGCAAGCAGTAGTAATGCGGCCGGATGCCGCCCTGGAAAAGTGCGTTGCGGTTGTAGAGCAGGTGATGGGCGGTGATCGTCGCCGCGACCGTGACCGGCGCGGCCCGCACGTAGTCCGCCGCATCCTGGGTGGTGATGTGTTCCAGCACGATCCTCAGCGCGGGAAAGTCGCGAACCATCGGATTCAAGACCCGGTCGATGAACACCGCCTCGCGATCGAAAACATCCACGTCCGGATCGGTGACTTCGCCGTGGATCAACAACGGCAAGTCTTGAACCTGCATCGCTTCCAGTACCGGATGGATTTTACGGACGTCGGTCACGCCGGAATCGGAATTCGTGGTCGCACCGGCCGGATAGAGCTTGCAGGCGTGGACGTGGCCAGAAGAACGGGCGCGGGCGATTTCGGCCGGTGCGGTGTTGTCGGTTAGATATAGCGTCATCAGGGGTTGGAATTCCAGTCCAGCCGGCACCGCGTTCAGAATCCGCGCCCGGTAGGCCAGCGCTTGTTCGGTCGTTGTCACCGGCGGGTGCAGGTTGGGCATGACGATGGCGCGGGCGAACTGGCGGGCGCTATGCGGCGCGACCGCGCGCAGGGCCGAGCCGTCGCGCAGGTGCAGGTGCCAGTCGTCGGGGCGGGTCAGAGTGAGGGTATCCATTTGGGTTCCGCTGCATTTGAAGAGGTGATCCGGCGCGGAATTATACCTTCGGTGCGCCTTGACGGGCCGGGCTAAAGTTTTAAGCTAGCGGCTTGCAGCGGTTCGGCTAGGTAATGGTTTGGGCCGCTCTTGTCGATTCGCCCGTCCGACCGGTGGGCGCGGATTGAAATAAACATGAGGAGCGTTATGTCCGATATCAAGAAAGTCGTGCTGGCCTATTCGGGTGGGCTGGATACCTCGGTGATCCTGAAGTGGTTGCAGGATGTCTACCAGTGCGAGATCGTGACCTTTACCGCCGATCTGGGGCAGGGCGAGGAACTGGAGCCGGCGCGGCAGAAGGCGCTGATGGCCGGCATCAAGCCAGAAAACATCTTCATCGATGACCTGCGCGAGGAATTCGTGCGCGACTTCGTGTTTCCCATGTTTCGGGCCAACGCGATTTACGAGGGCGAATACCTGCTGGGCACCTCGATCGCCCGACCGCTGATCGCCCAGCGCCAGATCGAAATCGCCGTGCAAACCGGGGCCGAAGCCATCTCCCATGGCGCCACCGGCAAGGGCAACGATCAGGTGCGCTTTGAACTGGGCGCCTATGCCCTAAAGCCCGACATCAAGATCATTGCCCCGTGGCGGGAGTGGGATCTATTGTCGCGCGAAAAAATGCTGGCCTACGCGGAGCAGCACGGCATCCCGGTCGAGATGAAGCGTGGCACGAAATCGCCGTATTCGATGGACGCCAACCTGCTGCATATTTCCTACGAAGGCGGCGTGCTGGAAGATCCGTGGAACGAGCCGGACGAGGCGATGTGGCGTTGGTCGGTGTCGCCGGAGCAGGCGCCGGATCAACCGCGCCACATCGAATTGGACTACCGTAACGGCGACATCGTGGCCATCGACGGTGAAGCGCTGACCCCCGCCGCGGTGTTGGCTAAACTCAATCAACTGGGTGGCGAGCACGGCATCGGTCGGCTGGATATGGTCGAAAACCGCTATGTCGGCATGAAATCGCGCGGTTGCTACGAAACGCCCGGCGGCACCATCATGCTCAAGGCGCATCGAGCCATGGAATCGCTGACCCTGGATCGGGAAGTTGCACATCTCAAGGACGAACTAATGCCGCGCTACGCGAGTCTGGTTTATAACGGCTATTGGTGGAGTCCCGAGCGCAAGTTGTTGCAGACCATGATCGATGCGTCGCAAGCCCCTGTGAACGGCACGGTGCGGGTCAAGCTGTACAAGGGCAACGTGATCGTGGCCGGTCGCAAGTCGGACGATAGCCTGTTCGACATGAACATCGCTACTTTCGAGGACGACGCCGGCGCCTACGATCAGAAGGATGCGGGTGGGTTCATCAAGCTCAACGCCCTGCGGATGCGGATTGCGGCGCTGAAGGGGCGGCGGTAGTTGAGGAAGCCGGCGTGTTTTGAGAGAGGCCCGCCGGTTTTAACTCGCGATTTTTTTGGAGAAGCATCATGCGTATTCTTCACACCATGCTGAGAACCGGAAATCTGGAGCGCTCGATCAAATTTTACACCGAGATTCTGGGAATGAAATTGCTGCGCCAACGAGATTATCCCGATGGTGAGTTTACCTTGGCATTCCTGGGATATGGCGATGAATCCGATCATACCGTGATTGAGCTGACCTACAATTGGGGCGTGGATCATTATGAGATGGGAACCGCCTATGGCCATATTGCCATTGAAGTCGATGATGTGTATCAAGCCACCGCGGAGGTCAAGAAACGTAATGGCAAGATTCTTCGTGAAGCAGGCCCCATGAACGCGGGGACCACGGTTATCTCTTTCGTCGAAGATCCAGACGGTTATCCAATCGAGTTGATTGGAAAGAAATAGCGGAAAGATTTTTGGCGGGTGCCGGG
>JAPUDV010000126.1 GCA_027492875.1 Candidatus Competibacteraceae bacterium | reverse complement strand
TCGTCCAGCAGCAGCATGTCGGGCTTGGACAGCAGCAGCCGGCACAGCGCGACCCGGCGCTTTTCGCCACCGGAGAGTTGAGCCACCTCCGCATCCCAGGGCGGTAGGCGCAGCGCTTCGGCGGCGACATCCAGGGTGCGATCCAGGTTATGGCCGTCGGTGGCGTGCAGGTGAGATTCCAGTTCGGCCTGTTCGGCGGCCAGCTTGTCGAAATCGGCGTCCGGGTCGGCGTAGGCGGCATAGATTTCGTCGAGCCGGGCCTGGGCGGCCTTGATCGGCGCGACGGCTTCTTCGATGTTGCCGCGCACATCCTTGCTGGGGTCGAGTTGCGGCTCCTGCGACAGGAAGCCGATATGGATGCCGGATTGCGGGCGGGCCTCGCCGAGAATGTCGGTGTCGATGCCGGCCATGATGCGCAGCAGGGTGGATTTGCCGGAGCCGTTCAGGCCGAGCACGCCGATCTTGGCGCCGGGGAAGAACGATAGGGAAATATCCTTGAGAATCTCGCGCCTGGGCGGTACGACCTTGCCCACGCGGTTCATGGTGTAGATGTATTGGGCCATGCGATCCGGTTCGGTGGTGGTTGGCGGAAGGCGGCCAATCTAACCATTGCCCACCGAGCCGTAAAGGGGAAAGACGGCGCTGGCAACGAAAAGCCCCGTTCCGGCAGGAAACGGGGCTTGGCTGGATTGGAATGGGTGCGGGATTACTGCTGTACGACTGGATGGTAGATCACATCCAGCTCTTCGCCCCCGGTTTGCAAGAGCTTGATCATCTGGCCCTGCATTTCGGCGGTTGCGCCGACCGCAGCGGTGGGATTGATGATCGAGCCATGATCGCCCTGGGTGAAGCGGACGATCGCCCGCAGGCCCTTGTCGTCCCACGCCGAACGACTGACCGATTGCAGCCCCATGACCTTGGCCAGCGGTTCGGTGCCGGATAGCGGCGCGTCGGCGACCGAGTTGGGCACCACCTGATCGGGCGGCGAACCGGCGCCGCCGACCACTTCGATCAGGTGGATGGGATGCAGGCTGGCGGTCCGGGCACCGTAGTTGATCGGGTCGCCCGCATCGAGCGCGGTCTGAAAGCTGGTCATGAAGGATTCGTACTCGGGCGTTCCCTTGATCACGCCGGCGGCGGCCAGTCCGGCGGCGATGACCGGCCCGAAGGAAGCCGAGCCGTCGAGCAACTTAGCCGTGCCACCGCCAGCCATGGCCAGCGTCGCGCTGGTGACGTTCTCGTCGATCGCCAGGAACGTACCCCCGATGATGCCGCCCAGCGAGTGCCCGACGAAGTGAATGCGTCCGGCGTCGAGGTCCGGCTGCTGGTCGCCGTTCAGATCCACCAACGGCAGGGTTGCGGCCAGTTGCCTCAAGTCCTCGGCGCCTTCGCGCAGGTTGTCGCGGCTGGTGAGCAGGCTGCGCAGGTTGATGGCATGGGTGCCCGACGGATCGATGAGGCCGTCTGGCGGCGGGGCCAGCGTTATGTTGTTGACCAAATCCAGATCGAAGGTCCGCTCCATGTTCGGCATATAGAACGGATTGTTTTTAGCGGTGACGCCGTGCAGGGGCAGATCGATGGCGACGGCGGCGAAACCGGCGAACGACAGCGCGTCGGCCAGCAGGAACAGGTCGGTGCGGTTGCGGGTGATGCCGTGCTGAAAGATCACCACCGGCCAGCCATTGGCGGGTTTACTCCGACCGCTGCTGGCGTTGGGCACGGTCATCAGCACGGGAATTTGCAGGGTCGCGGTCGCCACCGGCCGTGGGTTATAGCGGGTGACCTGTCCGTTGCCGGCCGTTTGCCAGTAACCGCCCAGCGGATTTTCCTTGCTGAGATAGTAGGGAAGGGCCAGCGCCCCAGCGTAAATGTCGGAGAAACCCGGCAGGCCCAGGCCGACGGCGGCGGTGGTGGCGCCGGTTGGCCGGATTACCATCCCCAGCGGTCGCAGGTTTTGGCCCAGGGCGGCGAAGGCGTCGTCGGTGGATTGGGTCATGAAGGTCCAGCTCAATACGATGCCGTTCCGGGCAACGCCCTGACTGGCGGCGGCGGCTTCCTGGTTGTTGGTCAACTGTCGCAGCGGTTCCAGCGCCCGTGCCTGCGCGTTGCTCAGACCGGGGATCACGCTATTGCCGCTGGCGTCCACCAGCGGGGTGGTCAGCTTGGTCAGGGCGTAGGTCGGCGAGGGCAGGGCGTCGTGGCCGGCGCTGTCCTGAATGCCGTTGGTCAGCACCACCAGGTAGGCGCTTTTGGGAGACAGTGGCCGTAGCGGGCGGATGCTCAGGAGGGTTTGATTGGGGTCCTGCGGCAGCAAGGCGACGTTGTAGTCGCCGCCGGCCCTCAGTTCGCGCTTGATGGCCGTGATGGCGAACGGAGTCGGGTTGGTGGGCTCCAGGAAGGGATTGATCAGATCCACCTCGAATATCCGCACCGTGCCGCCAGCCTGGACCGTGCTGGCTTGCACGGTACTGGAAAACTGTGCCGTCAGCGGGGCGACGGTGGAAAAACCGTCCAGCGCGTTCAGGGCCACTCGGGGGTCGGCGAAGTTGTCGGGATCCGGCACCGGGATGTTCAGGGTGCCGTCGGTCGAGCCGCCGAACAGCAGGTTGTTCGGGAAGGGGATGACGCCGGCGGCGGGATCGAATTGGGCGTGGAAACTCGGGTCGGTGGCGGCGTTGGCGCCACCGAGCGCCGTCAGTCCCACAATGAGGCAAAACGGGGCGAGTCTAAAAGTTTTTTTGTTTAATATCATGATATTACTCCACAACAATAAATGAAGTAGATTACGGGTCCATCCGGGAAGAATGTAGCGGACGGATTCGCGGATAGACCGTTGGGATACGCGATTTTGCGGGCGACCACTGCTCGTGAAGTATAGCCGGCGGCGGTCGGGGTGCCTTGACGGAAGAGGTCGCATGGACGGGCTGGTTTGCTTGGCGGCGGCGGTGCTTGTCGCTGGATGTTTGCTGGTTTTTTCTACAAACACGCACCCTTGCCGCTACGTTCTCTCGGTGGACGGTATAGGCCGCAGCCGGCGCCAGATCCCTTTTTCCCACTCCACCAGCAGGAAGACCGCCAAGCCAGCCAAGGTGACGATACCCCAGTCGGCGGCGCTGATCGGCGCCGTGCCCAACAGTCGTTGCAGCGGCGGGAAATAGGTGAAGGCCAGTTGCAGTGCCAGCAGGATGCCGACGGTGAGCAGCACCGGACGGCTGCCCAGCAGACCCTGGCGCGAAAGCGAGGAATCGAACATGAAGCGGCTGTTGAACAGATAACAGATTTCGCCCATCACCAGCGCGTTGACGGCCACGGTGCGCGCCACCTCGTGAGAGACGCCCCGCGCGGTTTGCCACAGAAACAGGCTCAGCGGGGCGATCACCAGCAACACCGATACCAGGGCGATCCGCCACAGCATGAAGCCGTTCACCAGCGGCTCGCCGGGGTCGCGCGGTCGCCGCCGCATGACGTTTGCCTCGGCCGGCTCGAAGGCCAGTGCTAGCGACAGCGTGACCGCCGTCACCATGTTCACCCACAACACCTGCACCGGCGTCAGCGGCAACGCCGTGCCGAACAGGATGGCGACGATGATGACCAGCGCCTCGGCGCCGTTGGTCGGCAGGGTGAACAACAGCGCCTTGCGCAGATTGTCGTAGACCGTGCGGCCTTCCTCCACCGCATAGGTGATGGAGGCGAAATTGTCGTCGGCCAGCACCATTTCGGCCGCTTCCTTGGCCGCCTCGGTGCCCTTCATCCCCATCGCCACCCCGACGTCGGCGCGCTTCAGCGCCGGGGCATCGTTGACGCCGTCGCCGGTCATCGCCACCACCTGGCGCTTGTCCTGCAAAGCCGCGACCAGTCGCAGCTTATGCTCGGGGCTGGCGCGGGCGTACACATCGGTGTCCAGGACCACCGCCCGCAGCGCCGCGTCGTCCATGGTTTCCAGCGCCGGTCCGGTCAGCACCCGCCGGTTGTCGCCGATGCCAAGCTGGGCGGCGATGGCCCGCGCCGTGGCGGCGTGGTCGCCGGTGATCATCTTGACCCGGATGCCGGCCTGCCGGGTGAGCCGCACCGCCCGGATCGCTTCCTCGCGCGGCGGGTCGCTGATGCCGAGCAGGCCCAGTAGGGTCAATCCGGCCTCGACATCGGCGAAGGTCAGTTCGTGCTGGGTTCTGGGCGCCGACCGGCAGGCGACCGCCAGCACCCGCTGGCCCTGCGCCGCCAGCGCCTCGATCTGTTCGTGCCAGTACGCCGGGCGCAAGGGTTGTGGGTTGTCGGGATGCTGTTCGTCCGCGCACATCGCCAGCACCCGCTCCGGCGCGCCCTTGACGTGGATCACATGCTCGCCGTGATGATCGTGGTGCAGGGTCGCCATGAAGCGGTGCTCGGACTCGAAGGGAATGCTGTCCAGACGGCGGAACTGCGCCCGTGCGGCCATCGGGTCGAGGCCGGATTTCAGCGCCAAGGTCAGCAGCGCGCCTTCGGTGGGGTCGCCGTCCATGCGCCATTCACCCTCGCGCTCGCGCAGATTGGCGTCGTTGCACAACTGCACGACGCGGGCGATGGCCTGCACGTCGGTCGCATCGGACGGCATGATCGGTTCGCCCTCGACGCTGAACCCGCCGGTCGGCGCGTAACCGACGCCGCTGACTTCGACGCATCGGTCGGCGGTGACGACTCGCTGCACGGTCATTTCGTTGCGGGTCAGGGTGCCGGTCTTGTCCGAACAGATCACGGTCACCGAGCCCAGCGTTTCCACCGCCGGCAGCCGGCGGATGATGGCGTTGCGCCGGGCCATGCGCTGGACGCCGATGGCCAGAATGATGGTCATGATCGCCGGCAGCCCCTCGGGAATCGCCGCCACCGCCAGCGCCACCGCCGCCATGAACATGTCGTCCATCGACTGGCCACGCCAGAGTACGCCGGCGGCGAAGGTGGCGCCGGCCACCACCAGGATGATGAGGCTCAGCCAGCGGCCGAATTGCGCCACCTGCCGCAGCAGGGGCGTGGCGATTTCCTCGACCTGTTCCAGCAGGGTGTTGATCCGGCCGATCTCGGTCTGTTCGCCGGTGGCCACCACCACGCCCAAGCCCTGACCGTAACTAACCAGAGTGCCGGCATAGGCCATGCCGGCGCGGTCGCCGAGTGCCGCCTCGGCGGGAACGGGGGCCGTGGTTTTGTGCACCGCCTCGGCCTCGCCGGTCAGCACCGCTTCCTGAATCCGCAGGTTCCTGGCCTCGACCAAGCGCAAGTCGGCGGGCGCCTTGTCGCCCGATTGCAGCAGCACCCAGTCGCCGGGCGCCAGTGCCTCGGCGGGGATTTCCCGGCGCTGCCCGTCGCGCAGCACCATGGCGTGCAGCGACAGCATCTTGCGGATGGCGGCCATGGCCGATTCGGCCTTGCCTTCCTGCACGAAGCCGACGATGGCATTGATCAGGACCACGCCCAGAATCACGGCAGTGTCGATGCCATGGCCCAGCGCGCCGGTGATCGCGGCCGAAACCAGCAGCAGGTAGACCAATACGTTGTGAAATTGCAGCAGGAAGCGCGCGAGCGACCCGCGTCGCTGAGGAGGGCGCAGCCGGTTGGGACCGTGGATTTCCAAGCGCCGGGTGGCTTCCGCTTCGCTCAAACCGCCGGGCGCGGTGTCGAGTTCGCGCAGAACTTGATCGGTGGCTAAGGTATGCCACGGGAGGGGCGGGGAGAAAGGCGCCTTCATGTCTGCGTGCCCTCATCACTGTACTGTCCGGTTCTCTTGTGGTGGGCGCGTACCGCCACCCGCACACAAGGTTCGTGTGCCACAAGTGTGGACCATGGAAAAGCAACCCTCGCCCCCGGCCCCTTGTATGTTTGAAGTTTGGTAGAGTTGAGTGGACGTGGTAGCGCGATACCC
>JAPUDV010000125.1 GCA_027492875.1 Candidatus Competibacteraceae bacterium | reverse complement strand
CCATGCCGCCCATGCCGCCCATGCCGCCCATGCCGCCCATGCCGCCACCCATGCCGCCGCCGGAATCCTTCTTCGGCAGTTCGGCGATCATCGCCTCGGTGGTGATCAGCAGCGCCGCCACGGACGCCGCGTTCTGCAACGCGGAGCGGGTTACCTTGGTCGGGTCCAGAATGCCCATTTCGACCATGTCGCCGTACTCACCGGTCGCGGCGTTGTAGCCGTAGTTGCCGGATTGCTGCAGGATCTTGTCCATGACGACCGAAGGCTCGTCGCCGGCATTGCCGACGATCTGGCGCGCGGGTTCTTCCATGGCGCGCAACGCGATCGACACGCCTACGTCCTGATCGGCATTGTCGCCCTTCAGGCCCTTGATCGTTTGCAGGGCGCGAATCAGCGCCACGCCGCCGCCGGCCACCACGCCTTCCTCGACGGCCGCGCGGGTGGCGTGCAGCGCGTCTTCGACGCGGGCTTTCTTTTCCTTCATCTCGATTTCAGTGGCCGCGCCGACCTTGATCACCGCCACGCCACCGGCCAGTTTGGCCACCCGTTCCTGCAATTTTTCCTTGTCGTAATCGGAAGTGGCTTCCTCGATCTGGCGGCGGATCTGCTCGACCCGGCCCTGGATCTCCTCGGTCTTGCCAGCGCCGTCGATGATGGTGGTGTTCTCCTTGGCGACGACGATTTTGCGGGCGGTGCCCAGATCGGACAGCGTCGCTTTCTCCAGGGTCAAACCGACTTCCTCGGAGATCACCTGGCCGCCGGTCAGGATGGCGATGTCCTGCAACATGGCCTTGCGGCGGTCGCCGAAGCCCGGAGCCTTGACCGCAGCGACCTTGACGATGCCGCGAATGGTGTTGACCACCAGGGTGGCCAGCGCTTCGCCCTCGACATCCTCGGCGACGATCAGCAGCGGCTTGCTGGCCTTGGCCACGCCCTCCAGCACCGGCAGCAGGTCGCGGACGTTGGAAACTTTCTTGTCGTACAGCAGAATGTACGGGGCTTCCAACTCCGCCGACATGTTCTGCTGGTTGTTGATGAAATAGGGCGAGATATAGCCGCGATCGAATTGCATGCCTTCCACGACATCCAGTTCGTTGTCCAGGCTCTTGCCTTCCTCAACCGTGATGACGCCTTCCTTGCCGACCTTTTTCATCGCGTTGGCGATAATCCGGCCGATGGCTTCGTCGGAGTTGGCGGAGATGGTGCCGACCTGAGCGATGGCCTTGTCGTCGGTGCAGGGCTTGGACAGCTTCCGCAGTTCTTCGACCGTGGCGGCCACCGCCTTGTCGATACCGCGCTTGAGATCCATCGGGTTCATGCCGGCGGCCACCGCCTTCATGCCTTCGCGGACAATGGCCTGGGCCAGCACGGTGGCGGTGGTGGTGCCGTCGCCGGCCACGTCGGAGGTCTTGGACGCGACTTCCTTCACCATCTGCGCGCCCATGTTCTCGAACTTGTCTTCCAGTTCGATTTCCTTGGCGACCGACACGCCGTCCTTGGTGACGGTGGGGGCGCCGAAGGACTTGTCCAGCAGCACGTTGCGGCCCTTGGGACCCAGGGTAACCTTGACGGCGTTGGCCAGCACATTAATGCCGCGCACCATGCGCGAGCGGGCGTCATCACCGAACTTGACTTCTTTTGCAGCCATTTTTTAATTCCTCTGAAACCGGTTTGGGAGAGTCGAATGAAGAATTCGGGGAGGGAGAACGCTTACTTCTCGATGACCGCCATGATTTCGTCTTCGCGCATGACGATCAGATCTTCGCCGTCCACCTTCACCTCGCTGCCCGAATACTTGCCGAACAGGACCAGGTCGCCGGCCTTGACATCCAGCGGCCGCACGTCGCCGTTCTCCAGCAGTTTGCCCCGGCCCACCGCCATCACCGTGCCGCGCGAGGGCTTCTCGGCGGCGCTGCCCGGCAGGACGATGCCGCCCGGACTCTTGGTTTCTTCCTCAACACGCTTGATCAGTACCCGATCGTGCAACGGCCGAATGTTCATCGATGAAATCTCCTTGGGATTTAAGGTTCGCTGACTTGAGGCTAACGCTGGCTTTGTTAGCACTCGACTTTAATGAGTGCTAATCATAACCAGCGAAAATACCCTGTCAAGGGCTTGGTGCTGAAGTGGGGGGGCACTGGAAAATTTCAAGGGCGCGGCGGGAAGAAAATTGCCGCGACCGGAGTCTATCGTTACGCTCGCCGGATCACTGCGCGTCCGAACCGCCCTTGCGGCGGTCTTCCCCGCTTTCAGCAATTTTCGAACAGGAGCCGTCATGGACAGCCCATCGCTGGTGGTTTTTTGCAGCTGCCCGGATCAAGCCAGCGCCGAACGCATCGCCGCGACCGTGGTCGAGGAGCGGCTGGCCGCCTGCGTCAACATTCTGCCGGGGCTGACGTCGGTCTACCGCTGGCGGGGACAACTGCAACGGGATACCGAACTGCTGCTGCTGGTCAAAACACGGGGCGCGGCCTATCCACTGTTGGAGGCGCGCATCCGCGAGCTGCATCCTTACGAGGTGCCGGAAATCATCGCTCTGCCGGTGCGGGCGGGATCGGCGGCGTATCTGGACTGGATCGCGACCAGCACGGGAGCATCGGCATGACGCAACATCGACCGACCCGGCTCTGGCTGGTATTGCTGCTGGCGCTGCTGGCCGGACCGGCGGTGGCCGGGCTGTTCGACCGCTTCGGCGGTTCTTCGCAGGAGCGGATTCTCGACGCCGACCAGGCGTTCCAACTGACCGTCGGCGCCCTCGATCCCGTCACCCTGGAAGCCCGCTGGATCATCGCGCCCGGCTATTACCTCTATCGCGACAAGTTCAAGCTCGCTCTGGTGGATGGCGGAAAAACGACTCTTGCCCGTATCGACATCCCCGCCGGCGAGCCCAAGGAAGACCCGTATTTCGGTCGTCAGGAGGTGTTTCACCACGAAGCGGTGCTGGTCGCCCACCTGCGGCGCGAACCGGGCGACGCGCAAACCGTGCGGGTCAAGGCCGACTACCAGGGTTGCGCCGAGGTCGGGGTTTGCTATCCGCCGCTGAGCCAGACCGTGGAAGTCGCCTTGCCGGCGCTGGCCTCGCTTGCGGCGGCCTCCGACGAACCCGCGTCCACTCCGCCGGCCCGTCCGCCGGCCTCCGACGGAGGGAAAATTCTGCGGGCGGGGGCGACACCGGCTCCGGCCGCCAACGAGCCGGAGCAGGACCGGCTGGCGCGCTTGCTGGACGAGCAGCGGTTTTTGGCGATTCCCGCCTTCTTCGGTTTCGGCCTGCTGCTGGCGTTTACTCCCTGCGTGTTCCCGATGGTGCCGATTCTGTCCAGCCTGATCGCCGGGCAAGGCGCGGCGCTGACCCGCCGGCGGGCGATCCTGCTGTCGCTGGCATACGTGCTGGCGATGGCGCTGACCTACACCGTGGCCGGCGTACTGGCGGCGCTGCTGGGACAGAACATTCAGACCTGGTTCCAGAATCCGTGGGTCATCGTCGTGTTCAGCGGCATGTTCGTGCTGCTGGCCTTATCCATGTTCGGCCTGTACGACTTGCAGTTGCCCGCTTACCTGCAACACCGCTTGGCGGAGCTGAGCAACCGTCAGCGCGGCGGTCAATTCGCCGGGGTGACGATCATGGGCTTCCTGTCGGCGCTGATCGTCGGACCCTGCGTGGCCCCGCCGCTGATCGGCGCGCTGACTTTTATCGCCGTGACCGGCGACCTGGTGCTGGGCGCGGCGGCGCTGTTCGCGCTGAGCCTGGGCATGGGCGTGCCGCTGCTGGTGATCGGCGCCTCCACCGGTCATTGGCTGCCGCGCGCCGGCCACTGGATGGAGCGGATCAAGATAGTGTTCGGCGTGCTGCTGCTGGCGGTGGCGCTATGGCTGCTGGAGCGGATTCTGCCGGCCACGGCCGTCATGGTGTTGTGGGCGACGCTGCTCATCGTCACCGCCACCTACATGGGCGCCTTGCATCCGGTGGCGCATGGAGCCCCCGCCTGGCGCACGCTGGTCAAGGGTTTGGGCCTGGTGTTGCTGATCTACGGCGTGTTGCTGCTGGTCGGCGTCGCCGCCGGCGGCCGCGATCCCTGGCAGCCGCTACGGGGCGTCGGCTTCGTGGCCAACGCCGCCACCGAGGCGCAAGGCCCGCTGTTCCGTCCGGTCAAGACCGTGGCCGACGTCGACCAGGCGCTGCGTGGGGCGGCCGGGCGGCCGGTGCTGCTGGATTTCTACGCCGACTGGTGCGTGAGCTGCAAAGAGCTGGAGCGCGAAACCTTCGCCGATCCCACGGTGCGGGCGACCTTGGCGGGGATGGTGGCGCTGCGGGCCGACATCACCGCCAACGACGACGCCGATCGGGCCCTGATGGAAAAATTTGGCATCATCGGTCCACCGGCCATCCTGTTTTTCGGTTCGGATGGCCGGGAACGCCACGAATACCGGCTGGTGGGATTCCTGAGCGCCGAAGCGTTCAACGCGCACCTGCGGGCGCTGCTGGACGCACGGGGTTGACACGAATCTCTGGAACCTGTCGCCCGCGCTACCCTATCAGTGATAGAACAAGGGTATTTCCGGCTAGACAACCGATTGACCTTCACGCAGAATCGCGCCCTTCGTTTGACGAGGACCCCGCCTGACCCATGGCAAAACTGCTGTTACTCAACGGACCGAACCTGAACCTGCTGGGCGCTCGCGAACCGGGAATCTACGGCGCCGACACCTTGGCCGACATCGAGCGGCGCTGCGTGGCGCTGGCCCAGGAACTGGGACCACACGAACTGGCCTGTTTCCAAAGCAACGCCGAGCACGCCCTGATCGATCGCGTCCACGCCGCCCGTCTGGAAGGCGTCGCCTTCATCGTCATCAACCCCGCCGCCTTCACCCACACCAGCGTGGCGTTGCGCGACGCCCTGCTCGGCGTCGGCATCCCGTTCGTCGAGGTGCACCTGTCCAACGTGTTCGCCCGCGAGCCGTTTCGCCACCATTCCTACCTGTCCGACATCGCCGTCGGGGTGATCAGCGGTCTGGGCGCGCAAGGCTACGAACTGGCGCTACGCGCCGCCGACCGCCACCTCGCCACCTCACGCCGGTAGCCGCCGCCATGCCCACGGATATCCGCAAGATCAAGAAACTCATCGAGTTGCTCGAAGCCTCCAGCATCGCCGAAATCGAAATCAAGGAGGGCGAGGATTCGGTACGGATCAGCCGCCACCCGCACGGCGGCGCGCCGCTGGTGATGACGCCGATCTGGACCGCGCCCGGCTACGGTCCACCGGCTGGATCGATGTCCGCCGCGCCGCCCGCGCCGCCCGCGCCCGTCGAAGCGGAAACGCCGCGGGGCCACCTGCTGCGCTCGCCGATGGTCGGCACCTTCTACCGCTCGGCCGCGCCCGGCTCCAAGCCGTTCGTCGAAATCGGCCAGCGCGTCGACGCCGGCGACCCGGTTTGCATCATCGAGGCGATGAAGATGTTCAACCAGATCGAGGCCGACCACGCCGGCGCCATCACCCGCATCCTGGTCGAGAACGGCCAGCCGGTCGAGTACGACCAGCCGCTGCTGCTTATCGAATAATCCCCGCCATGCTCGAAAAAGTCGTCATCGCCAACCGTGGGGAGATCGCCCTGCGCATCCTGCGCGCCTGCCGGGAGCTGGGCATTCGCACCGTGGCCGCGCATTCCACCGTGGACCGCGACCTCAAGCACGTCCGGCTGGCCGATGAAACCGTGTGCATCGGTCCGCCGCCCGCCGCCGAGAGCTACCTGAACATGCCGGCCATCATCAGCGCCGCCGAGGTCACCGACGCGGTGGCGATTCACCCCGGTTATGGGTTTCTGTCCGAAAACGCCGATTTCGCCGAGCGGGTCGAGCAAAGCGGATTCACCTTCATCGGTCCCAGGCCGGAAACCATCCGCCTGATGGGCGACAAGATCTCGGCCATCCGGGCGATGAAGGAAGCCGGCGTGCCCTGCGTGCCCGGCTCCGACGGGCCGCTGGACGACGCCCCCCCGGAGATCCTGCGGATCGCCCGCGACATCGGCTATCCGATCATCATCAAGGCGGCCGGCGGCGGCGGCGGCCGCGGCATGCG
>JAPUDV010000124.1:3828-6112 GCA_027492875.1 Candidatus Competibacteraceae bacterium | reverse complement strand
CCTCGAACACCGTGCCCATCGAGTGGTTGTCGATGCCGGCCGGCGAGAGGTCGATATCCGGGTCGAGGAATTTGTTGATCAGCGTGCCGAGCGAGTCGGAGCGGGAGAGGGTCGGGAGCTGGTTGCGAAACTTGAAATTTTCGAGGATGTCCTGGACGTTGGGCGAGAAACCGTTGAGGTAGTCCTCAAAGTCGGCTAAGAGTTGCTGCGGGTTGCCTCGCGACTTCAGGTCGCGCAGGGTGAACTTCGAGGTGTTGTAGAAGGCTTGGCCGGCGGCAGCGCAGAGCGCGGCGCGCTGCTCGGTGATACCCGCTGCGTCGAGTATCTTCCGGGTGTCGAGGATCGCCGGTTTGCTCGGTTCCAGCACGGCGTCCAGGCGGCGGATGACGCACATCGGCAGGATCACGTCGGGGTACTTGCCGCGCCTAAAGAGGTCGCGCAGGACATCGTCGGCGATGCCCCAGATGAAGGAAACGATCTTGTTATGGGTGGCTTGATCCATGTTCAGACGACTCCGAGTCGGCGGGTGATCCGTGGGACGGAATTTCCACTGGGCGCCAGGTCCGGCAAGCGGCTACGCGCAAGGCGCCGGGAGGGAAGGACCCCCAGCCTCCGCAGCCGGGACCCCGCCCGGAGGATCCGATCAACCTGACGGATGAAGAATCCCGCATCATGCCCGTCTCCGGTGGGGGGTTCGCAATTCAATTAGCGTCCTTGATCCGCTTTGATTTCATTCTATAGCGTTCCTACATCGGTTATGAACGTTCCCCTCCTTGGCTAAGGAGGGGTGGCGCGCAGCGCCGGGGTGGTTCGAAACGGCGGTTCCACAACTTAGAGAGGAGCGCTATAAGTGCACTTGAATGATAAAACCTGTTGGTCATTGGTATAACGCACCAACGCCGGCCTACATAATTTCACGGTATGCCAGCGCCATCGATCCGACGGCAGTGGACATCATGACCTCATGAAAATCGTACTTGCTCCCAACGCCCTCAAGGGTTGTCTGACCGCCAGCCAAGCGGTGGAAGCCATGGCGCGCGGCGTCGTGCGGGCCTGCCCAAACGGTGAGATCGCGCGGGTTCCGGTCGCCGACGGTGGCGACGGACTGGCCGATGTGCTGGTCAACGCCCTGAACGGCGAAGCGCGCACCGTCACCGTCACCGGCCCGCGCGGCGATCCCGTGCAAGCCTCGTTCTGCCATGTGCCCGCGCGCCGGCTGGCGGCGATCGAAATGGCGACCGCCAGCGGCCTGACCCTGTTGCCCAGGGATCGGCTCGATCCCATGCTCACCACCACCCTCGGTACGGGAGAGCTGATCGCGGCAGCGCTGGATCTGGGAATTTCCCATTTAGTGATCGGCATCGGCGGCAGCGCCACCAACGACGGCGGCATCGGCATGGCGGCGGCGCTGGGCGCGCGTTTCCTGGACGGGAACGACACGCCGGTCGAACCGGTCGGCGGGGCGCTGACCGCCATCGAGTGCATCGACCTTGGCGGACTCGATCCACGGCTGACCGGGCTGCGGATCGAGGCGATCTGCGACGTGGACAACCCGCTGCTGGGCGAACGCGGCGCGGCTCGCGTCTATGCGCCCCAGAAGGGCGCCACGCCAGAACAGGTGCGCGCACTGGATGCCGGACTGGCCCATCTGGCGGCGGTGATCGAGCGCGATCTCGGCCTGGACGTGCGCGAGCTGCCGGGCGCCGGCGCGGCCGGCGGTCTGGGCGCGGGCTTGAAGGCTTTCCTGAACGCCGAGCTGCGACGCGGCGTCGATCTGGTGCTGGACCTGATCGGCCTGGACGAACAACTGCATGGCGCGGATTTGGTGTTGACCGCCGAGGGTCAGATCGATTTTCAAACCGCGTTCGGCAAGGCCCCGGCGGGCGTGGCGGAACACGCCCGCGCGCTCGGCGTGCCCTGTATCGCCATCGCCGGCAGCGTTGGCGGCAAGCTGGAATCCCTGCACGAACGGGGTATCGACGCGGTGTTCAGCCTGTGTCCGGGTCCGGTGAGCCTGGAGCAGGCGATGGCGGCCGGTGGCGATTATCTGGCCGCCGCCGCCGAACAGGCGGTGCGCGCTTTCCTGGCGGGTCGCCGCCGCCCTCGTGGGCTGCCGCAAAAGTTTTGACAGGTTCTCGTTCCCACGCTCCAGCGTGGGAATGCCGTCGAGCCGCTCCAGCCGCCCCAGTCAGCTGAGCGAAACCGCGACGCTGGAGCGTCTGGACGTGCTCCCACGCCGGAGCGTGGGAGCCAGATGAGATGACGCGCCTGGTGATTCGCTCTC
>JAPUDV010000124.1:0-3728 GCA_027492875.1 Candidatus Competibacteraceae bacterium | reverse complement strand
GATGACGCGCCTGGTGATTCGCTCTCGTTCCCACGCTCCAGCGTGGGAATGCTGATCGCGACGCTGGAGCGTCTGGACGTGCTCCCACGCTGGAGCATGGGAGCCAGGCGCTCTAAGCGCTACCTGTCAGAATTTATTTCCGTAATTCACCTTAAACCTATCAGGGGTCGGCTCCACCTTCAAAACCCTGCTCTATCAGACCCAAGCCAGATTGCACTCCGCGTACCGAGGCTCGCCTTCGGTTTGCGTCGCAGCTTGCCGTCAGCACACGGGCTTTTGACAACTTTCCAGAGCATGCTTATCATTTAATTGCGGTTTTTGGCAGTGCTCCGCAAATTTTTCACGGGACGCCCCATACCGTCCCAACGCGCGGAAGGTGAACGACATGCTCGTACAAGAACACACCTCCATGTGACGCCTTCCGGGCGGTCTCCGGAAGGCGTTGCCCGTCTTCCGAGTCTGCTTCCCCCCGCGACTTTGGAAAACCCTGGATGACCCCCATCGTCCAGGGTTTCTTGCTTGGGAATCAGGTCACGCATCACGGCGAGAATTCATCATGCCCATCCAGAAAATCCTGACCGACGGCAAGGTTCCGGTCAAAATCTATACCGACGACGTAGACCCCAAGGCGCTGGTCCAACTGAACAACATCGCCCGGTTGCCGTTCGTCCACAGCCACGTCGCGGCGATGCCCGATGTCCACGTCGGCATCGGTGCGACCGTGGGAGCGGTCATTCCCACCAAGGGCGCGATCATTCCGGCGGCGGTCGGAGTCGATATCGGCTGCGGGATGAACGCCGTCCGCCTCAGCCTCAAGGCCGGGCAGTTGCCGGACAACCTGCGGCCTCTGCGCCACGTCGTGGAAGCGGCGGTGCCGGTCGGCTTCGACATGCACCCCGAGGGACAGGGCGCGCCGGCCTCGACCGTGCGCGCCCTGTCCGGCGGGCTGGAACGCATCGCCAAGCAGCATCCCGGCATTCTGAAAATGCAGAAAAACGTCGAACGGAGCTGGATGCGGCAGATCGGCACCCTGGGCGGCGGCAACCACTTTATCGAACTGTGCCTGGACGAAAACCAGGACGTGTGGGTGATGCTGCACTCCGGCAGTCGCGGTATCGGCAACATCATCGGTCGCTACTTCATCGAACTGGCCCGCAAGGACATGGGCAAGCACCTGGCCAACCTGCCGGATCGCGACCTGGCCTATTTGCAGGAAGGCGCCGAACACTTCAACGATTACGTGGACGCCGTGCACTGGGCGCAGGATTACGCTATGACCAACCGCCGCGAGATGATGCGGATGATCCTGGAGGCGCTGGCCCGGCAACTGCCGCCGTTCGTCGCGACCAGGGAAGCTATCAACTGCCACCATAATTACGTGGCGGTGGAACATCATTTTGGGGAAGATTTGTTCGTCACCCGCAAGGGCGCCATCCGCGCCAGCGCGGGCGATTTAGGCATCATCCCCGGCAGCATGGGCGCCAAGTCCTACATCGTGCGCGGCAAGGGCGAACCGCAGTCGTTCTGTTCCTGCTCGCACGGCGCCGGCCGACGAATGAGCCGAAGTAAAGCCAAGAAGGCGTTCAATCCACAGGATTTGATCGCGCAAACCGCCGGGGTGGAATGCCGCAAGGACGCCGGCGTCCTGGATGAAATTCCGGGTGCCTACAAGGATATCGACGCGGTGATGGCCAACCAGTCGGACCTGGTCGAGGTGGTGCATACCCTCAAGCAGGTGATGTGCGTCAAGGGCTAAACACCGGCCAGGATGGAGAATACATCATGGAAAACAACCGCCAGCGGCAACGCCGCAACCCGGTCGCCGCCGCGCCGATCCTGCGCAAGGGCGGCGCCCACCTGAAGTCTAAAACGACGGAACGGGCCAAAAGCCGTTCCCAACTGAAGCGGGATGCCAGCGAGTGGCGGCAGTGGCGTGACTGAATATTCGAGCTTCCCCGCCTCAATCTTCTCCCGCCAAACCCGCTACCAGCGCAACAGCACCCAAGCCGGAATCGCCAAATTGCTTTCCAGGTCGTTGAAGCGGGTTTCCAGGCTACCGTCGCCGTCGGTGTCCACCAAATAGTAGGAAGCGCCCTTGGCGGGATTGACCTTGACCATGTACAGCACCCCGCCGGCGCGGTACTCCTCAATCGTGCCTTCGCCGCCACGGCGGCGGATGGTTACTTCCGGTGCCGGAACATTTTGCTCCGCGCTCCCGGTTGGCGAACCGTCGGGAATGGGTTCCAGGCCAGCGGGCTGCGAAGCATCCTGAGCCCAAACCAGGCCCGACACCAGCAACAGCGGAAGACAAAAGCGCACGCGCATGGTTGATCCTTTCAAGAGTGGTGAGGTGAGTCAATGCGTCGGCGGGTCCGTTCGAACCCGTGGAACCCGCACTTCGAAGTTGTTCGCATCATGGGTCAGGACCGGCGACCGGGTCGGTTTCCGGTATTTCGTTTCCGGCGCGCGCCCGGAGGTCGTCGATGAAGCGTCGGATGTGCGGAACGTGGCTACCCTCCCAATACAATTGGCCGCACTCACCGCATTCCCGGAACGCTTCGATGTAGCGGCGGGTTTCCGGCGGCAGTCGCTCCCGGACTTGCTGCTTCGGCACTACCGCCAGTAGGCCATTGCAACGGACACAGCGCTGGAGCGGCTGGATCGCGCGATACAAATCCAGCCGCTCCACGATCTCCTCGACCTGCCGGCGTGGTTCGACCGCGCGCACATAGTAGCCGTGCGTCACCACCGCCCGCTTCAGCAGGTCGCGATCACGGGTCAACAGAATCCGTCGTTCGGCGCTGGCCAGCCGCGCCAGTTCGGCGTCTTCGTAGTCGTTGCGGTACAGGGTATCGAACCCCAGCAGGCGCAGGTAACGCGCCAACTTGCCCAGATGCACGTCCAGCACGAAGCGGCTAACCCGCAACGAGCGCGGCCGGACCCGCACCAAAGATTGGATATCGAACGCCTCGAACAGGGGATAGACGCTGATCTGGTCGCCGTCCCGAACGATATGGGAAAAATCCACGGATCGACCGTTCACCAGAATCAGGTCGATTTCCGTATGTGGCACGCCGATCGCCTCGATCATGTCCTTGATGGAAGCCCGTCGCCGGAATTCATGAATGAAACGGACCTTGCGGCGCGCGGGCGGCAAAAAGTCGTTCAGTTCCTCGTAAAATCGCATCTGACACGTGCTTTTCAACAACTTTTAGCCACCTCGAAAACCGGCGCGGCGCGGTTGTGGAAGCCAGGGATTGGTCGAGCCTCTCTTCAAATAATAGCCGGGCGCGCGGTGACTGCCGCAATCCCTCTCGGCAGCGAAATCGGCGTTGCCGACCCCACGGTTCGGCCCGGATTCCATCGCCGATTGCAGGACCAGGTAATCCATAGAGTGCGTGGGCTCGCCGCCTTTCACGATAGTGCCGAGTATGTCTTGCCAAAGCTCATCCCATTCGTCTTCCCCCCAACTATAGTCGCGTTGAAAGCGGGGAATACGATAGGTCAGGCCGTTATCCATCAACTTGCGGTAGGTATCGTTCTTGGTATTGAAGTTGGTTGCGGACATAGCCAATCTCCCGATATTCCGTGCCCGGCATCAAACCACACGCCAGTTTTTTCCTCGTTCAATGTGCCTCGTCATAAATTGGTTCATACATCGACTCCATTCCCCGTCTGCCTCGAACCGACTGCCGTACCAATCCCATTACGTAGGGCAGTTCATCCAA
>JAPUDV010000123.1 GCA_027492875.1 Candidatus Competibacteraceae bacterium | reverse complement strand
GCTTGAAGTCCGATTGCGTCAGGCCGTGTTCGTCCATCAGAAAGCGCAGCGCGGCAACACCCATCGCCACGGGCGGCTTGTGGTGCTCGGCTTCGTGGGCGCTGATCTGATCGCTGATGATGTCCACCAGCCCCGCCAACGGATGTCGGTCATTATCGCTCCCCATATCCAGCAGCGCATCTAAATAGCTGACCAGCGCTTTATATAGCGCTCCCAAATCAGTTGTGAAATTTCCCCGCCTTGGACAAGGAGGGGTGGCGCGTAGCGCCGGGGTGGTTCGAAACGGTGACTCCACAACTCGGAGAGGAACGCTATAGTCTTTTTTATTTTCCGGGCGCTTGACGATAGACGAGATATATTGCCAGTATTCGATAATAGTCTTCAGCGTCGTACCCATGATAAACGCTCGGTAACTATCTCTACTGGCAGGTGTTATTACTCATTGTGCTGTCCAATAGTGGCTAGTGATGCCGTGGGTTTTGTAACCACTGCCGCTCTGCTCGGCTTACCATTCGGCTGGACCCGCATCAGGGCCGCTAAGTATATACTTCAATTCTGAAGCTCGTTTTTTCACAAGAGCTGCTCTGTAATCCTCAATGATAAAATTACCGGTAGACCCTGTCTTTCTATTGACTTCCGTTATAAATGCAAGGCTGGCATCACGATATTTAAGCCATGCTTCTTGAGCTTCTTTAAGTTTTTTCTTTCCATCGTTTGAAAGCGATTTCATTGCTTCATTGTATACCATGTTTAATTCTTGATCTGCTGCTTTATAACGCGCCGAAAGGCAATCCATTATAAAAACAGAATCTTCTGATCGACTACTGCATTCTTCAGCAAGCACTGAATTTGAAATAGCGAACAGACCCGTAAATATAGCGGCCATAAATTTAATTTGCATAGTTATCCCCTGCGTGATAAAAAATCGTCGTTTTTTTGAACGATGCATATCGTCCGCTGCTTCCCGCTGGTGCTTTGACGTTCGCCGAACGTCTCAACCTTCACTCTGGCCTTAATACTCTGCTTTTCTCATCTCGCCTTGCTCCTCTCTGCCTGCCGCGCACGTTGCATAATATCCGAGCTACCGAGGGCCGTCGCTTTTTACGGTTCCGGCTCGTTGCCGCGCGCGCGGGTCTCGGCCATACGCGGGCGGTTGTTGCCGAAAATGTTGATCGGGATTCCAGTCTGCGGAACCCCGGCGGCCCTGCGCAACCGTGCTTCCGCTTCGGCGCGTTGCCGGCGCTGATCGGCGATGTGAAATCCCGACGAGGGCTCGAATCTGGCTCCAGTCCTCGTCCTGAATCCCCGCGTGCGGGCCGCTCCCCGAGAACGTCGCGCGCCGCATGCGGAAAGGCGTCGTGGTCGCGGTCTGCTGTTGCAGAAAGTAGTGCGGCGCGCGTTCCAGCACTGCCCGCGAGGTGGTGTGATGCTGCGCGGCATGGTGCTTGATCTCTTCGAGCCGGCTGTCGTTCAATTCCACAATGGTTTTCATGCCATACACTCATATTGTTCTATATTGGTCGCTGGGTACGCTAGCACAGCTGATGGAAGCCGAACGATGACGCAGAGGTGTTGACCATGCTTGAGTGGATCGTCGCTCTGATCCCGATATTGCCGCTGGCCGCCGCGTCGTGGATTGGCGTGGCTATTTTGTTTGGGCAGGCCAACGGCGAAGCGCACGAGCGGCGCACCAGCCAAATCGCGCTGATGGCCTGCGGCGCGTCGTTCGCCGCAGCACTGGCGCTGATGGTGGCTCGGTTCGCCGGACCGTTGCCCGAACAGGTGGTGCTCGGTTGCTGGCTGAGCAGCGGTGAGTTTCGGGTGGACCTGAACTTCGTCATCGACGATTTGAGTCTCGCGCTGCTGGTCTTAGCGTCGCTGGCCTGCCTGCTGGTCGCCCGGTTTTCGGTGAACTACTTGCACCGGGAACCCGGTTTTCATCGCTTCTTCCTGGTTCTGAGCCTGTTCGCGGCGGCGATGACGTTGTTGGTGACCGGTGGCAACGCGGTGCTGACCTTCGTCGGTTGGGAAGTCGCCGGGCTGTGTTCCTATCTGCTCATCGCGTTTTTCCAGGACCGGCCGGTGGCGGCGGGCAACGCCACCCGCGTCTTCGTCACCAACCGGGTCGGCGACGCCGGCTTTCTGCTAGGGATCGCGCTGTCGTTCCAGTGGCTGGGCAGCGCCAATTGGGGAGTGGTGACCGCCGGCGCGGCGGGTTTGGATACGTCACAAGCCGGGCTGTTGGCCGGCTGCTTTCTGCTGGCGGCGGTCGCCAAGTCGGCGCAGGTCCCGCTGGCGCCGTGGCTGGCGCGGGCGATGGAGGGGCCGACGCCATCCAGCGCCTTGTTCTACGGCGCGGTCATGGTACATGCCGGCGTGTATCTGGTGCTGCGCCTGCAACCGCTGTTCGAGCAGTCGCCGGCCCTGATGGCGGCGATGGCGGCGGTCGGGCTGGCCACCGCGCTCTATGGATTTCTGGGCGGACTGGCGCAGACCGACATCAAGAGCGCCCTGATCTTTTCCACCTCGGGGCAGGTCGGGTTGATGTTCCTGGCCTGCGGACTCGGCTTCTGGCGGCTGGCGCTGGTGCATCTGTGCTGCCACGCGGTTTTTCGCGCCTATCAGTTCCTCAGCGCGCCGGCGATTCTGTACCAACTGCACGGTGCCCGCGCCCGCCCGGTGCCGGCTTGGCTCGCTCGCCGACGTCGGGTCTATGTGGCGGCGTTGCAGCGGTTCTGGCTGGAGGATCTTGCAAACTGGAGCGTGGTCCGGCCCCTGCGCCGTCTGGCGGCTTATTTGAGCGTGTTCGACACCGCCGTGGTGGATCGGGCGACCGGGTTGCCGGCCCCGGCGGTGAATGCCCTGTCGTCGCTGGCCCAGTGGGAGGAGCGGCAACTCGGTACCGGCCGGGTGCTCGAACGCGCGCCCGACGCCATGGACCGAGGGCAGGGGATCGTAGGGCATGTGATCGAGTGGACGGCGGCGGCGTTCCACCGGGTCGAGGAGCAACTGGTCTTCAAGGCCGTCGGGCAGGGGATCGTCACGACCAGCCACCGCATGGGGTATGGGTTGAGCCGGGTGGAACGCTGGCTGGGGCGGTCCTGGACCTGGATCGCGGTAATGGCGGTGATTCTGGCGGTGCTGGCTGGCATCGGCGAGATGATGCACGGCGGGGAGGAGCCCGGAACCGGGCCGGCCGGTTTTCCGCTGTTGAGCGCGCTGCTCGGCGTTCCTCTGCTCGGCATGATCGCGGCCTGGCGCGCCCGGCAGGCGCGGACCGCGTTTGCGCTGGGTTTGGCCGTCGCGGTGGTAGAGCTGATTTTGGCGGTGCAACTGCTGGCCGGCTTCCAAGCACATGCGCCGGAGATGCAGTTCGTCGAGCGTTTCGAGGTGTTGCCGTGGCTGGGCGTTCACCTGGGCGTCGATGGCCTCAGCGTGTTGTTTCTGCCACTGACGGCGCTGTTGACGCTGTTCGTCATCCTCTACGCCCAGCCGCACCGGCAGGAACGGCCCGGCGCGTTCGTCGGCAGCGTGCTGGCGCTGGAGGCGGCGTTGGTGGGGATGTTCACCGCCTTGAATCTGCTGCAATTCTGGCTGTTCGCGCTGGCCGAGGCGATTCCGGCCACCGTGCTGATCGCGCGTTTCGGGACCAGTCCGGGGCGCAACCGGGCAGCCTGGCAGTTCGCGCGTTCGATGCTGGGCGGTTTGGCGATGCTGCTGGCCGGGATCGTGTTGCTGGGTTGGAATCATGCCGGCGCGACCGATGGCGTTTGGTCCGTCGATTTGCCCGCCCTGTTGGCAACGCCGGTGCCGGAAGGGCGGCAGTCGCTGATTTTCATCCTGCTGTTCGCGGGGTTGGCCGTGCGGCTGGCGCTGTTCCCCTTGCACGCCTGGCTGCCTATCGTGGCCAAGCATGGCACGGTCGCGGTCGGCATGGTGTTTCTGGTGGGGGCGAAGGTCGGGATTTACGCGCTGCTGCGTTTTGTCCTGCCGCTGCTGCCCGCCGCCGCCCGGCAGTGGGATACGGCCATCGTGGCGCTGGGCCTGGTCGGCATGGTGTACGGCGCGCTGCTGGCTTTCATCCGCACCGACTTGCGCCGCTTGCTGGCGTTCGCGGTGATCAGCCACACCGGGGCGCTGGTGGCTGGCTTGTTCTCGCTGACCGCGTCCGGGTTTAAGGGCGGTCTCCTGCTCAGCCTGAATCTGGGTTTGGCGGCGGCGGGGCTGTTCATCGTCGCGGGTTTGCTGTACCGCCGCCTGGGCACGACCCGGTTTCACCGTCTGGGTGGCTTGTTCGACGCCGCGCCCTTGCTGGGCCTGACCTTTTTGGTGGTGGTGCTGGGCAGCATCGCCATGCCGGGCACGCCGGGCTTCGAGGCTGCTCATTTGGCGCTGGAAGGGGTGTTCGAGTCCCATGGTTGGGGCGTGGCCATCATCGCCGCTTCCGGCAACGTGTTGGCCGCCGGTTATCTGCTGTGGGCCTATCAGCGGATTTTCCTGGCTCGAAATCCGAAAGGCGTGACGCTGCCCCTGGTCGATCTGCGGTCGCGGGAATTGATCGTGGCTGGTTTGCTGTGCGCGGTGCTCATCGGCGTCGGGCTGTACGCCGATCCGTGGATCGAGACCATCAGTGGGGCAGTGGAACAGATGGCGCGGGTGTTCGAGACGGGGGGCGGGCATTGACTTTGTGCCCTCCGCCGTTGCGGGAGAGGGACTGCCCGCAGATGTGGTGTTGGACTTGTCGCCGTTGCTGTCACGCGACTAGACTAATCGATGACTAACCCGGAGGGCGCCATGCAAACCGTCAACATTCACGAAGCCAAGACCCATCTTTCCCGGCTTCTGGAAGCCGTCGAGCGTGGTGAGGAGATCGTTATCGCCCGCGCCGGTCAGCCGATTGCCACACTCACCGTCTACAAACCGCCGCGCCGCCGGATCGCGCCGCCGGGCAGCATGGAGGGGCAGGGGTGGATGGCCGATGATTTCAATGATCCGATAGACGACGACTTCGATGTATTCAAAGACGAAGAAACGTCGAAAGGCAACAAGCCGTAGCGGAACAGCCAGACATGCGGTTGTTGCTCGACACGCAAATCATCTATTGGTGGATGTTTGAATCTGCTCGTGTCCCGACTCAGGCGCGGACACTCATCGAGCAAAGCGCTGAAAGCGTTCTGATCAGCCGGGCTTCGCAATGGGAGATGGCGATCAAGATCAGCAAAGGCAAGCTAAAGATCGATTTGCAGGCATTGAACTGTCAGATTATCGCGGACGGTTTTTCATGGCTACCCATCGAAGACGAGCATGTGCTGCAAGTGACCACGCTACCCGTATTCGATGACCATAAGGACCCCTTTGATCGCTTGTTGGTGGCACAATCCCTGAGCGAGCCGCTTATCCTGCTGACAACGGATGTGAAGCTCGCGCGCTATGGTAGTACCGTTCGGGTGGTGTAGTTGCCGTGGAGATGCTGGCGGATTTTCCTAGCCAGTAATATGAAATATATGACGCTGTCTCTGGTTAGTCTAAGTTTTCGGGAATTGATCGTGGATGAACCCGCAAATTTAAAGGACTCAATAAATGAAAGGTAAAATTTGTGATTGGAGAGATGATAAAGGTTTCGGCTTTATACTTTCTGAAAATCAAAGAGTCTTTTTTCATATCTCGGATGTAAAAACGAAACAAAGGAGGCCAAAAGTAGATGATCTTGTGAGCTTTGAAGTGATTCAGGATACTCGGCGAAGGCTAAAAGCTAAGAATATTGTTATCGAAGAATTGTCATCTGATAGAAAAAATCGGATGCACTACAGTGATGTTGAACCTTATAAAAAAACCATTCTTGATTATATTGCAATAATTATTTTGTTTTCTTCAGTGGGTGCCGGTGTTTTTATTTTCTATCAAACCCAGAATTTAAATAAGCAACTTGTGCTATTTGGTATTTCTGCAATAGTGGCAACAATCTTTCTCTCGCGACAGAGAAAGCCGAAAGAAAAGCACTTTACATGTATGCGTTGTAAAATTGTTGCTGAATTCGACAAAAGAACAATACAGGCATGGAGCAGAGGTATGGATAAGCTTTATTGTTCTGCCTGTCACCAACAATGGTTAAGTACCCAGCCTGAGCAGACAGTTCAAAGTAGAGAATCTAAACACACTGTTCAAAACAGAGGAGGTGCGAGTGGGTGTCTGGGTCTATTTGTTGTGATTGCGCTATTGCCAGCACTAACTTTTATAAGTATATATCATTGGTT
>JAPUDV010000122.1 GCA_027492875.1 Candidatus Competibacteraceae bacterium | reverse complement strand
GCGGTTGCACGGCTGGATTGGGCGTGAAATGTCCCTTCCTGTCCGCTCCTGTCGCTTCCTGTCGCTTCCTGTCCTGTTTCCAGGGCCGAAGGTCTTGCAAAAACGGGGATAAGTGCTTGAAAAGATTGGCGCGCCCGGCGAGACTTGAACTCACGACCTTCGGCTTCGGAGGCCGACACTCTATCCAACTGAGCTACGGGCGCGCGGGGATTAAGGAGCGCCAAGATACCCCGATTGCGCGCTCCCGTCCAGTACCGGCGACGACAGTTTGCGATCCTCGGCCGGCGCTCTTGCGGTGCTGACGGTGCGGGCGGCGCGTATCCCGTCCACCGGCGATAACGTACCGGTTTCCAGGAAATTCCAAATAACATTATAATCGTCGTGCTTGGCCGTGCCCCAACCACAAGATAACAAGCCCAAACCAAAACCTTCCCACCAACGGTGCTCCCGCGAAGACTCACACCTGGCAAACGGGTGACCGGTCGAATCGAGTCTGCCGCAACGTAGCCGGGGATGTGCAGGTTGACCATGCGTTCAATGAGGTGAGAGTGTGAACCCGCAAGTCGATAAATCCGTTATCACCACGACCGTCACCCTGATTTCGGCATTAGTGCTGCTCGCAGTCGTGCTGTTCATGGCTGCCGCCCTGATCGGTGTGGTCGACAATGTCGCCCCCGATGATGGCTCGCGAAAGCAATCCGCCGTGCTCGAACGCATCAAGCCGGTCGCGCGGGTCTCCTTCGAACAACCCAAACCGGCGGTTGCGGTGCAATTATCCGGCAAGCAGGTTTACGACAAGGTTTGCGCGGCCTGCCATGCCACCGGTACGCTGGGCGCTCCCAAGGTCGGCGACAAGGCGCAGTGGGAACCCCGCTTCGCGCAAGGTCTCGATACGCTGGTCACTCATGCCGCCAACGGCCTCCGCGCCATGCCCGCCAAGGGCGGCGACCCCTCGCTGACCGAAACCAACATCAAAGCCACCATCGTTTACATGCTGGAGGAAACCGGCATCAAGGCGGAGCCCGCCCCCGCCGCCGAAGCCGCGACGGCTAAGGCGCCGCCCTCCGCAACCCCCGCTTCAGCATCCGCTGAAACGGTCCCGGCGGCGGCCACCGAAGCCAAGTAATTCGCCGCGCCTCGGCATCGTTCCGATGCAAGGGCTATCCCAGTGGGATGGCCCTTAATTTTTTCAGGCGAACCCGCCATGCGTCCCGACATCCGCCCTACCGAATCTCCGCACCGCGAGCGCCGCGACCGGGCCAATCTCCGCGCTTTGCTGCCGTATCTCTGGGAGTATCGCGACCGGGTGTTGGTGGCGCTCGGCTGTCTGATCTTGGCCAAGGTCGCCAATATCGGCGTGCCGCTGGTGCTCAAGCAGATCGTGGACAGTATCGACGGCAACCGCCAAGCCATGACGGTGTTGCCGGTGACCCTCCTGCTGGCTTACGGCGCGCTGAAACTGGGCAACGCCCTGTTTAGCGAACTGCGCGACGTGCTGTTCGCCCGAGTCCGTTACCGGGCCATGCGCCGGTTGACCCTGCGTACTCTGGAACATCTGCACGATCTGTCATTGCGGTTCCATCTGGAGCGCAAAACCGGCGCGATCAGCCGCGATCTGGAGCGGGGCGCGCGCAGCCTGAGCACCTTGCTGAATTATCTGGCCTTCAGCATCCTGCCGGTGGTGGTGGAATTCCTGCTGGCGGCGGCGCTGCTGCTGGGCGGCTACCCGCCGATTTTCACCCTGATCATCTTCGGCAGCGTCGCCGCCTACGTCACCTTCACCCTGGCGATCTCCAACTGGCGGATGGAACACCGCCATCTCATGAATCGCCTGGAATCGCAAGCCGGCAACGAGGCGCTCGATAGTCTGATCAACTACGAAACGGTCAAGTATTTCGGCAACGAACACTGGGAACTGCGGCGCTGCGACTCGACCCTGGCGAGTTGGGAAGACAGCGCCGTGCTCAGCCAGACTTCGATGTCGGCGCTCAATTTCGGGCAGGGCGCGATCATCGCCGTCGGAGTTACCTCGATCCTGTTCGTCGCCGCCGGCCAGGTCGCCGCCGGGCGGATGACGCTGGGCGATCTGGTGCTGGTCAACGCCCTGCTGCTGCAATTGTTCATCCCGTTGAATTTTCTCGGCATCGTCTACCGGCAAATCAAATACGCCCTGGCCGACATGGACGATCTGGTGCGCCTGTTCGAGTGCGATCCGGAAATCCGCGACGCGCCCGCCGCGACCGAATTGACTGTCTCACGGGGCGAACTGCGGTTCGAGCAGGTGGAGTTCAGCTATCAGCCCGACCGGCAGATCCTGTTCGACGTGAGCTTTACCGTGCCGCCGGGGCACAAGCTGGCGGTGGTCGGCGCGAGCGGAGCCGGTAAATCCACGCTGGCGCGGCTGCTGTTCCGCTTTTACGACGTGACCGGCGGGCGCATTCTGATCGACGGTCAGGACATTCGCGACGCGACCCAGCACAGCGTGCGCGCCGCCATCGGCATCGTGCCGCAGGATACGGTGCTGTTCAACGACACCCTGTATTACAACCTGGCCTACGCCCGACCCGACGCCAGCCGCGAGGAGATCGCCGCCGCTGCCCGGATGGCGCAGTTACACGACTTCATCGCCGCGCTGCCGGCCGGTTACGAGACCGTGGTCGGCGAACGCGGCCTGAAGCTGTCGGGCGGCGAGAAGCAGCGGGTGGCGATCGCCCGGACCATCCTCAAGCGGCCGCGCATTCTGATCTTCGACGAAGCGACCTCGGCGCTGGACAGCAAATCCGAACGCGCGATCCTGCACGCCTTGCGCGCGGTGGCCGCCGATCACACCACCCTGGTCATCGCTCACCGGTTGTCCACCATCGTCGATGCCGACCAGATTCTGGTGTTGGAGCACGGCCGGGTACGGGAACAGGGCACGCATCGCGAACTGCTGCAACAGGACGGGCTGTACGCTCAGATGTGGACCTTGCAGCAGCGGGAACAGGAAACCCAGGAAGAAGAACGGTTGCTGGGCCTGGTTTGAATTTACTCGTCGTCCCAGCCGTCCGTGCCGAAGGTCAACAGCACGCGCTCCGTTTCGCTCAGCACCACCAGGGCGCCAGCCTGCTGGCGTTGCAGCCACGTCAGGCGTTCGCGATGTTCGCTGCGTTGCTCGTCATCGATTTCCACCGATTCATGCAGAGCCACCGTCAGTTCCGCGACCGCTTCTTCCAATTCTTCCAACTCGTCCAGCAACTCCCGCCGCCGAAGCCGCAAGTCGTGGAATGTCGCCATCGCCTTCTCCCGAGCAAACCATCCCCATCGTGAAACCGTTCTATAGCGGTCTTGCCATTCCCGAAAAGCCACTCACGATTCCCATGATCATGAACCCCGCCACTGCCGCGTAAAGCAGCCGGGGTGCCCATTCCGCCAGCGTATCCCATTGCAACTCCAGCCGGGCATCCCACTGACGGAGTTGGTGACGGATGACCTCGTCCAACCGGCCCGCCGCCTCGCCGCTGGCGAATAACGCCGTCGCGCCGGCATCGTCCACCACGCCGTAGCGGTGCAAAATTTCGGCAATCCCTGACCGGTCGTCGGCCAGCGCCGCCGCCGCGCCCGCGAACCGGGCACGCAACAAGGGATCGGCGACGCTCTTGCCGGCCAATGGCAGCGCATCCAGAACCGGCACACCGGATTCCAGCAACAGCAGCAGGCTGAACAGTCCATCGCGGCGCTGTTGTCGGGCCAGCAACCCGCCGAGTACCGGTATGGCCGGCAGTAGCTTAGCCCAGGTCGCGCCGGTTTCGCGGGCCAGTTGTTGGCGATAGGCGCATGCGAGAAAGCGCAGACCGCCGTACAGCAACAGTGGCGGTGCGATGGCTCGCAGCAGATAACCGCCCGCGCCGATGGTGCCTTGGAACAGGGCCGGAAAGGGTGCGACCAAGCTTGCCAGCGTCAGAATCAGGAACGGAAACACCAGCCGCGACTTCAAGCGGCCAAACAACTGGGCGCGGCTGGCGTAATGCTCGCTCAGGCGTTTGAAGAGGGATTCCAGCCGCCCACCCGTTGCCGCCGCGCGCACCAGTCGCGTTTCCCACGGTAGCCACAGGTCGCTGCTTTGCCCCGCTTTCGCCAGATCTATCCCCTTCGCGAGCGCGGCAGCGGTTTGCGTCAAGGCGTGCCGCGCATCGGGCGGCAAATCGCGCCCGATCATGGCGAAGGCTTGCGCGGGCAAAATACCCGCGTGTTCCATCGTCGCCAGTTGCAAGAACAGTTGAGAGCGTTGGTGCGAGGTTAGCAACATGAGGGTGGGCCTGGGCGGAGCCTTGCTGTTGGAGTGATCCCGCAACTGATTTGTCGGGAATATAGCGCTCCTGTATGAGTTGTGGAATCGCCGTTTCGAACCACCCCGGCGCTGCGCGCCACCCCTCCTTGTCCAAGGCGGGGAGATTTCACAACTGATTTGGGAGCGCCATATAACAGCCAGAACGCCCGTTAAATCACTCACGCATACACCCCTGTGTTCCGCTCGGGGTAGGCCTCGTACACATGCTCGAACACCGCCGAGCATTTCTGGTTGTACAACTCCGGGGTGTAGGCACGCGGCAGGCCGGTGTCGAGCGTGTCTTCGATGGTCAGCTTGAGCTGCGAGCGCGCCGTCGATTTCTGCCGCCAGTTCAGTACCAATAGCCCTTTCAGCCGGACCAGTAGCTCCCGCGCGACCTTCTTGACCTCGGCGCGCTCCTCGCCAGTCAATTCTGGCGCGGGACGGGTGAGGATGTCGAAAATGACCAACTCCTCTTCGGACAGGTTTTCGCGCACATGCCGTTGCTGTTCGTCGTTCAGGCTGTTGCTCAGCGCGAGAAGTGCGTTATACAGCGCCTCGATGGTGGCGCTGCCAGCGTTGTAGCTTTCGATCAGCGCCTCGAATTTATCGGCGAAGTCGGCGCGGGTGCGGTTGAGTTGGATCATCTGTTCCAGTTGGGCGCGGATGGCGGCCTTGAGTATTTCGAGGTCGGTGTTTTTGTGCCTGGATTGCTCGAAGCGTTTGGCCAACGCCTCGAAGTTGATCTTGGAGAGATCGAGTGCCGGCGGCCCCCGCTCGCGGATTTCATGGCCGGTGATGGATTCATCGAGCAGGGTGTTGATGCCGTTCATCACCTGCGAGATGTCCGGCGGATTCGGATTCAGCTTGGCGCGGATCGCTTCGACTAGAGTCGTCAGGCAGGCGACACGACCGGCGAATTCCAGCGCGGAAGGATCGGGCTTGACGGCGCGGTAGAGCGTGCTGACCAGCCGCTCATGGGCGAAGAAGTCGCGACGCAGCGGGTCGGGGGAGATCAGCGCATTCATCGCGTCTTCAATGTGCTGCAAGCGTTCCAGGCTGCCGGCGGCGAGCGCCTCGATCTCGCCCAGCATCACGCCGTGCGCGGCACAGAAAGCCTCGGCGTCCACCACCGCCTTGCGCAGTTCCTCGACCAGTTGCTGCTTGTCCTTGACCGGGTTCTTGCCGTCCTTGCCGGCCCCGTAGATTGCCAGCGCCTTTTCCAGCGAGGCGAAGACGTTGGTGTAATCGACGATGAGGCCGCTGTGCTTGCCGGGGAAGACGCGGTTGGCGCGGGCGATGGTCTGCATCAGCGTGTGGTTACGCATCGGCTTGTCGAGATACACGGTCGAGCAGCTCGGCGCGTCGAAGCCGGTCAGCCACATCGCGCAGACGAAGACCAGGCGCAACGGGTCGTCGCTGTCTTTGAACTTCTCGTCCAGCCCCGGCTGGGATTCGTTTATGCGCTTGCGATGCGGCTCGATGTCGAGGCCCAACTTCCGCATCTGCTGGATTTCGTTCTGCCCCGGCGAGACGATTACCGCCATATCGGTGTTGGTCAGCACCTCCAGCCGCTGTTTCAGCTCGGCCCTGCGCAGGTCGCGCCGCGCCTGTTCGGGCGACATGCCACCGCCGGGCTGGTAATGCAGTTCGCCCAGTTCTTTCTGCACCCGTGCGGTTTCTGCTGCCCAATGCACCTTCACCTTGTCGTGCATCCGCAATGCCGTGGCCTTGTCGATGGAGACCACCATCGCCTTGCCCACGAAGCCCCGGCCGAGGAAGTGCCGCACGATGTCCCGCGCCACCGTTTCCAGTCGGTCGTCGCGGGTGATCAGGTGGTACTGCCGCCCCAGCACCTGCTCCAGCTTGGCCTCTTGGTCGGTGTCGAGGTCGGCGTCTTCGATCAGGCGGTAGATATCTTCGTTCAGGTCGGGATTGACGAGCTGCAACTCCGGCGTGCGGTTCTCGTAGAACAAGGGCACGGTGGCGCCGTCTTCGATGGACTGCTGGAAGTCGTAGATCGAAACGTAGTCGCCGAAGACTTCCCTGGTGCGCTCCTCGCCCGCGATCAGCGGCGTGC
>JAPUDV010000121.1 GCA_027492875.1 Candidatus Competibacteraceae bacterium | reverse complement strand
TAGCTGTTATTTTTTATCTTAATTTTCAGTAAGTTATTTTTGTCCTGTACAATGGTCACAAATATAGCTTTGCACTGACAGGTTGCCCGAGTTTGCCCGCTTTTCAGAGAACCTCGTAGGCCAAGCACCCACCAAAATCTTCGCGCCAGCGGCTGGACGATGATTCTTCCCGGCCAGGCTTACCCGGTGGAGCAAAGCACTGGCGCCAGAAACTGCCCGGTATGACTGCCCGGATATGCCGCTACCTGTTCCGGTGTGCCCACCACCATCACCTCACCGCCGCCACCACCGCCTTCCGGCCCCAGATCGATGACCCAATCGGCGGTCTTGATCACGTCCAGATTGTGTTCGATCACCACAATCGTGTTGCCTCGATCCCGTAACTCGTGCAGTACCTTCAACAACTGCTCGATGTCGTGAAAATGCAGGCCGGTGGTCGGTTCGTCCAAAATGTACAGCGTCTGCCCGGTATCGCGTTTGGACAGTTCGCGGGCCAGCTTCACTCGTTGCGCCTCGCCGCCGGACAGGGTGGTGGCGTTCTGGCCGAGTCGAAGGTAGCTCAAGCCCACGTCGGTCAGGGTCTGAAGCTTGCGCGCCACCACCGGCACGGCTTGATAGAACGCCAGCGCATCCTCGACCGTCATCTCCAGCACTTCGTGAATGTTGCGACCCTTGTAACGGATGTCCAAGGTTTCCCGGTTGTAGCGCTGGCTCTTGCACACATCGCAAGGCACATAGATATCCGGCAGAAAGTGCATTGCCACCTGAATCACCCCATCGCCCTGGCAAGCCTCGCAGCGCCCACCCTTGACGTTGAAGCTGAAACGGCCCGGTGCATAACCGCGCGCCCGCGACTCGGGCACGCCGGCAAACAGCTCGCGGATCGGGGTGAACAGACCGGTATAAGTGGCCGGATTGGAGCGCGGGGTGCGGCCGATGGGACTCTGGTCGATGTTCACCACCTTATCCAACTGCTCCAACCCCAGCAGATCGCGGCACGGCGCCGGCGACTCGTTGGCGTTGTTCAGGTCGCGGGCGGCGTAGCGGTACAAGGTGTCGTTGATCAATGTGGACTTGCCGGAGCCGGAAACGCCGGTAATGCAAGTGAACAAACCCAGCGGAATCTGCACCGCTAGATTCTTGAGGTTATTGCCGCTGGCGCCGACGATGCGTAACTGCTTTTTCGGATCGGGCGGCGTGCGCCGGGCGGGTAATTCAATCCGCCGTTGCCCGCTCAGATAGGCCCCGGTCAAGGAATCGGGATGCGCCATGATGGCGGCTGGCGTCCCCTGCGCCACCACCCGGCCGCCATGCACGCCCGCGCCCGGCCCCATATCCACCACATGATCGGCGGTGCGGATGGCATCCTCGTCGTGCTCGACCACGATCACGGTGTTGCCCAGATCGCGCAGCCGCAACAGGCTGGCCAGCAACCGGGCGTTGTCGCGCTGGTGCAGGCCGATGGACGGCTCGTCCAGTACGTACATCACCCCGACCAGCCCGGCGCCGATCTGCGAGGCCAGCCGGATGCGTTGCGCCTCGCCACCGGACAGGGTGTCGGCGCTGCGCTCCAGGTTCAGATAATCCAGTCCGACGTTGACCAGGAAGTTCAGCCGCTCGTCGATTTCCTTGACGATCTTGACCGCGATCTCGCCCCGCCGACCGGGCAACGCCAACTCGACGAAGAATTCACGGGCCACGCCGATGGGCAGGGCGACGATCTCCGGCAGGCTCCGACCAGCGACGAACACATGGCGAGCGGATCGGGTCAAGCGCGCGCCCTGGCAGGAGGGGCAAGGCTGGCTGCCGAGGTACTTCGCCAACTCGTCGCGAACCAGATTCGACTCGGTCTCCCGATAGCGGCGCTCCATGTTGGGAATCACCCCCTCGAACGAATGCCGGCGACGATGAGTCTCGCCGCGACTGTTGGTGTATTCGAAGTCGATGGCTTCCCCGCCGCTACCGTGCAGGATCAGTCGGCGGATTCGCTCGGGCAGATCCTGGAACGGGGTGTCCACCTCGAAACCGTAATGCCGCGCCAAGGACTGGATGAGTTGAAAGTAATGGACATTGTCGCGATCCCAGCCGCGCACCGCCCCGCGCGCCAGGCTCAGATGTGGATGCGCCGCCACTCGCTCGGGGTCGAAGAATTGTTTGACGCCCAAGCCGTCGCACGCCGGGCAGGCGCCGACCGGATTATTGAAGGAGAACAGGCGCGGCTCCAGCTCGCTCAAACTGTAACCGCAGACCGGACAGGCGAAGCCGGCGGAAAACAGCAACTCGGCCCGCTCCGGTTGGTCCAGAAACGCCACCCGCGCCATCCCATCCGCCAGCCGCAGCGCGGTCTCGAACGATTCCGCCAAGCGCTGACCGAGATCGTCCCGAACCTTGAAGCGATCCACCACCACTTCAATCGTATGCTTGCGGCGTAGATCCAGGTTGGGCGGGCTGTCCAGTTCCGCCACCTCGCCGTCGATGCGGGCGCGCACGAAACCTTGGGCGCGCAGTTCCTGCAACAGCTTGACGTGTTCGCCCTTGCGCTCCTTCACCACCGGCGCCAGCAGCATCAAGCGCCCGCCCTCCGGCAGCGCCAGCACCTGATCCACCATCTGGCTGACGGTCTGGGCGTCCAGGTCGATGCCATGGTCCGGGCAGCGTGGAATCCCGGCTCGTGCGTACAGCAGCCGCAGATAATCGTAAATCTCGGTGATGGTGCCGACCGTGGAGCGGGGATTGTGCGAGGTGGATTTCTGCTCGATGGAAATGGCCGGCGACAGCCCTTCGATATGGTCCACGTCTGGCTTTTCCATCAGCGACAGGAACTGCCGGGCGTAGGCGGACAGCGATTCGACGTAACGGCGCTGACCTTCGGCGTAGAGCGTATCGAAGGCCAGCGAGGATTTGCCGGAACCGGACAGGCCGGTGATGACGATCAGCCGGTCGCGCGGCAGGTCGAGATCGACGTTTTGCAGATTATGCGTGCGCGCGCCGCGTATCTTGAGGGTGTCCATGCGTGGGAGGCCTGGGGTGATGGCGGTTTGAGGCGGTCATGATAGCGCCCGCGTCTCGCCCGGCAAGGCCGCCCGAAGCGAGCGACGAACCGCCGCCCGTTCGTAACCGTTTACTCCCCTCGCCCGCTTGCGGGAGAGAGATTTGGAGTGAGGGCTTCGCTTCGCTCTCCCCTTTGACAGGGAGAGAGGGGCTGAATGATTACCATAGATCCTTGAACGAGATTTTTGCGTCGGATGTGCTGAACCGCCCCGGGTTTTGAGGAGGCTTCGACTCTTGAGAGACTGTCGAAAAACTGCCCGTGTAAAATCAAAGCCTTGTTGACGTAGGAACCTTCTTGCGGACGATTTTGGCCGATCATCGTTGGCTATTTTTTTTCAATCAATAAATTAGTTTTTATACAGCTTCTTAGCCGCGCTCACGCCGTGCTGCTGGCAGAGTTTTTCAAGGAGTTGCCGGTCTTCCGGATAATTGTCCGTTTCCTGAGACCACCACCAGCACGGCGAACAGCAAACAAGCCACCACGCCATAGCCCAGCAGCCAGGGCAGGGACGCCTGGAACATGCCTTCCTCACTCATCGGCGAGCCAGCCGAGCCGCGCAGCATCGCCAGCAGGCCCGCATACAGCAGGCCGAGCGTGCCGTAACCCAGATTGAACACCAGCCCCTTGAAGCTCAGCACCGTCGCCCGTTGGGCGGAATCGGTGACGGCGTTGAGGTAGTGGCTGACCCGGCAACCTTCAACGGGCTTCTCTTGCCGCTTCTGTCGCCACATGTCCGGCAAGAGTCGTGATGAAGGTCTTCAGACCCGTCATCTCGGATAGTTCCGAATAGTCCCCGGCATTAACCGCAATTCGGGGAGAAAGGAGCACGCACGCCGCTGTGTACAATTGTTCCTGAACGAGTTTCCGGCACAGAATGTTGTAACGGTCCGCATAGGAAGCACCGTTGAATTCCTTGAACACCGGGAAATGTGGGGAGCGATCCTGAACTGGGGACCGGGAGCCTTCGCAGTCCTCGACCAACATCAGCCAACCTACGAACGGACGGGGGTTATCCCCAAAGGCGCCTTCGCGATAGGCTGTTCGCAGGTCGAAGGCGGTACCGATGGCTTCCTCAACCCGGTTGTTGAAATTGTTGCCGAACGATGGCCCGACTTGACTCTTGAACTCGATGGCGGCAACCAATCGCCCGTTGTTCATGACCAACACATCCCAAAGTTTGGTGGGGCGGAAAAAACCGGGAAGCGTGAGCACTCGGCGTTGCAAGCAAATATCGGCCTGTTCCAGGCCGTTCAAACGTACGATGTCCCGAGTCAGGGACAGAAAACCATCCATGTTTTTCCCGGCCGTGACCCCAGCCCGCTCGCCCTGATCGGTTCCACCGCTCTCCCGCTGCTTCCGGCGGGCGAGCTCACGGTTTCCCCAGAACGCCTTGATGGCTGCTCGGGCTTTGGTTGGATAATCGGCCAAATCAAGCATCATGCGTTGTTCCGTGTGCCGTTACCGCCTATCGCCGCCCGCTCTTCGGCGGTGAGTCGGTACAAGTCGAAAGCCGCATGGTTGCAGGTCTCGACATCGCCTGCCCGGACCGCATCCATCAGCATTTGGCGGATGCTTTCCGGTACATCACGCCAGCGCGGGAGCCTGATCCGTCGTAGGTATTGGGCCTGAAATCGCAGATAGCCGCCCCGCATCCGTGTTGAGTAGATCGACACGAAGAGTTTGGCGATGCCCGACTGGAGCACCGCTTGCAGCGCCTGCAAATCCCATTCATCGGAGGTGATGAAATACAGGTTGTGGTGCGGGTAGAAATGGCCGGCTTCGTACACGATGTGGGCGTCCCCCTTAATGTCGGGGATGAGCAGCTTGGGCTGGCTGATCAGGGCCGGGTTGATTCGATCGATGGTTCGGTACCAGCTCCTGGGGTTCTGTTTCGCGCAGTGCCGCTGGCGCATCACATCGGCGTGTCGCTCGAAATAGCGCGCCAGCCGGGGATAGTCGGCGAGCGCGACCAGGGAACCCTCGTTGCGGAACGGGTTGATGACGCCAAGCCCTCGCCACTCCACGTTTCCACCCTGAATATCCTGAGTCTTGACCAACGGCAATTTGCGGTCCGGCTCCACGTCCAGTCGGTCAAATAGACCGATGAACACCGTATCGGCGCCGGTGGCGACTCCGATTCCAACCTTGCAGCCGGCCTCTTCCAAGGTGGGGAAATCGGCCTCGAGACGCCGCGCGATGGTGAGCTGATCGAAAGATTGCAAGATCCAAGGCTCGCGACCTTTGGCAACGCCCGCGATCTCCACGATACCGCTGCCTTCGGGAGCAGAAGCGGCACGCAGGGCTTGAGCCAGTTTCGCCAGTGTTTCGCGGTCGATCCGGGGGCGGTGGGCGATGCGCGTCGGGCCAGGCCTTTCCCGCTTAATGAGGGTGATGGCGGGATAGGCGATCACCTCGGTATCGAATGCAGGCGTATCCACCATATCAACGTAGCACGCCAGATGGTATTGCCCCGCAATCAGCGCCCGCAACGGCGCTCCGTATTTATTTTTCATCCACCGGTCGGCACAAATGAAACTCAGCGCACCGCTCGGTTGGAGGTGGGTGAGACAGCGTTCGATGAAGGGGACATACAAATCCGCCCGGTCGTAGATCGTGCGGTATCGTGCCCGATATTGGGCCATCAGCGCGTCCGGGATCAGTTCCTGGCGGACATACGGAGGGTTGCCCACGGCATGGGTAAAGGTCTGGGGAATGTCCACCAAGAGGAAGTCGCCCTCGATGATCCAGGCGGTAAGGAGTTTTTGTGCTTCTTCCGTGGTTATCCCGTGCTTTTGGAGCGTGCCCAGAAGTTCGGCACGGGTACGTTCGATGCTGTCGCCATGCACTTCAACGGCGCGAATGGCGGCGGAAAGGTCGGCAACGATTGCGGAATGGTCCTGAACCTGCGCCCGGTAGGCGGTCAACAGGCGTTCCACGATGGGCAGGAGAAATCCGCCGTCGCCGAAAGCAGGCTCGATCAAGCGAAAACGATGCAACGGTTGATCAGTGGTATAGCCGATCAGATCGAGAATGAAATCGACAACCTCGCGCCGGGTGAAAACCACGCCGCGTTCTTCCGAATTCCTGTCGCCGGATGGGCAGGCGGATTCCGAGGGATCGAGAAGGGAAAACGCGAGTTGGTTCAATGTATAAACAGCTATAATTTTTAAAAAATTCAGATGAATATAAGAGGTATTACTGAAGTCTTGGAGATATTTACGGGTAATCTGTGGGTAAAAATTTACTTGAATTACATTCTGTTATAGCGATAATTGTGTTTTTGGTAGCAGTAGACCATTGTACAGGACAAAAATAACTTACTGAAAATTAAGATAAAAGATAACAG
>JAPUDV010000120.1 GCA_027492875.1 Candidatus Competibacteraceae bacterium | reverse complement strand
CGCGAACTTGGTATTGCAGGAATTGGTACATCGACGGCGGTCCTTTACTAAATCGTGGCGTTTCACGCTCGGGAATTTTGTCACGGCGGACAGTGCCGGGAAACCGTGGATAAGACAGGCGGATGCCACTCTACGCTCTTTACGCCCTTACCGCCGATCCCGCATCGTTGCCAGAGGTCACGTCTGCGGCTTTCGACTCCCGGTCGGTTTCGACCACCCGCTCCAGCGCTGCCTCCACCACTTCCAACCCTGCGCCGCGCCGGCAGGCCCGTTCGCTCAAGGTGCGCCGCCAGGCCCGCGCGCCCGGTATGCCCTGAAACAGCCCGAGGATAGGCCGGGTCATGCAGTGCAGCGGCGTTCCCATCCGCAGTTGTTCCTCCAGATAAGGCAGCAACGCCCGAACCACCTGATGACGGCTCGGTGGCGGCGTACTCGAACCGAAAAACCGTCCGTCCACCGCAACCAGCAGGTAAGGATTCTCATAAGCCGCGCGGCCGATCATCACCCCGTCCACCCGTCGCAATTGTTCCGCCACCTGCTCCAGCGCGGTCAATCCCCCGTTGAGCACAACGGTCAGCTCGGGGAAATCCCGCTTGAGCCGATGCACGACTTCATAACGCAACGGCGGAATTTCCCGGTTTTCCTTCGGGCTCAAGCCGCTTAACCAGGCCTTGCGGGCGTGAACGATGAATACCGTGCATCCGCCCGCCGCGACCCGCCGCACGAAGTCGGCCAATTCTTCGTAGGAATCCCGCTGGTCGATCCCGATGCGGGTTTTGACCGTCACCGGCAAGTCCGCCGCCGCCCGCATCGCCGCCACGCACTCCGCGACCAAATCCGGTTCCGCCATTAGACCGGCACCGAATCGGCCCGATTGAACCCGGTCGCTGGGACAGCCGATATTGAGATTGACCTCGTCGTAGCCCCAGTCGGCCGCGATGCGTGCGCAGCGAGCCAACTCGGCGGGATCGCCACCGCCCAGCTGCAGGGCCAGCGGATGTTCGGCCGGGTCATGAGCCAGATGCCGTTCCCGATCACCGCGCAGTATCGCTCCAGTCGTGACCATCTCGGTGTAAAGCAGGGTATGGCGGGTTAGCAGCCGGAGGAAATACCGGCAGTGCCGGTCGGTCCAGTCCAGCATTGGCGCGACGGCGATCAGACGGTTGAGCATGGCGTGAACGCGGATCGAGCGGGCGGTCAACGCAACGCCAGCACCGCTTCCCGGATCAGATCCGGACCGCGATAGATAAAGCCGGTATAAATCTGCACCAGGCTGGCGCCGGCCCTGATCTTGGCGACAGCGTCGGCCCCGCTCAAAATGCCGCCCACGGCAATGATCGGGATTTCTCCCGCCAGGATATCGGCCAAGCGTCGTACCACTGCGGTCGAACGCTCCCGCAGCGGCGCGCCGCTCAGACCGCCGGCTTCCCCAGCATGGAGCAGGCCATCCACCCCGACCCGCGAGAAGGTGGTGTTGGTGGCGATGACCGCATCCATGCCGTGCCGAAGCAGCGCCTGTCCCACCGCGGACAAATCCGCGTCGGCCAGATCCGGCGCAATCTTGATTGCCAGCGGCACGTAGCGGCCATGGGAATCGCACAGCCGTTGCTGTTCTGCCTTCAACGCCGCCAGTAACTGATCCAGCGCCGCGCCGTATTGCAGGTCGCGCAGGCCCGGCGTGTTGGGCGAGGAGATGTTTACGGTGACGTAACTGGCCCAGGGGTAGACCTTGCGCAGGCCAGTCAGATAATCGTCGGTCGCGCGTTCCACCGGGGTATCGGCGTTTTTGCCGATGTTGATGCCCAGCACGCCCTTAAACCCGGATCGCCGCACTTGCTCGACCAGGTACTCCACGCCCTTGTTGTTGAAGCCCATCCGGTTGATCAGCGCCCGCGCCGGCGGCAGCCGGAACATCCGGGGCCTGGCGTTGCCCGGCTGGGCGCGTGGGGTCACCGTGCCGATCTCGATAAAGCCGAACCCCAACGCCTCCCAGGCCCTGATGCATTCGCCGTTCTTGTCCAGTCCGGCCGCCAGTCCGACCGGATTGGGAAAATCCAGACCCATGACCCGGCGCGGCTGGGGAGGCACGCTTGCTCCAAACAGCGCGCCCAACGGTAAAGCCGGCGTCGCGCGCAGCAGGCCAATCGTTCGATCATGAGCGGTTTCGGGGTCGCACTGAAACAGCAGGGTGCGTAACAGAAAATAGAACATCGCTATCCTCGGGCTCAATAATGAGGCAAAAAACCGTGGGCTTGAAGGTAGGGCGACCGTCGCAACATGATGCGCCAACCTGAAAATGTTCAAATATGAGCTTGTGTGTTATTTATATGACATAACGAGATCAATGATGCAGGTTTATAATACAGATTCCTCGAAAAGCGAGGTTGTATAGTAGACAATATCCACGATCCAGCGGATACTATTGACACTACTATGTCTTTTTCAAGTATCATGGATGACAAATCAACCAAGTCCGCCGCCACGGTTTCGTATACTTGGCGGCAACTTTGTTGGAGTTATGAGCATTCCCGGATTGACCACAAGTTCAGTTTGCATCGCGATTCTGGGTTGCAACCGAACCACATGCAAGGCATTTTGCGGCATTTTGGGCAAAAAATGATGCTCGGAAATGACACGGTAAGGCGCGAGCACCCCTATCTGACAACAATTCCGGGCATCCTCCCCCCTCTGGCACGGCGGAGCTCGGTGTTCCATCCAACCGACGGCAGGTAAGATTCGATGCGCAAGCTTCTGATTTTAAGTACGGGAGCGGTCGAGGAAGCATTACTCCAGAAAATCGCGGCGGCTGACTGGGAGGTGTACTGGGCCCAGGAGTCGGTCATGGCTAGAACCCTGCTCACCGAACATTCGTTTGAAGTAGGTCTGGCCATCCTGTTTAGCTGCGAGCCCGAGCGGTCGGTCCAGTGGCTGGTCGACCTGATGCTGGCCCGCCGGAAGATGCAGTGGGTCATGGGGCTGTCTCGCCAGTGCCTCGACCGCAAGCTGTTGTCCGGCGTCATCGCCGAGCGCTGCTACGACTACCATACCCTGCCCATCGATCCCGCGCGTTTGGTGGTGACGCTCGGGCACGCCTATGGAATGGTGACCCTGACCGAAACCACCCTCCGCCAGCAGCGCGAGATGGAATCCCAATATGGCCTGATCGGTAACAGCGCGGTCATGCAATCCCTGTTTCGGGGGATCCAGAAAGCGGCGGAAGTGGATGTGCCGGTACTGATCACCGGCGAAAGCGGCACCGGCAAGGAGCAGGCGGCCCGCGCCATCCACGAGTATTCCGCCCGCGCGGTGTCGCCGTTTGTCGCCATGAATTGCGCCGCCCTTCCCGCTAATCTGATTCAGTCGGAACTATTCGGACATGAGAAAGGGGCGTTCACTGGAGCGGGCGAGCGCCGGATCGGTCACCTCGAATCCGCCAACGGCGGCACGCTGTTTCTGGACGAGATCGGCGATCTCGCTCCCGAACTGCAAGCCAATTTACTGCGGTTTCTGGAGGAAAAAAAGATCCGCCGTCTGGGGAGCACCAAGCCGATTCCGGTTAATGTCCGGGTGATCGCCGCCACCAACACCCATCTGGAGCAGGTGGTGCGGGATGGCCGATTCCGCGAGGATTTGTACTACCGACTCAATGTGCTGCACCTGCGCGCGCCGGCCCTGCGCGAGCGTAAGAGCGATGTCGAACTGCTGGCCAAGCACTTCTTTACCAAATTTGCCGCAGAAACCAGGACTTCGGCCAAGGGATTGAGCCGCGATGCGTTGGAGGTCATCAACCGTTACGACTGGCCCGGCAACGTGCGGGAACTAATGAACCGGGTGCGCCGGGCGGTGCTGTTGAGCGAGGGGCCGTATGTCACCCCCGACGACCTGGAGCTGGAACGGCGCTCGCTGGGACGCGGCTTTGTGACCCTGGACGAAGCCCGGATGGCGGCCGACCGCGAAACCATTCAATCGACTTTGCTGCGGACCCGCTTCAACATCGCCCGCGCCGCCCAGGAACTGGGGGTTTCGCGCATGACGCTGTACCGTTTGATGGAGAAATACGATATTCGACGGGATAACTCCTAAGTCGGCGCGGAGCCATTAAAGCAGGGTCGCCTGGCGCCAGCGGGTGGCTGTGGTCGGGCGCCCAAACCTCGTGGGTCGCAAAATCGCCAAAATGACCGCGTCTCCACCAGCACCGCCGTTCGACCCCAGGACTTTTCTCAAGCACCTCACCGCGTTGCCCGGCGTCTACCGGATGCTGGACGAGCGCGGCGAGGTGCTTTATGTCGGCAAGGCCCGTAACCTCAAACAGCGGGTTTCCAGCTATTTCCGGGAAAATCAGACCTCCGCCAAAACGCGTAGCCTGGTCGCCCGTGTCCACGCCGTCGAAGTTACGGTTACCCATACCGAGGTCGAGGCGCTGATTCTGGAAAGCACGCTGATCAAGCAGTTCAAGCCGCGCTACAACATTTTATTGCGCGACGATAAAGGCTATCCCTACATCCATGTGTCTGCCGACGCTTTTCCCCGCCTGATGCTACACCGGGGCGCCAAACGCACGACAGGGCGTTATTTCGGCCCGTATCCCAACGCCAACGCCGCCCGCGACACCTTAAATTTTCTGCAAAAAACTTTCCGGTTGCGTCCGTGCGAGGACAGCTTTTTCCGCAGCCGCAGCCGCCCTTGCCTGCAATATCAGATCAAGCGATGCACCGCGCCTTGCGTCGGTTTGATCGACGGCGAAGGTTACCAGCGTCACTTGCGCGATGCCGTTCTGTTTTTGGAGGGCAAGAGTGGCCAAGTGATCGATGAGTTGGTGCAACGCATGGAAACCGCCGCCGCCACGCTGGACTTCGAACAAGCGTCACTCCACCGCGACCAGATCGCCGAATTGCGGCAAGTCCAGCAGCGCCAGCATGTCGAGGGCGAGCGCGGCGACCTCGATGTGGTGGCCTGCGCGGTGCGGGGCGGCGTGGCCTGCGTGCAGGTATTTGTGTTTCGCGCGGGGCGACTGCTCGGCAACCAGGCGTTTTTCCCCCACCTGCCCGACGATGAGGAACCCGCCGCCGTGCTGGGAGCGTTTCTGGCGCAGTACTATCTCGACAAAATTGTTCCAATCGATCTGCTGGTCAGCCCCGAACCAGCAGCAGCTGCGCTGTTGGCCCAAGCGTTTCAGGAACGGGCCGGAGGCCTGGTCAGGATCGCCGCCCGCCCGCGCGGCGAGCGCGCCCGCTGGCTGGACATGGCGCGCCAGAACGCCGAACACGCGCTGGCTGCCCGGCTGTCCGGCCGAGCTGGGATGCGTCGCCGGTTGGAGGGGCTACGGGAAGCGTTGGGGTGCAAATTCGAGCTGACGCGACTGGAATGTTTCGACGTCAGCCACACTCAGGGCGAGGCGACGGTTGCGTCATGCGTGGCATTCGATCCGGAGGGGCCAGTCAAGGCTGACTATCGCCGCTACAATATTGAGGGGATTGCTCCGGGCGACGATTACGCCGCCCTGCGCCAAGCGCTGACCCGGCGCTACACTCGCCTGCGTGACGGGCGGGAACAGTGGCCCGACATTCTCTTTGTCGACGGCGGCAAAGGCCAGTTGACCCAGGCCCGCAACGTGCTGGACGAATTGGGGGGCATCGGGGTCATGGTGGTCGGTATCGCCAAGGGGCCGGAGCGCAGGCCGGGGCTGGAGACGCTTTACTTGTTCGAGGAAAGTCACCCAATTATACTGTCGGCCGATTCGGCCGTGCTGCATCTGGTGCAGCAAATCCGCGACGAGGCACACCGCTTCGCGATCACCGGCCACCGCCAGCGCCGGACCAGAGACCGCACCACTTCGGCGCTCGAAAGCATCCCTGGAATCGGGCCCAAACGCCGGCAGGCGTTGCTTGGACAGTTCGGTGGGTTGAAACAACTGGCGCGGGCCGGCGTCGAGGATATTTCCCGAGTAGATGGTATCAGCGCCGATCTGGCGCGACGCATCTACGCCGTTTTCCACGATGAAAGTTGACCGCCCGTCGAGCCATGCAACTGAACCTGCCCACCGTTCTGACCCTGCTGCGGATCGCGCTGATACCGGTTTTCGTGGGCGTGTTTTTTCTGCCGTTTCGCGGCGCTAACCTGCTGTGCGCCACATTGTTCGGGCTGGCGGCGCTGACCGATTGGCTGGATGGCTACCTGGCCCGGCGGCTTGGTCAAACCTCCGCCTTCGGCGCCTTCCTCGACCCGGTCGCCGATAAACTGATGGTGGCGGCGGCGCTGGTTCTGCTGGTGCAGGTCATTCCCACCCCGTTGATGGCGGTGACGGCGATGATCATCATCGGCCGCGAAATCGCCATCTCCGCGCTACGGGAGTGGATGGCGCAGATCGGCGGTCACGGTCGGGTGGCGGTGTCCATGATCGGCAAGATTAAAACCACTGCCCAGATGGCCGCTGTATTGCTGTTACTGTACCGGGAGCCGCTCGGCGGTTTTTTTCCGACTCTGGCGGTAGGACAGGGCTTGTTGCTGGTTGCCGCGGCGCTGACGCTCTGGTCCATGCTGCATTATCTGTTGGCGGCCTGGCCGGCGATGAAGGCTTGACGAGCCCATTTTTTGCGTTAATATGGCGCCTCTACGCGGCGGGAATAGCTCAGTTGGTAGAGCACAACCTTGCCAAGGTTGGGGTCGCGAGTT
>JAPUDV010000119.1 GCA_027492875.1 Candidatus Competibacteraceae bacterium | reverse complement strand
CGATTTAGTAAAGGACCGCCGTCGATGTACCAATTCCTGCAATACCAAGTTCGCGACGCGATGACCGTCGATCCCATCGCTATTAGCCCCAAGGCCAAGCTGCGCGAGGCTGAGGAATTGTTCGAAACCCACGATTTCAACGGGGTGCCGGTAGTCGACAGCCGGCGAAACCTGCTCGGCATGCTGACCAAGTTCGACTTGCTGAAGGCGTTTCGTTTCGACGCTCACACGCTGGTCCCGCATTACGACGACATCATGGAGCAGCTCGTCGAAACGGTGATGACGCGCGATCCGGTGAGCGTCAGCCCGCAATTGCCGCTCAGTCGGCTGCTGCAAAAGCTGGTGGAGATGCGCACCAAAAGCCTGCCAGTAGTCGAGGACGAGCACCGTCTGGTCGGCATCATCTCCCGCCAGGACGTTCTAAAGGCACTGCGCCGCGCCACGGTCAGGAGCGAGGTAGCCGTCCAGGAGGATCCGGCGCCATGACTACCCTGTGCTACACCCATCCGGCCTGCCGGGAACACGATACCGGTTTTGGGCACCCGGAATGCGCGGCCCGGCTGACCGCCATCCTCAACGCCCTCGGCACTGCTCCGTTCGCGGCGCTGGAATGGCGCGACCCGCCCGAAGCCACGCGCGAGCAACTCGCCCGCATCCACGGCCAAGGCCACGTCGAGCGCATCCTCGGCCGGATTCCCAAACAGGGGCATTACGCCGTCGACGGCGATACCGTGGTTTCCCCGCGCTCGGGGGAAGCCGCCTTGCGTGCGGCCGGCGCGGTCTGCGCGGCGGTGGACGCCGTGTTGCGACGAGAAGCCAGCAACGCCTTCTGCGCCATCCGACCGCCCGGCCACCACGCCGAGCCGGCGCGGGCCATGGGGTTTTGCCTGTTCAACAATGCCGCTATCGGCGCCGCCCACGCCCGCGCCGTTCACGCTTTGGAGCGGGTGGCGGTAATCGATTTCGACGTGCACCACGGCAACGGCACCCAAGCAGCGTTCGAGCAGGACCCCGGCTACCTGTACGCCTCCACCCATCAGGCTTACATCTACCCTGGCACCGGTCGCCGCGAAGAACGCGGGGTCGGCAATATCGTCAACGTCCCGTTGCTGGCCGAGAGCGGCTCGACCGACCTGCGTCACGCCTGGCGCCAGGACATCGAACCGGCGCTGCGACGGTTCCAGCCGGAACTAATCCTGATTTCGGCCGGCTTCGACGCCCATTATCTGGACCCGCTGGCCGAACTCAATTTCAGCGAGGACGACTATGAATGGCTGACCCGAGAGATCCTGGCGGTCGCGGCCGATTGCTGCGAAGGCCGGGTGGTGTCGGTACTGGAGGGCGGCTATAACCTGTCAGCGCTGGCCGCCAGTGTGGCGGTTCACGTCAAGGCGCTGATGGAGGCGCCGCGCGCGGTCCAGCGCGCTTTGGTCAAGGATATCCTGCAACGCCGGAAGGCCAAACGAAATACGGGCGGCTCATGAACGCTCGACCACCGCCAAGGACGGCGGCTCCATGCCACCGACCGTAGAACCGCCGGCGGTTTCCGCCAGCCCGCCGCGCAGCCATGCATCATACCCGCCTTGCAGCAGCGACAGCCGCCCTTTCAGTTCCCCTTTCAGCAGATGATACGCGCGCACGGCCCGTTCGCCCCGCTGACAGTAGAGCAAAAGATCGTCGTTGGACCCCACCCGCGCGGGTAGGCTTTCGATCTGATCCAGCGGCGCGTGCTCCGCGCCTGAAATATGCCCGGCGGCAAACTCGGCCCCGGTGCGGACATCGATCCAACGCAATGCGGGACGACGCCGGCTAGCCTCCAAGCTGAGCCAAGGCAGCTCGGCGGCGGGCACGGCCGGCCCCGTTGCGAGCTTTTCGTTAGCCTGGAAGCGGGGAGTATTGGCGCAGACCCATTCGGTCTGGGCCAGCGTGTGGATCGTGGGCGCATCGCCGCAGACCGGGCAGTTTGGATCGCGCGGCAGCCGCAACTTTTGAAAGCGCATCGCTAGCAAATCGACCGTGAGCAGCGCGCCGATCAATGGCTCCCCGATCCCCAGAATCAGCGTGAGCGCCTCGTGCGCCTGCAAGGTTCCGAACAGGCCGGGCACCGTCCCCAACACGCCCGCTTGCGCGCAGGACGGCACCGTTTCGGGATCCGGCATTTCTGGAAAAAGACAACGATAGCAGGGTCCCCCCGGCGCGGCGTAGACCGAGAGCATCCCCGAAAACGCACGGATACTGGCGCCGACATAGGGCTTGCCCGCCAACACGCAGGCGTCGTTCGCCAGATATTTGGTGGCGAATTGATCGGAGCCTTCGATCGACAGGTCATACGCCGCGACCAGACTTGCGGCGTTGGCCAGACTGAAAGCCTCGGGGTAAACGTCGATTTGGAGATGCGGGTTGAGCGCGAGCAGGCGGTTGCGGGCTCGTTCGACCTTGGTGACGCCACAACTCGCCGTGTCATACAAAACCTGCCGCTGAAGGTTGCTCAGCTCGACTTGATCGGGATCGATGATGCCCAAGCGGCCGACCCCGGCGGCGGCCAGGTAGAGCAAAGCCGGTGCACCCAAGCCGCCGGCGCCGATTACCAGCACGCTCGCCCGTCGTAATTTCTGCTGACCGTCGAGCCCGATCTCGGGCAAAATCAGATGACGGGCGTAGCGCAGTTGCTCTTCGACGCCGAGCGCGCTGGCCGCGTCCTGATGGAGAGGATTGGACATCCCGAAGCGTCTCTATAGGGTTATTTCGAAAGCGATGCGCGCGGCGTTGCTTCGCGGAAAAGATCCAGCCAGGCGCGGACCCGCCCGTCCGGGTCCGGGGCGCGCAGCACGTCGGAAACGACCGCGATGGAATCCGCTCCCGCCGCCAGCACCGCCGGCGCCCGTTCCAGCGTGATCCCGCCGATGGCGACCAGCGGAACACCGCAGTGCGCTTTCCATTCGCCGATGCGGTCGAGCCCCTGGGGAGACCAGGGCATCTTTTTCAAGGTCGTCTCGTAGATCGGCCCCAGGGCGACGTAATCGGGCCTGGCGTCCAGCGCGTTCGCCAGTTCTTCGGAACTGTGGGTGCTGATCCCCAACTTGATCCCCGCCGCCCGGATCGCCGCGCGATCGGCGCCCGCCCAATCTTCCTGCCCCAGATGCAGCCACGTTGCGCCTTCTTGAATCGTCTCCCGCCAGTAGTCGTTGACGATCATCTGACAGTCGTCGTAATCGGCGGCGATGACCAAAGCTTCGTGGATTTGGCGCCGCGCCTCCATTTGGGACTGTCCCTTGATCCGCAGCTGAATCGTGCGCACGCCCAGCGGCAGGAAGCGGCGCACCCAGCGCACATCGTCCACCACGGGATAAAAACCATGGCTCCCGGCGGTCTTCATCAAGTTCATTCCTACGATTGGTGCCAGAACGGCGTTCCGGTGACGGGCGTGCTCGGTTCGGCCATTTCCTGAACCGGCATCGCGCCGGCGAGGTAAGCCAGCCGACCGGACTCGACGGCCAGACCGAAGGCGCGTCCCATCTGGATCGGGTCGGTCGCGCGGGCGACGGCGGTGTTGACCAGCACGCCGTCGAAGCCCATCTCCATCGCCGCGATGGCGTGGGACGGTTTGCCGATGCCGGCGTCCACGATCAGCGCGATATCCGGGTAACGGGCGCGCAAGGTCCGCAGCGCATAGGGATTGTTCAAACCTTGCCCCGAACCGATCGGCGCCCCCCACGGCATCAGGATCGAGCAGCCGGCTTGAATCAACCGCTCCGCCACCACCATGTCCTCGGTGGTGTACGGAAAGACCTCGAACCCTCGCCGGCAAAGCTCTTCCGCCGCCTCGACCAGCAGGAACGGGTGCGGCTGCAAGGTGTAATCGTCGCCGATTACTTCCAGCTTCAACCACGACGTCTCGAAAATTTCCCGCCCCATCTCGGCGGTGGTCACGGCTTCCTTCACGGTCTTGCAACCGGCGGTATTCGGCAGGACCTGGACCCCCAGTTCCTTGATCGTGGACCAAAAGCGGGTTCCGGCCCGTTCGGTCGCCGACTCCCGCCGCAGCGAGACGGTCACGATCTCGGCGCCCGAGGCGGCGATGGCCTGTTGCAGCACCGCCAGCGACGGGTAACGGGCGGTCCCCAGCAGCAGCCGCGAACGCAACGGGCGGCCCCCAATGTCCCAGAGTGGCGGGTTCGAATCGGCCACCGCTAGCCCCCCTGCATCGGCGACACGATTTCCAGACGATCCCCGTCCTGAAGCTGACGGGTGGCGTAGTCGCCACGCGGCACGAATTCGTCGTTGCGCGCCACCGCGATCCGCGCGCCTTCGTAGCCCAAATCGCGGATGGCTTCCGCCAGTGAACGGGGACTTTCCAAGGTTTTCTTCTCTCCGTTGATTTCGATGATCATGCACGACCTCAACAACGTATTTTCGGATTACCGCAACGGTGCGCATTCTAGCGCGGGGCGGGCATACCCCAAAGCTTCGCCGTCTCGGCGGGCCGGCGCTGGTCGCGGATAAAGGTCGAAACGGTCTCCGCGACCAAGGGGCTGAGCAGATAACCGTGCCGGTACAATCCATTGATACGAAACAAATTGTCTTGCTGGACGATGCGCGGCAAATGATCGGGCAGGGTCGGGCGGCACTGGACCTTCATCTCCACGATCTCCGCTTCCGCGAAAGCCGGATGCAAGGCGTAAGCCGCCGAAAGCAGTTCCAGGGTGGAGCGGACGGTCGCGGGCCGCAACGAGTCGCTTTCGATGCTGGTCGCGCCGACCACGAAACGATCTCCGGGGCGCGGCACGATATACAGCGGATAGCGGGGATGCATCATGCGGATCGGGCGGCGCAGGCGAACCTCGTTGGTGCGCAGGGTCAGAATCTCGCCCCGCACCCCCCGCAAATCGGTGATCCGGTCGCTGGCCGCCAATCCCCGACAATCCAGCACCCAGTCGAAGGCATGGCGCACGCCCAGCACGGTGATCTCCCCCGGCGCCAGATCCTCAACCTCGGCCTCAAAACACAGCGTCGCGCCGTTTTGGCGTAGCGTTTCGACCAAGGCAGGCAGCAAGGAGCGCGGGTCGATCTCGCCTTCGGGAGAGAGGTGCAAACCTTCGCCGAAACGGCCCTCCAGTTCGGGTTCCAACTCGCGCAACTCGTCGCGCCGCAGCCAGCGCAGGTGGGTTCCGAAGCCGGCATGTTCGACCCGTTCGGCCAGATGTTGCATGCCCGCCCGGTCCCGATGATGCGCGACCACCAGCGTACCTTCACAGGACATGTGCACGGGTTGCGCGAGCGTCGGGACGATTTGTTGCCACAGCGTCAAGGCGGAGACGCCCCAGCGGGCGACTTCGGTTTCCGCCTCGCTCAGCTCGCAGTACGGGGCCAGCATCCCCGCCCCGACATGGCTGCAATGGTGGTCCAGACGCTCGCCGCCGCGCTCGAAGAGGGTGATCCGATGTCCTTGGCGCTGCAAGCACAGGGCTTGGGTTAAACCGGTAATGCCCGCGCCGATCACGGCGATCTGGTGTTGGCGCACTTTATGACCTTCTCCAGGTAGGTGACTGTCGGGTGGTTTCAGGGCACTAGCACGGTGGAACCGGTGGTCTTACGCGCTTCCAGATCGCGATGCGCGGCGGCGGTTTCGGCCAGCGGATAAGTCTGCCGCACTTCGATCTTGACCGCGCCGCTTGTGACCACCTCGAACAGTTCGGCGGCGCTGGCCAGCAAATCCGCGCGCTCGGCCGTGTAGGCCATCAAGCTGGGCCGGGTCAGGAACAGCGAACCCTTGGCGGCCAGAATACCCGGATCGAACGGCGGCACCGGCCCCGAGGCGTTGCCGAAGCTGACCATCATGCCCAGCCGGTGCAGGCAGTCCAACGAACCCATGAACGTCGCCTGACCGACCGAATCGTAGACCGCCGCCACGCCTTGACCGCCGGTAATTTCGCGAACCCGCTCGGTGAAATTCTCGCGACTGTAGACGATGACGTGGTGGCAACCGTGGGCGTGGGCCAGTTCGGCTTTCTCGTCGCTACCCACCGTGCCGATCACCGTCGCGCCCAGATGTCGCGCCCACTGGCTGACGATCAGCCCGACTCCGCCGGCGGCAGCGTGCAGCAAAATCGTGTCGCCGGGCTGCACCCGGTAGGTACGTCGCAACAGATATTGCGCGGTCATGCCTTGCAGCATCATCGCGGCGGCGGTCCGATCGTCGATGGCGTCGGGCAGCGCCACGGCCCGGTCGGCTGGCATCAAGCGGACTTCGGCATAGGCGCCGACTGGCGGGCTGGCATAGGCGATCCGGTCGCCAGGCTTGAATTCGGTCACCCCCTCGCCCACGGCCTCCACCTGGCCCGCGCCTTCCATGCCCAGCGTCCAGGGCAGCGATGGCAGCGGATACAGCCCGGTGCGGTGATAGACATCGATGTAGTTGAGTCCGACGGCGGCATGGCGCACCCGCAGTTGGCCGGGGCCGGGCTCGCCCACCTCGACCTCTTCCCAGCGCAGCACTTCTGGACCGCCGTATTCATGGATGCGAATGGCTTTGGGCATGGCCTTCTCCTCAAATGGTGAATGGGGAATGATTCAAGTGTAGGCAAGCCTTCCCTTCGACGGCTGCAATCCGCGATTCAACCGAGCCACCGTCGCGCGTTGCGAAACAGCCGCAACCACGGCCCGTCCTCGCCCCAACCATCGGGATGCCAGGAATATTGCACCGTGCGGAACAGCCGCTCCGGATGCGGCATCAGGAGGGTAAAACGGCCGTCGCGGCTGGTCAGTCCGGCGATTCCGCCCGGCGAGCCATTGGGATTGGCGGGATAGGTTTCCGTCGGTTTTCCGTGGTGGTCCACGAAACGCAGCGCGGCCACGCCCGCCGCCAGTGCCGCATCCGCTCCGCCCGCGTCGCGGAACTCCGCTCGTCCCTCCCCGTGCGCCACCGCGACCGGCAACCGCGAGCCTTCCATGCCGCGCAGGAACAGCGACGGCGACGGTAGCACCTCGACCAGGCTTAACCGCGCCTCGAACTGTTCCACCCGATTGCGCACGAAGCGCGGCCATAGTTCGGTTCCGGCGATCAACTCGTGCAGGTTCGACAGCATCTGGCAGCCGTTGCAAATCCCCAAACCGAAACTGTCGGATCGGGCGAAGAACGCGGCGAACTGCTCGCGGGCGCAGGGGTTGAACAGGATCGACTTGGCCCAGCCCTCGCCAGCGCCCAGCACGTCGCCGTAGGAAAATCCGCCGCAGGCCGCCAGACCGTGGAAATCCGCCAGAGCGACCCGCCCGGCCATGATGTCGCTCATGTGGACGTCCACCGCCGCGAAACCGGCGCGGTCGAACGCCGCCGCCATTTCGATCTGACCGTTGACGCCCTGCTCGCGCAGGATGGCCATTCGCGGGCGCACCCCGTTAGCGATGAACGGTGCCGCCACATCCTCGGCGGGATCGAAACTCAGCCGCGCGCTCAAACCCGGATCGGCCGGATCGCAGGCGGTGTCGAACGCTTCGCGGGCGCAACCCGGATGGTCGCGCAGCGCCTGCATCCGGTAACTGGTTTCCGACCACATTTGCCGCAATTCAGCGCGCCCGGCGGTAAACACGGTCTCGCCGGCGTGGCGCAGAATCAGCCGCTCCTGACTGTTCGGCGCACCGATGACATGGCAACACTCGCCCAGCCCGGCAGCGGTCAGGCGTCGCAGCACCGTGGCGCGATCCAGCGCCCGCACCTGCACCACCGCGCCCAGTTCCTCGGCGAACAGCGCCGGCAGTAACTCCTCGCCCAGATCGTCCAGCAGCACCGTCACCCCGCAGCCGCCGGCAAACATCATTTCCGCCAGCACCGCCAGCAGCCCGCCATCGGAACGGTCGTGATAGGCCAGCAAGCGACCGGCGGCGTTGAGTTCCTGAATCGCCGCAAAGAAAGCCGCCAGATCTTCCGGCTGGTCCACATCGGGAACGGCGTCGCCCCACTGGTTATATACCAGTGCCAGCGCCGAGCCGCCCAGCCGATTTTTCCCGCGCCCGAGGTCGATCAGGATCAGGTCGGTGTCGCCCCGGTCGGCGCGCAATTGCGGCGTCAGGGTACGGCGCAGGTCCCGCACCGGCGCGAAGGCGGAGACGATCAGCGACAGCGGCCCCACCACGCTCCTGCGTTCGCCGCCCGCGTCCCAGACCGTTTTCATCGACAGTGAATCCTTGCCGACCGGAATGGCGATGCCCAACGCCGGACACAATTCCATCCCCACGGCCCGGACGGTGTCGAACAGCCGGGCGTCCTCGCCGGGGTGACCGGCCGCCGCCATCCAGTTGGCCGACAGCTTGACGTCGCCCAGCTTGTCGATCCGGGCGGCGGCGAGGTTGGTCAGCGCTTCGCCGACCGCCATCCGGCCGGAAGCCGGCGCATCCAGCAACGCCAGCGGCGCACGCTCGCCCATGGCCATCGCCTCGCCGGTGTCGGCATCGAAGCTGGTGGCGGTCACTGCGACATCGCTGACCGGAACCTGCCACGGTCCGACCATCTGATCGCGGCAGACCAGGCCGGTCACGGTGCGGTCGCCGATGGTGATCAGAAAACTCTTGTCGGCCACCGCCGGGAAGCGCAGCACCCGCGCCACGGCGTCAGCCAGTTCGACGCCCGCCAGATCGAGCGGCCGGGATATGATCGGCTCGCGCGTCGCCGCGCGCAACAGCTTCGGCGGCTTGCCGAACAACACGTTCATCGGCACATCCACCGGCCGGTTGCCGAACTGGCGGTCTTCGACCGTCAAGCGCGGCGTTTCCGTGGCGGCGCCGATCAGCGCATACGGGCAGCGCTCGCGCTCGCATAGCGTCTTGAAGAGGTCCAAACCCTCGGCGGCGATGGCCAGCACATAGCGCTCCTGTGCTTCGTTGCACCAGATCTGCATCGGCGACATGCCGGGGTCGTCGTTCGGGATCTCGCGCAGCTCGAACCGCCCACCCCGATCCGCGCCGTGAACGATTTCCGGCACGGCGTTGGACAGCCCGCCCGCGCCGACATCGTGAATCGAGAGGATGGGGTTGGTCGCGCCCAGCGCCGCGCAGCGGTCGATGACTTCCTGGGCGCGACGCTGGATTTCCGGATTGCCGCGCTGCACCGAGGCAAAATCGAGATCCGCGTGCGAACGGCCCGCCGTCATGCTGGACGCCGCGCCGCCGCCCAGTCCGATCAGCAGCGCCGGACCACCCAACACCACAATGGCGGTGCCCGGCGGCAGTTCGGCTTTGTGCACATGCGCTTCGCGGATGTTACCCAAGCCGCCGGCAATCATGATCGGTTTGTGATAGCCGCGCCGCTGCCCGTCGGGACCGTCTTCCTCGAAAGTACGGAAGTAGCCGGCCAGGTTGGGGCGACCGAACTCGTTGTTGAAAGCCGCCGCGCCGATGGGACCCTCCAGCATGATCTCCAGCGCCGAGACGATGCGCTCCGGTTTGCCGTAATCCCGCTCCCAGGGCTGGACGAAATCGGGAATGCGTAAGCTCGACACCGAGAAACCGCACAAGCCGGCCTTGGGTTTGGCCCCGCGCCCGGTCGCGCCCTCGTCGCGGATTTCACCGCCGGAACCGGTCGCCGCGCCGGGGAAGGGCGAAATGGCGGTCGGGTGATTGTGCGTCTCCACCTTCATCAGGATATGCACGTCTTCCGGGTGATAACGGTACTGGTCGTCGGCCGGATCGGGGAAGAACCGCCCGGCGGGAAATCCCGTCATCACCGCCGCGTTATCGTGGTAGGCCGACAGCACGTCGGCGGGGTGGCGCTCGTGGGTGTGACGGATCATCGCGAACAGGGAGCGCTCTTGCGCGATGCCATCGATGATCCAGTCGGCGTTGAAAATCTTGTGCCGGCAATGCTCCGAGTTCGCCTGCGCGAACATCATCAGCTCCACGTCGCTGGGGTTGCGTTCCAGACGGATGAAGCGGTCGAGCAGATAGTCGATTTCGTCCTCCGACAGCGCCAGCCCCAGTTCGCGGTTGGCGACCACCAGCGCGTCGCGACCGCCGTCCAGCAGGTTCACGCTGGCCAGCGGCGCCGGTTCGGCCTGGGCGAACAGCAGGGCGGGATCGTCGTCCAGTCCCAGCACGGCCTCGGTCATCCGATCGTGCAGCAGCGGCTTCAGTGCCGTCTGCTCCCCGGCGGTCAGCGCCTGGGCCGATTCGAGGTAATACGCCACGCCACGTTCGATCCGGCGAATGTGTTGCAAGCCGCAGTTACGGGCGATGTCGGTCGCCTTGGACGACCAGGGCGAGAGGGTGCCAGGGCGAGGCACGACCAGGAAGGTGGGTTCGCTGGTCAGATGACGTTGCGTCGCGGTGGGACCGTACCGCAGCAAGCGGTCCAGCACCTCGCGATCGCGCGTGATCAGGCGGCCGTCCACGAAATGGACGAACTCGGCGTAAACCTCGGTGATGGCTGGAACCCGCCGGCGCAGCGCGGCCAGCAGCTTCTCTAGACGGAACGGCGACAGGGCGGGGCTTCCACGAAAACGCAGCATCGCGAACACTCTCCTGGATCAGCGGGAAAGCGCGGATGATAACAGCAATCGCCAATGGGCCGGGATGGTGGGCGGAGAGGGGTCGATGGCGAAACGGCCAGCCGGCTGATCCCGCATCTGGTGTGCGGGGTGTCGGCCGAGAATCGAGTAGCGGAATTTTTTCGGTCGCCGGAACGATCTCAGGCCGCCCGACCCCCGAACCGCTCATACGCCGCCATCAGGCCGTTGGTGGCGCGCAGTAGCGGCGGTAACAGTCCACCGAGCGCCTCCAGGTCCATTCCATCCAGCCAGTTCTTCAATTCCAGCCCCAGTGCGGTATCGCCTTCCATCACCACCCGGCGGTTGAAAAACAGGGTATCGGAATCCTCGCGGCGGGTGGCCAGCGCCAGGAAATCGTAGATCGTGCCGCCGATGGTCAGATCCGGCGATTGCTCGGCCAAGTCGGGTACGAAGCCAGCCGGTCCGGCGAAGCGAAGCCGGTACTCCACTTGGGCGTCGCGCACCTGGATTGCCAGCACCCGGTCGCGCAGGAACGCGAATTCGCCCTCGCGGATGCATGCGGCGAACAGCACGTTCAAGGCCGTGGTCAGCGTGATCGAATGCACCGGGCCGGGAATCAGTGTCAGCGGCAAGGCGAGCAGGGCGGGCAGGGTCGGGCGGCGCGAGGACTGGGAACTGGCGATGGGATCGGTGGTGGGGTTCATGCGGCTTGATGGGGTTCGGAGCGGGGGAAGGCGGCGTTCAGCGCTTCATCGACTCGAAAAATTCCTTGTTGGTTCGGGTGTTCTTGAGCCGTTCCAGCATGAATTCCATGGCCTGCAACTCGTCCATCGGGTGCAACAGCTTGCGTAGTATCCACATCTTTTGCAGGTCGTCCGCCTCGGTCAGCAATTCCTCGCGACGGGTGCCGGAACGGTTGATGTCGATGGCCGGAAACACTCGCTTCTCGGAAATCCGCCGGTCGAGATGGATTTCCATGTTGCCGGTGCCCTTGAATTCCTCGTAAATCACATCGTCCATGCGCGAGCCGGTGTCGATCAGCGCGGTGGCGAGGATGGTCAGCGAACCGCCCTCCTCGATGTTGCGCGCCGCGCCGAAGAAGCGCTTGGGTTTCTGCAGGGCGTTGGCGTCCACGCCGCCGGTCAGCACCTTGCCGGAAGCCGGCACCACGGTGTTGTAGGCCCGCGCCAGCCGGGTGATGGAATCCAGCAGGATCACCACGTCGCGCTTGTGCTCGACCAGCCGCTTGGCCTTGTCGTTCACCATTTCCGCGACCTGCACGTGGCGGGTGGCTGGTTCGTCGAAGGTGCTGGCGATGACCTCGCCGCGCACCGAGCGCTGCATCTCGGTCACTTCCTCCGGTCGCTCGTCGATCAGCAGCACGATGAGATAGCACTCGGGATGGTTGGCGGCGATGCTCTGGGCGATGTTCTGCAACATCACGGTCTTGCCGGCCTTGGGCGGCGAGACGATCAGGCCGCGCTGGCCCTTGCCGATGGGCGAGATCAAGTCGATCACCCGGGCGGTGATGTCCTCGGTGCTGCCGTTGCCGCGCTCCAGCGACAGCCGATCATCGGCATGCAGCGGCGTCAGGTTCTCGAACAGCACCTTGTTTTTGGAGGCTTCCGGTGGTTCGAAATTGATGTCGCCGACCTTGAGCAGGGCAAAGTAGCGCTCGCCTTCCTTGGGCGGGCGGATCTTGCCGCTGACCGTATCGCCGGTGCGCAGGTTGAAGCGGCGGATCTGGCTGGGGGAGACGTAAATATCATCGGGGCCGGCTAGGTAGGAACTGTCGGCGGAGCGCAGGAAACCGAAGCCGTCCTGCAGGATTTCCAGCACGCCATCGCCGTAGATATCCTCGCCGTTCTTGGCCAGCGCCTTGAGAATCGCGAAGATGACATCCTGCTTGCGGGACCGCGCCGTGCCCTCGAGCTTCAGTTCCTGCGCGATGGCGATCAGTTCGGCGGCGGATTTCTTTTTGAGTTCGGTCAGATTCATGGAAGCTACGTGCTCGAGGCAGCGGGCGCCGTCGGGGTGCGTCCGCGGGGAAGGATCGGGGTTTGCGCCCCGGGAAGCCGGTCGGATGACGGCGGAGCGGGGGTATGGAATGATCGTGGTGACGGTGGGTGATCGCGATGCGATCGCGGCGCGCCAAGTAAGCTAGCACGGCCGCGAAACGGCGTCCAGCCTCGGGCGGACGGGCGCCGGAGGTTCAGCGCAGGTTGCTGTCGAGAAAGGCGGTTAGCTGCGACTTGGAAATGGCGCCGACCTTGGTGGCTTCGACGTTGCCGTTGTGAAACAGCATCAGGGTGGGAATGCCGCGGATGCCATACTTGGGCGGCGTGCCCTGATTCTCGTCCACGTTCAGCTTGCAGATCTTGACCCGTCCGGCGTATTCCCCGGCGATCTCGTCCAGAATCGGCGCGATCATCCGGCAGGGTCCGCACCACTCGGCCCAGTAGTCCACCAGGACCGGTTGTTCGGCCTTGAGCACTTCGGCCTCGAAGGTTTCGTCGGTGACATGCACAATTTGCTCGCTCACGGATGGGTTCTCCGATTCGGGATGGGGATGGGGCGGCGGGCCGCTCGCGCGGGCCGGTTGGTGCGCGAAAACAGACAGACCGAGGTACGGCCAAGAGGGTCCGGGAGAGGCCACCGCCAAGGCGCGGCCGCGAAAATCCACGGCGCGCGGCGTTCAACGGAGGATATTGTGGCAAAATAATCCATCAAGGCACAAATTTCTTTCGGTGTTCCGCCTAATTCAAACGTGGCGCCCGCCCCACACCCCGCTGACTCGGGATCGTCGATCACTCATGCAAAAAGACCATTTGACTCATATCCCGTTTTCCTCGCTCGGTCTGAACGATGCGTTGCTGGAAAGCCTGGAGGATACCGGTTTCATCCACTGCACGCCGATTCAGGCCGCCACCCTGCCGCTGGCGCTCCAGGGCCAGGATATCGCCGGCCAGGCTCAGACCGGCACCGGCAAGACCGCCGCCTTTCTATTGGCCGCCCTGCACCGCCTGATGGAAACCCCGGTTCCCGAGGACGAAGTCGGTCCCTGGACGCTGGTCATCGCCCCCACCCGCGAGCTGGCGGTGCAGATTCACCGCGATGCCGAATTGCTGGGGCGTTACACCGGCCTCAAATTCGCCGCCGTTTACGGTGGGACCGGCTACGACAGCCAGCGCCGCCAGCTCGAAAGCGGGGTGGACGTGCTGATCGGCACGCCTGGGCGCCTGATCGATTACTACAAACAGGGCGTCTACAAACTGTCCAACATCGAGGTAGTGGTGCTGGACGAGGCCGATCGCATGTTCGATCTGGGCTTCATCGCCGACATCCGCTACCTGCTGCGCAAGATGCCGCCCCCCGGTCAGCGCATTAACATGCTGTTCTCCGCCACCCTGAGCAACCGGGTCATGGAGCTGGCCTACGAGCACATGAACAGCCCGCAGGTGGTGCGGATCGAAGCCGAGCACGTGACCGCCGACAAGGTCCGTCAGGCGCTGTATCACGTCTCCGGCCACGACAAGATCCCGCTACTGCTGGGGGTGCTGCGCCAGCAGAACCCCAAACGCACCATGATCTTCGTCAACACCAAGCGGGCGGCCGACCGGGTGACCGGTTACCTGCTCGGCAACGGCCATGAAGCCGGTGTGCTGTCGGGCGATATTCCCCAGCACAAGCGCCTGCGCCTGCTGGAGTCGTTCCAGCGCGGCGAGCTGCCGATCCTGGTGGCGACCGACGTGGCGGCGCGCGGCTTGCACATCGCGGATGTGACCCATGTGATCAACTTCGATCTACCGCAGGAGCGCGAAGACTACGTCCACCGCATCGGCCGCACCGCCCGCGTTGGCGCCAGCGGCGACGCCATCAGCTTCGCCTGCGAGGAATACGTCTACTCGCTGCCAGATATCGAGGACTTCATCGGCCAGAAGATTTCGGTGCTGCCGATCACCGAGGATCTGCTGCTGGAGTACAAACCGCCCAAGCGGCTGGAGCGCCATCGGCCGCCGCTATCCGGCGGCGACCGCCCGCGCGGCCGCGCGCCGCACCGCCGGCCGGCCCGCGGCTGAGCCGACGCCGGCGGAGAAATCGGGAACATGACGGAAAGCCAAGCACTCGGGGGCGGCGTGGCGAGCGGCCATCCGCGCGTCACCGTGGCGGCCTGCGACATCCTGCGCGCCGGCGGCAACGCCTTCGACGCGGCGGTGGCGGCCGGTTTCGCCGCCGCCGTGGTCGAGCCGGCGCTGACCAGTCTCGGCGGCGGCGGTTTTCTGTTGGCCCGTACCGCGCGGGGCCGGGCGGTGCTGTTCGATTTTTTTGTGGATACGCCGGGGCAAGGTTTGCGGCGCAGCCAGTTGGAGCCGCACTTTTTGCCGATCACGGTTCGCTTTCCCGGCAGCGAGCAGGTTTTTAACGCCGGCCTGGGCTCGGCGGCGGTGCCCGGCGTGCTGCGCGGTTACCTGCACGTTCACCGACGCCTGGGGCGGCTGCCGCTGCGCGAGGTGCTGGCGCCGGCGGTCGAACTGGCGCGCGATGGGGTCGCGATCAACGCCAAACAGGCCTATTTTCTGGACCTGCTGACGCCGATCATGACCCTGACCGCCGCCGGGCGGGCGCTGTTCCAGCCGGGCGGGCGCTATTTGGGCGAGGGCGATACGTATCGCAACCCGGAACTGGCGGCATTTTTGGAAACCCTGCCGCGCGAGGGCGAGCGGGAGTTCTACGAAGGCGATTTGGCTCGCCGCCTCATCCGCGACATGAACGAAGGCGGCGGTCTGCTGACAGCCGCCGACCTGTCCGCCTACCGGGTGATCGAACGGGAGCCGCTGCCGATGGACTATCGCGGCTGCCGGTTGCTGACCAACCCGCCGCCTTCCTTCGGCGGCTCGCTGATCGCCCTGTCGCTGCGCCTGCTGGAAGCGCGCGAGGTGGCTGGACTCGGTTTCGGTTCGTCGGCCCATCTGGCGCTGCTGGCGGCGGTGATGGAGGAAGTGGATCGCCGCCGCGCCGAAGGTTATCTCAGTCCGGCCGATCTGGGCGGGCCGGGCCTGAGCGAAAGCATGGAACGGGTGCGCACCGCGTCCGGCGGCACCACCCACGTCAGCGTTTGCGACGCCGAAGGCAACGCCGCCAGCATGACCACCTCCAACGGCGAGGGTTCCGGTTACTACGCGCCCGGCGTCGGGATCATGCTCAACAACATGATGGGCGAGGACGACCTGCATCCGGAGGGCTTTCACGTCAGCCCGCCAGGCATGCGGGTGGCCTCGATGATGGCGCCATCGTTGCTGCTGGCCGATGATCGGGTCTGGCTGGCCCTGGGCAGCGGCGGCAGCAAGCGCATCCGCACCGCTCTGCTGCAAGTCATCAGCAACGTGGTGGATTTCGCTATGAGCCCACGTGCCGCGGTCGAGGCGCCGCGCTTGCACTGGGACGGCCAGCACGCGCAAGTGGAGCCGGGCTTCGCCGAGGCGGCGCTGGCGGGTCTGGCGGCGCGCTGGCCGCTCAACCGCTGGACGGTGCAGGACGTGTATTTCGGCGGGGTCAACGCGATGGCCCCCGACGGCCAGGGTGCGGGCGACCCGCGGCGCGGCGGCCATGCGGCGGCGGTCGATTCAAAGCCTGCTATGTTCCAAAATCCGTTGTGAAATTTCCCCACCTTGGACCAGGAGGGGTGGCGCGCAGCGCCGGGGTGGTTCGAAACGGCGATTTCACAACTCAGAGGGGAACGCTATAGATCAGCGTTTGGCAGCGTGGAGAAAAACGATGGAGCTGAAAGATTATTTGCTGACGCTAGCCCGTCGGGATGGGTCCGATATCTACCTGAGCACCGGAGCGCCGCCCTGCGGCAAGTTTCAGGGCGTGCTGCGAGCCTTGGACAAGGATCCACTGCCGCCTGGGCGAGTCAAGAAGATCGCTTATTCGCTGATGGATGCGGCGCAGATCGCGGAATTCGAGAAGAGCCTGGAGATGAATCTGGCTATCGGCGAAACGGGCGTGGGTCGATTCCGGATCAACATCTTCAAGCAGCGTGGCGAAATCTCGATGGTGATCCGCAACATCAAGACGGAGATTCCCAGCATCGAAACGCTGGGCCTACCGCCGGTGCTGACCCAGGTGATCATGGAAAAGCGCGGCCTGGTCCTGTTTGTCGGCGGCACCGGTTCGGGCAAATCCACCTCGCTGGCGGCCTTGATCGATTACCGCAACACGAACAGCGGCGGCCACATTATCACCATCGAGGATCCGATTGAGTTCATGCACCGTCACAAGCACTCCATCGTCAATCAGCGCGAGATCGGGGTAGATACCCTCAACTACGCCGATGCCCTCAAGAACACCCTGCGCCAGGCCCCGGATGTAATCCTGATCGGTGAAATCCGCGACCGTGAAACCATGGAGCACGCTCTGGCCTTCGCCGAAACCGGCCATCTGGCGATTTCCACCCTGCACGCCAACAGCGCCAATCAGGCGCTGGACCGCATCGTCAACTTCTTTCCCGAGGAGCGCCGGCCGCAACTGCTGGCCGATTTATCGACCAATTTACGCGCTTTCATCTCGCAGCGCCTGATTCCAACCGTTGACGGCAAGCGAGTGGCGGCCATCGAAGTGCTCTTAAACTCACCGATGGTGGAAACCTTGATCAAGCGTGGCGAGGTGGGAGGGATCAAGGAAGTCATGGAGAAGTCCGGCGGCTTGGGTATGCAGACCTTCGATCAGGCGCTGTTCGAATTATTCCGGGCCGGCAAGATTAGCCGCGAGGAGGCGATCAGAAACGCCGATTCCACCAACAACCTGCGGTTGCGGATCAATCTGTCCGGCGGGGCGACAGGCGCCGAGAAGCCGGGCGGTTCGGGGTTATCGCTGGAAGCCCTGGCGGAGCCCGAGGAAGAGGAGAAACCCGCACCAACGGCGGCGACCCCACCACGCACTCCACCGCGTTCGGGAGGTGGCTGAGGATGGCGGTGGCCCATTCGTCGTCCATCCTGGACGTGCCCGTCTGGGTCCGGGGGCTCATCTTCGACTGCGACGGTACCCTGGCCGATACCCTGCCCGCCCACTACGCGGCCTGGGAAGAAACCTTCGCCGCGCTGGATCTGGCGTGTCCGCTGGAATTCCTGATCCGGCATAACGGCAAGCCCACCGCGCTGATCGTTGCGCTGTACAACGTGGAGTTCGGCTGGCATATCGATGTGGAACGGTTTACCGCCGACAAGGAACGGCGGACCCTGGCGCGGCTGCGGCGGGCGCGGCCGATGGAGCCGGTGGCGGCGCTGGCGCGGCGTTGCCACGGTCGCCTGCCGATGGCGGTGGTATCGGGCAGCAACTGCGTCAACGTGGAACAGACACTGCGGGCGATCAATTTGCGCGAGCTGTTCCCGGTGGTGCTGACCGCCGACGATGGCCTGCCGCCCAAACCCGAGCCGGATCTGTTTCTGGAAGCGGCCCGCCGGATCGGCGTCGAGCCGCGCTACTGCCAGGTGTTTGAAGACGCCGACGCCGGTTTGGAGGCCGCCCGCCGCGCCGGAATGCGGGCCACCGATGTCCGGCCGGTCGTGGGCGGCTACTGACGGCTGGAACGGACGGGGGCGCGATGCTTGCCAATGCGTTATAGTCTGTCCATGATTTTCCAGTAGTTTCCTCTTTTCCGCGCCGCCGCGACCGGCGGCTATCCCGAAGCCATGTCCGAGCAAAAACCGCCACGCCCTCGTTTTGCCGGCCTCAAGCGCCAGTTTTTGCTGCTGGTGCTGGGGATTTATCTGCTGGCCGGCACGGCGGCGCTGCTGCTGTTCGCGGTGATCGTGGACGGCATCATCCGGCAACTGGGCGAGGATTTCGCCACCCAGTTCGTGCTGCGGCAAAAGGATCGCATCCTGGCGCCGATCCAGCGTGAAGTGGCCCTGTCCCGCACCCTGGCGGATTCGCCGCTGCTCAAGCAATGGGCGCACGCCGAAGCCGACCCGGCGCTGCAAGCTCAGGCCCTGGCCGAACTGGACAACTATCGCCGGCATTTCGCCGACCGCAGCTATTTCTTCGTCGTCAACGGCTCCGGTCATTACTACCACAACAACGCCGCCGACGAGTATCGCGGGCGGGAACTGCGGTTTACCGTCGATCCCGCGCTGCCGCGCGATCACTGGTACTTCGCCACGATGGCCAAGGTGGACGATTTCGCGCTGAACGTGGATTACGACGCACCGCTGGATGTCACCAAGGTCTGGATCAATGCGGTGGTCAGGGAGGGCGCTATCAAGCTCGGGCTCGGCGGCACCGGTTTGGAGCTGGATACCTTCATCCAGGCGGTGCTGGGCGAGGACCGGGAAGGCGTCGCCACTTTGCTGCTGGATCGCACGGGCGCGATCAAGGCGTACCGCGACCGGTCCTACATCGACTTCAACACCGTCGCCAAGGACAGCGCCGAACACAGCACCTTGTACCGCCTGCTGGCTTCGCCGGGAGAGCAGGCCCGGCTGCGCGAGCGCCTGGAACAACTCGCCGCCGGGCGGGCGCCGGTGACGGCGCTGGATCTGACCGTCGAGGGTCAGCCGCGTCTGGCCGCGATCGCCTACCTGCCGGATATCCAGTGGTTCGCGGTGGCGCTGGTGGATATCGGCCACGTCTACAGCCTGTGGCGCTTCGCCCCGCTGGCGTTGCTGCAAGTGGCCTCGCTGCTGCTGCTGGCCGTCGCCATGACGGTGCTGCTCGACCGGTTGGTGCTCGGGCCGCTGGCCCGGCTGCACCGTTCCACCCAGGCCATCGCCGCCGGCGACTACGGGCGACTGGCGGCGGTGGAGTCCAGCAACGAGATCGGCGATCTGACCCGCGCCTTCAACGCCATGGCGCTGAAGATGCGGCGCTATACCGATCGCCTCGAACTGTTGGTGGAAGAGCGCACCCAGGCGCTGGCCCGATCCAATCAGCAACTGGCCGAGACGCACGAGCAGGTGCTCGACAGCATCCGCTACGCCGTTTTGATCCAGCAGGCCATTCTGCCCCGGCCCGAACTGTTGAAACGGGTGCTGGACGACCACTTCGTGGTCTGGAAACCGCGCGATCTGGTGGGCGGCGATTTTTATTTCTGCCGGGCGGACGAACGGGGCTGCCTCCTGGTGGTGGCGGATTGCACCGGCCACGGCGTGCCCGGCGCGTTCATGACCATGGCGGTCAACGCGGTGCTGAACCATGTGACCAGCGCCCTGTGCGCCGACGACCCGGCCCGGATCCTCCAGGAAACCAACCGGCAGTTGCGGGCGACCTTGCGGCAGGACGACATGGGCGAAGGGTTCGAGAACGGCCTGGATGCCGGGGTCTGTTACTGGGCCTGGTCGGAGCGGCAACTCCGCTTCGCCGGCGCGCGCATCGACCTGGTGTTTCAAGACGCCGACGGCGCGTTGACGATCATCCGTGGCGATGGCCGCAGTCTGGGTTACCAGCATGCCGACTTCGAACGGGAGTTTACCCCTCACCTGATCGAGCGAACCGCCGGCCGCGTCTTTTATCTGACTACCGACGGCTTGCTGGATCAGGCGGGGGGCGGGAAAGGTTACGGTTTCGGGCGGCGGCGGTTCCATGAAGCGCTGTGTGCCGGCGGCGGACAGCCCCTGCCGGTGCGCGGGGCGCTGCTGGAGCAGGCGCTCGCCACCTATCAGGGCGACCGGCCGCAGCGCGACGATATCACCGTGCTCGGTTTCCGCCCGGCCGCGCAACCGTTGGAACCCCTTTAAACCCCCTATATGGGAGGACTGACCGTGAACCATCTCGATTTGGTCCGCTTGCAGGAGGAACTGAGCGCCCAGGGTATTTTGATGAGCTTCAGCGGGCCGTTCTCGCACAGCATCATCGAGGAGCTGGGCGTAGCGGTGAAGCATTATCTGGAAAGCGCCCAAGTCGCCCGTTCGGCGCTGATGGACGTATTCGCCATCTATATCGAGCAGGCGCAGAATGTGCGCAACTACATCGGCCGTTGGGAACAGGATCCCGAACAGGCGCGCCTGAGCCGTTCCGGCATCGTGGTGGTCGCCCGGGAGGGCGAGCGGTACGTGGTCAGTTCGGGCAACCTGGTGGATCGGGCCGATATCCCGCCGCTGGTCGCGCATCTGGAGCGTGTGCGCGCCTTGGACAAAGCCGGCTTAAAAGTCCTGTACTGGCAACAGATGCGCCAGCCGCTGAACGATCGGGGCGGCGCGGGCCTGGGTCTGATCGAAATGGCGCGCAAGGCGACCGTGCCCTTGGAGTATGCGCTCAGCGCCGTGGACGAGCAGTACGCATTTTTCAGCCTGCGGGTGGTGATCTAGGAGTCGGTTCGGGGAGATAGCGATGGAAAATTTGATGATCGAAGCATCCCGATCCTCGCCGACCATCCGGTTCGACGCCGAAAAGCGTCTGTTGAGCATCCGGGGCGAGTCGTATCCGGAGAACGCGGCGGCGTTTTACACGCCGGTGTTCGCTTGGCTGAAGACGTTTCTGGGCCACCTGGAACCGGCCGCGTCGGTGCGGGTGGATCTGGAAATCCTCTATCTGAACAGCAGCAGCACCAAGGTGATGCTGAACTTTCTGGACCTGCTGGACCAGGCGGCCCAGGCGGGTACGCGGATTGTGGTGAACTGGCATTACGATCCCGAAAATGAAGCGGTGCTGGAATGCGGTCAGGATTTCAGCGAAGAACTACATGCCTTGACCTTCGCTTTGGTGGAAACCCCCCAGGAGTCCACATGAACGCGCCCGAAATCAGCCTGCTGGACGGCGAGGAACGGATTCTGGATACCGCCAGGGCGTTGTTGGACCGGGGCGCGCTGGGTTTGGGCGCCGAGGCTTACGCCGACCTGACCCAGCAATACGCCCGCCTGCTGCGTCATGTCCGCTATCTGATCAAGGTCAGCGACCGGATGCAAGTGGAACTCAATCACCTGAACGACCGGTTGCGCGAGAGCGAGGAAAAATACCGGTCGCTGTTCGAGAACATCAGCCAGGGCATTTTTATCGCCCAACTGGACGGACGGTTTCTCGATGTCAACCCAGCGATGGCGCGGATTCTGGGCCACAAAACCCCGACTGAATTTATGCGGGCGCATCAGGAGGGGCAACTGTGGCCGTTTCTGGACCACGACGAGCAGGAGCGCTTTCTCGGTACCCTGGCGGCGCACGGCAAGGTCACGGATTTACAGTTGCGAATGATGCGTTGGGACGGGGAGGCGATCTGGGTGGAAATCAACGCCCGCGCCAGCACCGACGTCGGCGCGCCCGCCGTGACGGTCGAGGGCGTGCTGTCCGACATTACCGAACGCAAGCGGATGCTGGAAGAATTGCGCTATCTGGCCACCATCGACGGGCTGACCGGTCTATACAACCGCCGGCATTTTCTCGATCTGTGCGAGCGGGAGTTGCAGCGGGCGCGCCGCTACCGGCTGGAAGTGGGTTTGCTGATGCTGGACGCCGACCGCTTCAAGGACATCAACGACACCCACGGCCACGACGTGGGCGACGACGTGCTGCGCTTGCTCGCCCGCCTGTGCCGGACCGTGCTGCGCGAGGTGGACATCATCGGCCGGCTGGGCGGAGAAGAGTTTGCGGTATTGTTGCCGCAGACGGATTTACCGGCCGCCCGCGACGTGGCCGAACGCCTGCGGAAAGCCATCGCGGAAACGGCGTTGCCGCTCGGGGACGGACGGATGTTGCGGTTCACGGTCAGCATCGGAGCGTGCGTCTTCGCGGCCCAGCACATCACGGTGCGGGATTTGCTCAAGGCCGCGGATCAGGCCTTGTATGCGGCCAAGCACAACGGCCGCAATCAGGTGGCCAGCCTGCCGGACGGTTGACCGTGGTTAGCGCCGCCGCTTGGCGGAAGATCCTTCTATATAGCGTTCCCGAATCCGTTGTGAAATTTCCCCGCCTTGGACGAGGAGGGGTGGCGCGCAGCGCCGGGGTGGTTCGAAACGGCGATTCCACAACTCAGAGAGGAACGCTATAGTTTTTGTGGAAAGCGTAGCGACGAGGCGGGCGCCGTGGTCGCGGCGCTCGCCGTCCGGCGTGCAATCCCTCACGCCGCGATCCCGCTCAGCCGCAGCAGCGATTCGATGCGTGGTTCCCGGCCGCGGAACTCGACGAAGCTGGCCAGCGCCGGCCGCGAGCCGCCCACCTGCAGAATGCTCTCCCGGAAACGCGCGCCGGTCGCGGCGTCGAAGATTCCGTTCTCCTCGAAGGCGCTGAAGGCGTCGGCCGACAGCACCTCGGCCCACTTATAGCTGTAATAGCCCGCCGCGTAACCGCCAGAGAAAATGTGAGTGAAGGCGTTGGCGAAGCGGTTGTAGGCCGGCGGCGTGATGACCGCCACTTGCCGGCGCACCGCGTCCAACACCTCCAGCACCTGCCCGCCCCGCGCCGGATCGTAGTCGTGGTGCAGCCGGAAATCGAACAGACCGAATTCCAGTTGCCGCATCATCAGGATCCCAGCCTGAAAATGCTTAGCCGCCAGCATTCGCTGGTAGAGGTCTTCCGGTAGCGGTTCGCCGGTCTGGTAGTGCCCGGCCAGTAGATCCAGCGCTTCGCGCGACCAGCACCAGTTTTCCAGGAACTGGCTCGGCAGCTCCACCGCGTCCCATTCCACGCCGTGGATGCCGGTGACCGGCAGGTAGTCGATCGTGGTCAGCAGGTGGTGCAGTCCATGCCCGAACTCGTGAAACAGGGTCTGCACCTCGTTATGCGTCAGCAGCGCCGGTTCGTCGCCCACCGGTGGCGTGAAGTTGCACACCAGATAGGCAGCCGGCAGCCGTGCCGTGCCGCCCAGCATCCGCCGCGGCAGGCAGCCGTCCATCCATGCGCCGCCGCGTTTATGCGGGCGGGTGTACAGATCCAGGTAGAATCGGCCGCGCCGGGCGCCAGCGCCATCGACGATTTCATAGGCGCGAACGTCGGGATGCCAGATTTCGACCCCGTCCAGCGGACGGATGACGATGCCGAACAGTCGTTCCGCCACCGCGAACAGCCCCGGCAGCACCCGGGTGGTCGGGAAGTAGGGCCGCAATTCCTCTTGGGACAACCGATAGCGGTGCTGGCGCAGCTTTTCCGAGTAATAGCCGATGTCCCAGGGTTGCAGGTCGTCCACGCCGAACCGGTCGCGGGCGAACGCCCGCAGCTCGTCCAGCTCCCGTTGTGCCTGGGGCCGGGCGCGGCGAGCCAAGTCATCGAGAAAGGCCAGTACCTGATCCGGCGAGTCGGCCATCTTGGTGGCCAGCGAATAGTCGCCGTAGTCGTGGAAACCCAGTAATCGGGCCACTTCATGCCGCAGCGCCAGGATGCGCTCCATCACCGCGCCGTTGTCCCATTGACCGGCGTTCGGTCCCTGGTCGGAGGCACGGGTGCAGTAGGCGTCGTACAGCGTCCGCCGCAGCTCCCGATCGTCGGCGTAATTCAGCACCGGCAGGTAGGACGGCAGTTCCAGCGTCAGCAGCCAGCCGTCCAGATTGCGCTGCCGGGCGGTTTGCCGGGCCAGGGCCTTGGCGGATTCCGGCAAGCCGACCAAGTGCGCCTCGTCATCGAGGTGGTCAGTCCAGCCCTGGGTGGCGTCGAGGACGTTTTCCGAAAACTTGGCGCCCAGTTGCGCCAGTTCCTGCATGATCGCCTTGTAGCGGTCGCGCTGTTCCGCCGACAGAGCGATGCCGGACAGCCGGAAGTCGCGCAGGGCGTTGTCGATGACCTTGCGCTGGGCCGGGTCGAGCCGGGCGTATTCCGGTCCGTCGGCGATTTGCCGGTAGGCTCGATACAGTGCTTCGTGCTGGCCCAGTTCGGTGTAGTACGCGCTGAGTTTGGGCAGACAGGCGTTGTAGGCGGCGCGCAAATCCTCGGAATCGCAAACCGAGTGCAGGTGATTGACCGGCGACCAGACCTTGTTCAAACGGTCCTCCAGCTCTTCCAGCGGTTGGATCAGCTTGTCCCAGGTATAGGTGTCGTGCGCGGCCAGCAACCGTTCGAGCACGACGCGGTTGTCGGCCAGCACCTGATCGATGGCGGGTTCGACGTGTTCGGGCCGGATGGCGGCATGGCAGGGCAGGTCGGCGCCGCTGAGTAAGGGATTGGTCATCGCGATTTAATCGTTCGGTAACGGAAGAAACATTACTGTGGGGTGGTGAGAGGAAAAGTCAAGTCTGGCGGTTGGGGCGCACGTTCAGGGCGACAGCCACAACGCGGTTCCCCCGGCCAGCAGCGAGGCCAGCAGGCATCCTGCGGCCCATAGACGGAAGTAGTGGATCAACCGGCCTTCTTCGCGGAAGGCGGCGATGATGAAGGGACGGGCGGAATCTCCGGTATCGGCCAGCAGGTGGATCTCGGGCTCGACCGTCCGTTGCAACTGCTCCCGTTCGACCTGCCGCCGGGCCGCGCGTCGGGCTGCTTCCCATTCGTCGGGGTCGATCCGGCCATTGCGGCGGCGGTCGAACAGCGCCATGCGTTGCGGGTCGTGCTTCCAGCGCTCCAGCAGCGCCGCCACTTCGCCTTGCGTGTCGGGAACCTCGCCCAAGCCGCCGACGGTGCGGAACAGACCGATGGCATGCAGTGCCTCTTCGGGCAAAATGCGTTGCTCGGTATAGCGGTACGTGGCGCCGATGCCCCAGAGGGCATGGGTGCGCGCGCCGCTGAGATCACCGTACCAGACATCGCGCCGAGTCTTGACGAACTCGGCCCCTTCGGGGTCGATCACGCATTGAGCGGTGCCGTCGTCGAGCAGGAACAGGCCGTCGCTCTCGCCGGAATCCACCGGCCACCAGCGGTTGCCCGAAGTGCGTTCCTCCACTTGGTAACGATACCAGGCGCAGGGCAGGTAGCTGAGTGGCGCCAGGATCGGTGGCCCCGGCAACAGCCGGGCGCGACCGTACAGCTCTACGTAACCCTGTGGCGCCGAGCGGATGCGGGCGATGGGCGTGTCGGCCAGTCGCCAGGCTCGCCGGCCGAAATGCAGCGCGCCGTACAGACCGGCGACTGTGGCGGCCAGCATCATCGCGATCAGCGGAACCGGCGGTGGTCGCCCGGCGAGGCCGGCTGTCGGCGCCGGTTGCCGCAGCGCCAAAAAGAAACCGAACCAGAGGGCCACGAACAGCAGCGTTGCTTTCAGGCTGGGCCGGTACATCGGGCTGTTCCGCGCCGCTCAGCGGAACAACCCGGCGAGATCGACATCCTGTTTTTCCGGTTCGGAGAATTCCAGCAGTCGGAACGGCTTGAAGCTGAAGAAGCGGGCGACCAGCACGTCCGGGAACTGTTCGATGCGGACGTTGTTCAGGTTAACGCTGTCGTTATAAAACTCCCGGCGATCGGCGATGGCGTTTTCCAGACCGGTGATACGGCTTTCCAGATGGCGAAAGTTGTCGTTGGCGCGCAGTTCCGGATAGGCTTCAGCCACCGCGAACAACTGACCCAGGCCCATTCGCAACTGGCTTTCGGCCTCTCCCAGCGCGGGGAGGTCGCCGCGCTGCCGGGCGTCGGCCACCCTTTGGCGGGCGCGCATCACCGCTTCCAGGGTATCCCGCTCGTAGTGCATGTACTGCTTGCAGGTTTCGACCAGTTTCGGTAGTTCGTCGTGGCGCTGTTTGAGCAGTACGTCGATGTTGGACCAGGACATGCCGACGTTGTGTTTGAGATTGACCAGGCGGTTGTAGATGACGATGCCGTACAGAGCTAGCAGCGCCAGGGCGACAATGAGGACAATGCTGAACAAGTTCATGGTGGCCATGTCGTGCGGATAGTGGATGGTTACTCGAGTGAATGGTTGCCAGAATTATATGTCAGGCTGACTGACGATGCGGGAAAGCCGGCTTTGGGTCCGTGGAGAGAAAGCATGCTGTTCTGGTTCAAGGGGATGTTGATCGGATTCGCCATCGCCGCGCCAGTGGGGCCGATTGGGTTGTTGTGCGTGCAGCGCACGCTGACGCGCGGCCGTTGGTCGGGCGTGCTCTCTGGCTTGGGCGCGGCCAGCGCCGATGCGGTTTACGGTTGCATCGCCGGTTTCGGGCTGGCGTCGCTGGCGCGTCTGCTGCTGGCCTGGCGGGTAGAATTGCAAGCGGTCGGCGGCGTGTTTCTGCTGTACCTGAGCTGGCGAACCTGGCGGACTCCGCCGGCCGGCGAGCAGGCGCCCGCCCGCCCCAGCCGAGCCGGATTATTGGGCGATTACCTGTCCACCCTGGCGCTGACGCTAGCCAACCCGGTCACCGTACTGGCGTTTCTGGCGATTTTCGCCGGGCTGGGCCTGGCTGCCGAGGGACGGGATTTTGCGGCGGCCGGGATGCTGGTGCTCGGGGTGTTTGCCGGCTCGCTGTTGTGGTGGCTGTTGCTGGCCGGGGGTGTCGGGCTGCTGCGCGGGCGGCTGACCCCGGCGGCGCTGGGCGGGATCAACCGCGTTTCGGGGGTGCTGATCGCCGCTTTCGGGATCTGGGCGCTGGCGGCGGCGGTTCGGAGCTAGGCGCGGCAGCGTCGCCGGTAAGGATGAGCGCGCCGGTCATTTGCAGGTGTCGCTCCCGCAAGCGCCGGTAGTTCTGGGCCGAGTATTCGAGAAACTCCAACTCGCGCTCGTTGAGCGGCCGGACCTGCTTGACCGGGCTGCCGACGTAGAGAAAACCGCTTTCCAGCACCTTGCCGGGCGGCACCACGCTGCCGGCGCCGATGGTCACCCGCGACCGCACCACCGCCTTGTCCATGACGATCGAGCCCATGCCGATCAGGCAGTAATCCTCGATGGTGCAGGCGTGCAGGATGACCTTGTGGCCGACCGTGACATCGTTGCCGATCAGGGTCGGCTGACCGCCCGGACAAAAGCGGCTGTCGTGGGTGACGTGAATGACGGCGCCGTCCTGAATGCTGGTGCGCGCGCCGATGCGGATGCGCTGGATGTCGCCGCGGATCACGCTCATCGGCCAGACCGAGCTGTCTTCCCCGATTTCGACATCGCCGATGACCAGGGCGGTATCGTCAACGTAGACGGTGGAATGAATGTGCGGGGTGTGCTGCTCAAAAGAACGGATTGACATGGGACCGGTTCTCATGCAAGTGGAGAGTTTTATTGTTTTACCCTTCCGCCTTCAGCGCATCGTCACCAGTTCTTCGGCGCTGGTCGGATGGATGGCGACGGTATCGTCGAAATCGTGCTTGGTCGCGCCCATGCGGATAGCGACCGCGAAGCCTTGCAGCATCTCGTCGGCGCTCTCGCCGATGAGGTGGCAACCGACGATCTTTTCCTTCGGCCCGACGCACACCAGCTTCATGACGGTCGGTGGCTGGCGGTGGGTAAAGGCGTGGTACATCGGTCGGAAGCGGGTCTGGTAGACCCGCACCGCCGCGCCGTGTTCCCGTCGCGCTTCCTCCTCGGTCAGCCCGACCGTGCCGATCGGCGGATGGCTGAACACCACGCTGGGTATATTTTCGTAAGACAGGCGTCGCTCCGGCTGCTGGCCGAACAGCCGGTCGGCCAGCCGGCGGCCGGCGGCAATCGCCACCGGAGTCAGGTGGAAGTGTTCAGTCACATCGCCGATAGCATAAATGCCGGCGACGTTGGTGTTCTGATAGGGATCGGTCGGGATAGTACCGTTCGGGTTCGCCGTCACTCCCGCCGTCGCCAGATCGAGCGTGTCGGTATTGGGATCGCGACCGATGGCCCACAACATCGTATCCACTTCCAGGGAGTTTTCCCGCCCGGCGCAATGTAGGCTGAGCGTGCCTTTGGCCAAGCGTGCCACCGCGCTGACCTGGGTGCGCGTCAGCACGTTGATGCCGTCCTCGCGCAGTCGCTCCATCAATTGCTCGCGCAGCATGGCGTCGAACGACCGGAGTACCTGATCCTTGCGCACCAGCAGCGTCACCTCGGCGCCCAGCGCGTGCAGCATTCCGGCCAGCTCCACCGCGATGTAACCACTGCCGGCGATGGCCACCCGTCGCGGGCAGGCGTTCAGTTCGAAAAAGCCGTCGGAGGTGATGCCGAACTGAGCGCCCGGTACCTGGGGAACCCGCGGCCGGCCACCGGTGGCGATGACCAGATGGTCGGCGCTGTAGCGCTCGTTGCCCACCGTCAGGGTGCGGGCGTCGACGAAGCGGCCGAACCCCCGAATCAGCTCGACCCCCGCTTCGGCCAGATAGCCCAGGTACCCTTCGTTGATGTCGCGCACCAAAGCGTCGCGGCCACTCTTGAGCTTTTTCCAGTCGAAGTCGAAATAATCCAGCCGGAAGCCGTAGCCGGGCGCATCGTCGAGCGCATGGGCCAGATGGGCGGCGTACCACATGATTTTCTTGGGCACGCAGCCGACATTGACGCAGGTGCCGCCGAGCCGGTCGGCTTCGATCAGGGCGCAGCGAGCGCCGTGGCGGGCCGCCCGTTCCGCCACCGATAGGCCGCCGCTGCCGCCGCCGATGACGATCAGGTCGTAATGCTGGGTCATGCATCCTCCGGGTGCTGAGTCATGATGGCTGATGGGGGAACATTCATTCGGGCGTCGGGAGAGGCGGCCAGACCAGCAGCGGCCTCCCGCGCGCAATAGCCGTTACTATAGCGCGTGCCCGGCGGATCTGCCGGGTGGGGCGAACAAGATCGGAGGTGATCGATGCGCGGGTTCGGATGGGGGTTTCTCTTATTGCTGTGGCCGTTGTGGGCGGCCGGTGCTGGAGAGCTACGCTGGCAGGGACAATTGACTCAGGGCGGTTTGATCGTCGGTCAGGCTCCGCCGGGCACCCGGCTGGAGCTGGACGGGCAGGCAGTGCCGGTGACGCCGGAAGGGGTGTTTGTATTCGGATTCAATCGCGATGCGCCGCCGGTCGCACAATTACGCGCGATGTTCCCGGACGGGAGCCGGGACGAACGGCCACTGGCGATCTCATCGCGCCAGTACGACATCCAGCGGCTCGACGGTTTGCCGCCGAGCAAGGTAGCCCCGCCGCCCGCCGTGCTGGAGCGCATCCGCCGGGAAAACGCCCGGGTGGTGGCCGCCCGCCGGGAGGAGATTCCACGCGCGTATTTCCTCAGCGGGTTTGTCTGGCCGGTCACCGGCCGCATCAGCGGGGTGTACGGCAGCCAGCGCATTCTTAACGGCGAACCCCGCCAGCCGCATTACGGTGTCGATGTTGCCAGGCCGGTCGGCACGCCGGTGCGCGCCCCGGCCGACGGGATCGTCACGCTGGCCGAACCGGATTTGTACTACAGCGGCGCCACCTTGATCATCGATCACGGTTATCGGCTGAGTTCCACCTTGATGCATCTGGACCGAATCCACGTCCGGGTCGGGCAAGCGGTGCGCAAGGGCGATGTGGTCGCCACCGTGGGCAAAAGCGGCCGGGTGACCGGCCCGCATTTGGACTGGCGGATGAACTGGCGCGAGGCAAGGATCGATCCGGCGTTGATCGTGCCGCCGATGCCGTGAAGGAAGCAGGGGACAGGGGACAAAAGGCGGGGAAAAGCGGAATCTCGCAACAAAGAAGCCCCTCTCGGGAAGAGAGGGGGTAGGCCGGCGATTTTACACCATCGGCATTTCCGGCAGCGGTTGCAGCTTCCAAATCTCGGCGTTGTACTCCCGCATGGTGCGGTCGGTGGAGAACTTGCCGCTGGACGCCGTGTTGAGAATGCTCATCCGCGCCCATTGCTCCTGATCCTGGTAAGCCAGCGTGGCCTGCTGCTGGGCCTCGATAAAGCCACGCAGGTCGGCGATGGTCAGCCACGGATCGTGCGGGCTGGTCAGCGAGTGCAGGATCGGATCGAAAATGCCCTTTTCAAACTGGTTGAAATGGCCGCTTTCCAGCAGGTGAATGATCCGGGCAATGTCGGAATCGGCGTTGATGATGGCGACCGGGTTGTAGTCCCGCCGCCGTTCCTCCACTTGCCGCGCCGTCAGGCCGAACAGGAAGAAGTTCTCGTCGCCGACTTCCTCGCGGATTTCGATGTTGGCGCCGTCCAGGGTGCCGATGGTTACGGCGCCGTTCATCATGAACTTCATGTTGCCGGTGCCCGACGCCTCCTTGCCGGCGGTGGAAATCTGCTCCGACAGATCGGTGCCGGGGCAGATGATCTCCATCGCGGTGACCCGATAATTGGGCAGGAAAGCCAGCTTCAGCTTGTCGCCGATCTCGGGGTCGTTGTTGATGACCTTGGCGATGTTGTTGGTCAGCTTGATGATCTGCTTGGCCATGTAGTAGCCGGGCGCCGCCTTGCCGCCGATCAGCACGCAGCGGGGGGTCCAGTTGGCGGTATCGCCGCGCTTGAGGCGGTCGTACAGGTGGATGACGTGCAGCAGGTTCAGCAACTGACGCTTGTACTCGTGCATGCGCTTGACCTGCACGTCGAACATGGCCTTGGTGTTGAAGACCACGCCGCAGTCGGCCTCGATCAGGCTGGCCAGCCGCACCTTGTTATCCTGCTTGACCCCCCGCCAGCGCGCCCGGAATTTGGGGTCGTCGGCATAGGGCGCCAGTTTGCGCAATTCGTCCAGGTCGGTGATCCAGCCCGAGCCGATGACTTCGGTGATCAGCGCGCTCATGCCGGGATTGCAGCCGGCCATCCAGCGCCGCTGGGTGACCCCGTTGGTCTTGTTGTTGAACTTTGCCGGCCACAGTTCGTAGAAGTCGCGGAACAGCCCCTGCTTGAGCAGATCCGAATGCAGCGCGGCCACGCCGTTGACCGAGATGCTGCCGACGATGGCCAGATACGCCATGCGAACCTGTTGTTCGTAGCCTTCCTCGATCAGCGACATGCGGCCCTGGCGCTCGATGTCGCCGGGCCAGCGGCTGGCGACTTCGGCCAGGAAGCGGGCGTTGATTTCATAAATGATGTCCAGCAACCGGGGTAGCAGTTGCCGGAACAGCCGCACCGGCCAGCGCTCCAGTGCTTCGGGCAGCAGGGTGTGGTTGGTGTAGGCCATGACCTTGTGAGTGATGCCCCAGGCTTCGTCCCAGCCATGATCGTGCTCGTCCATCAGCAGGCGCATCAATTCCGCCACCGCGATGGTGGGGTGGGTATCGTTGAGCTGAAAGCAGTTTTTCGCGGCGAATTGGCTGAAATCCTCGCCGTTGACCCGGACCCACTGTCGGAGCACGTCCTGTAGGCTGGCGGAGGCCAGGAAGTACTGTTGGCGCAGCCGCAACTCCTTGCCGCTCTCGGTGGCGTCGTTGGGATAGAGCACCATGGTGATGTTTTCCGCCATGTTCTTGGCGCCCACGGCGTCGGTATAGCTGCCGGCGTTGAAGTCTTCCAGATCGAATTCGTCGGTGGCGGCCGAGGACCACAGCCGCAGGGTGTTGACCGTGCCGTTGCGGTAGCCTGGGATCGGGAAGTCGTAGGGCACGGCGAGCACGTCGTGGGTATCCAGCCAGCGCCAGCCCATCTCGCCGCTGGTTTTCATAAAGCCTTCGGTGCGGCCGCCGAACTTGATCCGCTGCGTGTACTCGGGCCGCTCCAGATCCCACAGGTTGCCGCTGCGCAGCCAATGGTCGGGTTCCTCGACCTGATAGCCGTTTTCGATGCGCTGGCGGAACATGCCGTAGGCGTAGCGCATGCCGTAGCCGACCACCGGTAGCCGCAAGGTGGCGCAACTGTCCATGAAGCAGGCCGCCAGTCGCCCCAAGCCGCCGTTGCCCAGGCCGGCGTCGTTCTCGCACTCGGCCAGTTCCTCCAGGGTCAGCCCCATGTCGTACAGCGCCTTGTTGACGGGCTCGGCGACGCCCAGATTGAGCATGGCGTTGCCCAAGGCCCGGCCCATCAGAAATTCCAGGGACAGGTAATACGCCCGGCGCACGCCACCGTCCGCCTCATAGGCATAGCGGGTGTTTTTCCAGCGCTCCCACAGCCGGTCGCGCAGGGCGAGCACCAGGGCTTCGTACATGTAGTAGGTGTACTTGGTATGCCGGTCGCGACCCAGGGTGTGGCTGAAGTAGCGCCGGAAGTCGGCGGCGAGGCTTTTGGCATCCATGCCCAAGGGCGGCAGTTCGGTCAGCCAGGATGCTGGCGTACTTCTTTCTACGGTTTGGATCGTCATGGCGGTAAAGTCCGTTGCATGTGCTTGTGGAACCGGAAGCACCCGGTGGGTCGAGCCGGGCCGGATGGCGTCGGAGATGCTTGGGTGGTTTTTAACCGCAATTCGCGGTTGGTGGTGAGTCGTTTTCTGAACACCATAGAACGATAGTCGGGCGATTTCCAATTGCAAGGCATTGACGATGCCGCATTGGGAACAACTGCGGACACGGGATTTCCGGCGGCGGGCTGCCGCAGATGCTGGAGGCTGCGGGCATCATCGGCGGGCGGACCAGACGGCCGTCCGGGCAGACCATTCGATGAAACCGGGATGAGGCGGAACCCGGCGGGGCGGGCCGCTACTCGAGGCAGTGGGCGGCCTGTTCGCGGGTGTAGAAATGCCCGAAACGGATAAAGCCGGCAATGACGCTGGATTTGATGGCGGTGATGTGGCCGCAGGGGTTGCGGGTTAGCACCAGATGATCGGGCAAACCATCCAGGGCGTGGAAGGGCGCCGGCGAGCCGTCGGCCCAGCACGAGCAGTAGACCGCGCCGGTTTCCTGATCCAGAAAACCGGGGATGAAACCGCAGTGCTGGTTGGCCGAGCTGACACCACCGGTGCCCGCGAATAACTGGTTTTCGGCTTCCAGCGTTTGCAAAGTCAGGGTCTGCGCCATAATCATGCCCTCGCGCCTTGGCAATGAGGTCAGCCTAAAATCGTTCTGTATGAATATTTGCGTCAAAAAAACAACAATTTGCCCTGATGAGACATCTTGTTGCAATTTTAGTCTAGAAGTTTTTTTCGAGACAGACAACCTAAATTGCAATTCCACCGTCGCCGGTTTGTCATCGGAGCGTGGTCGCGGCGACCGCTCCAGCATGGAGGGCGTGTTGCATGACTCGAGTTCCTCATCTTTACGTGGCCCTGTCCGGTCATGGTTTTGGGCATTTGGCGCAAGTCGCGCCGGTGCTAAACGCCCTTCGTCAGCGCCGTCCGGCGGTGCGCTTGACCGTGCAGGGCATGTTGCCGGAGCCGGTTTTGCGCGGGCGGATCGCGGGCGAATTCGCGGTCGTGGCCGGCGAGGCCGATTTCGGCATGGTGATGGTGGATGCGCTGGACGTGAAAGTCGCGGACAGCCTGGCCGCCTATCGGGCTTTCCATGGGGAGTGGGAGGCTCGGCTGGACTGGCAGGAGTGCGTGCTGCGGCGGGCGGCGCCGGATCTGCTGCTGGCCGATATTCCCTATCTGAGTCTGGCGGCGGCGGCCCGCCTGGAAATTCCGGCGCTGGCGCTGTGCTCGCTGAACTGGGCGGATATCCTGCGGGGCTACTGCGCCGACGCTTCCGATTTGGCGGCGCTGCGCGCGCCGATGCTGGCGGCCTACAACAGCGCCGTGGCGTTTCTCCAGCCGGCGCCCAGCATGCCGATGCCGGATTTGAATAATGCCCGGCCGATCGGTCCCATCGCCGCTTTGGGTCGGAACCGGCGACCGGAAATCGACCGCCGGCTCGGCTTGCGCGGCGGCGAGACGCTGGTATTGATGGGCCTGGGGGGCGTGAACCTGCGTCCGCCGCTGGAAACATGGCCGACGCTGACGGATGTGTGCTGGCTGATCCCACCGGACTGGGGCCAGGTGGCGCGGTCGGATGTACGGAGCTGGGTGGAACTGACCGATTGCGCGATGCTGGATCTGATTCGCTCCTGCGACGTGCTGTTCACCAAGCCCGGCTACGGTGCCTTCACCGAAGCGGCGTGCAACGGTACCCGAGTGCTCTACGTCGGGCGCGACGATTGGCCGGAAGAGCCATGGTTGAGCCGCTGGCTGACGGAGCGCGGCAACGCGGTCAAGATCGACCGCCGGCGACTGGCGAGCGGCGATTTGGCCGAACCTTTGCGGGCGCTGTTGGCACAGCCTGCCAAACCGCCAGTGATGCCAACCGGAGCGGTCGAGGCCGCCGGCTGGCTGGAGCGGTCGCTCTATGGGTTTGGCCCCCGATAAGCCCGCTGGATGGCGCGCATGCTGGCCGCCGCGCCCGAAGTCAGCTTGTGGTCCACGAAGCGGGTGACGTTGGTGTCGCTGGGGTTGATCTCCACCGTGGGGATACCCGCTTGGCTGGCTTGCACCAGGGGGCCGGCAATGTAGGGAAAGACGCTGGTGGTGCCGATGCTGAACACCAGATCGAACCCCTGGTCCAGTTCCCGATAAAGATGCTGGATGGCGTGCGACGGCAGCACTTCGCCGAACAGCACCACCCGCGGCCGCACCAGCGCGTGGCAGCGCGGGCAAGCCGGAGGAATGTCCAGTTGGCTGTAGTCGGCGACCGTGGCGGAGTAGTCGCAGCGGGTGCAGTACAGGTCGTGGACATCGCCGTGCATCTCGATGAGATTGCGGCTGCCGGCGTCGCGATGGAAGCCGTCGATGTTCTGGGTCAACACGCAGACCTCGAATTGATCCTGTAACTCGGCGATGATGGCGTGCGCGTCGTTAAAGCGCGCGTCACGACAGGAATTTTCGATCTGGTGCAAGTACTTCCAGGTAATGTGCGGGGCGGCTTCGAGCATCGAGCCGGACAGAGCGGTTTCGATCGAAAAGCTTTCCTCGGTCAGTTCGTTATTGTACAGCCCACCGATGCCGCGGTAGGTCGGCAGGCCGGAATCGGCGGAGATGCCCGCGCCGGTGATGAACAGCAGCCGGCGGGCTTGGCGCATTTCCGCGACGATGCGGGCGACGGTAGTGGAATCGGGATCGTTCATGGCGCAGCCTCGCTGGGACGGTTGAGGATCTCATGAAAATTCTAATGCTTTCCGACGTGTATTTTCCGCGTGTGAACGGCGTATCCACGTCGATCCAGACCTTTCGGCGCGAGCTGCAACGACTGGGGCACGAGGTCTGGGTGGTGGCGCCGGAGTACGGCCAGCCCGCCGAAGAGGAGGAGGGTGTCAGCCGGGTGCCGTCTCGCCAAGTGCTGTTCGATCCCGAGGACCGGATGATGCGGTCGGGACCGCTGGACCGACGCTTGCGGGCGCTGAACGGCCGGGGCTTCGATCTGGTTCACGTCCAGACCCCGTTTGTCGCCCACTACGCCGGCCTCCGGCTGGCGCGGCGCTGGGGCGTGCCCTGCGTCGAAACCTATCACACCTTTTTCGAAGAATATCTGTTTCATTACCTGCCGGTGCTGCCGAAGAACGCCTGGCGGGCGGTCGCCCGATTGTTCTCGCGCCGCCAGTGCAATCGTTTGGATGGACTGGTGGCGCCCTCGCAAGCGATGCGCGAGGTACTGGAACGCTATGGCGTGCGAACGGCCATGCGGGTGATCCCGACCGGTATGCCGCTGGATGCCTTTGAGGAAGGCGACAGAGAGGGGTTTCGCGTTCGGCACCGCATCGCCGCCGATCAGCCGACGCTGGTGTTCGTGGGCCGGGTGGCGTTCGAGAAGAACATCGAATTCTTGCTCGAGGTGGTCCGGGCGCTCAAGCAGACCCGCCATCCCGATATCGTGCTGATCGTCGCCGGCGAGGGGCCGGCCGAAGGGCGCTTGCGGCGGCTGGCGGGCGAGCTCGGAGTGTTGGACAACCTGCGGTTCGTGGGTTATCTGGCGCGCGGGACCGATCTGGCGAGCTGCTATCAGGCCGGCGATGCGTTCGTGTTCGCCTCGCGCACCGAAACCCAGGGCTTGGTCTTGCTGGAAGCCATGAGTTTGGGAGTGCCGGTGGTGTCCACCGCCGTCATGGGTACCCGCGACATCCTGACGGCGGGGAAGGGCGCATTGGTGGCGGAGGAGGAGGTGGCGGACTTCGCTGCCCAGGTGCGCCGGTTGCTGGACGATGCCGTGCTGCGAAATCGGCTGGGCCAGGAGGGGCGGGAATACGCCCGGCATTGGGCGGCGGACGGCCCAGCCCAGACGCTGCTGGCGTTTTACGCACAGATTCGGGCGGGTCGGGGCTCGGTCTAACGGCGGATCGGCGATCCGGGCATACTCATCGCATGCGATTCGAGGCGTTACCGGCCCAGCGGGCGGGTTCAGCCGTGCAGCAAGCTGTAAAGCGCCTCGAACTCGCGGCTGAGCTTGTGCTTGGGATCGAGATGGATCATCGGTCGGGCCTGCGCGTGCGACTCGCGGATCTTGATCGAGGCGGACAGAAACGCTTCCAGCACCGGCAAGCCTTCGCTGCGCAATTCTTCGACCAGCCGCACCGGCAAATTGGCGCGGGCCTGATAGTGGTTGACCACGATGCCCTCCACCCGCAGCGCGCGATTGTGGTCGGCCTGGATTTCACGGACGCTGTCCATCAGGGTATAGAGGGCACGGCGGGAAAAGTCGTCGCAATCGAAGGGGATCAGGCAGGTGTCGGCGGCGATCAGCGCCGAGCGGGTGTAGAAATTCAGCGCCGGGGGCGTGTCGATGAAGATGTCGTCGAATTCCTTGAGGGTTTCCAGCGCCTCGCGCAGCTTGTACATCTTGTAGCGGGATTCCAGCTTGAGTTGCAGCTCCTCCAGCCGAGAGTCGGACGGCAGCACGCCGAGGTTGGGGAAAGGGGTCCGAGCGACATAGGCCTCCGGTTTATCGGGAAACAGCTTGTAGGTCAGGATGTCGTCGAAAAAGTGCGCGAGGGTTTTTTTCTGCTCGTCCAGGGCGTTGCCCAGCAGATAGCGGGATGCGTTGGCTTGCGGGTCCAGGTCCACTAGCAGGGTCCGTCGCCCGCGCGCCGCGCTGATGGCGGCCAGATTGCACGCGATGGTGGATTTACCCACTCCCCCTTTCTGATTGAAAACGACTCGGCGCATGGCGGTTTCCGTGGTTTTACTGTGGTTTCAAACAAGTGTAGTCAAGCCACGCGGAGGCGTCGAGAGGATGGATCGGTCGGATCGGTGTCCGGCGATTGTCGCGACGGTCGCCAGACCACATTTTTCCCCGAGATGTCGAACGCAGGATTTGTGCGGCGCAACAATTATTGCTATAGTGGAATTGCCCGATGTCAAGGGGTTTCGCCAAGCAGAAACAATCATGAATATCGTAGATGATCCGACGCTTGCGCTTCTCACTCGTTTTGTGGGGGACACTCACGACCTGGAGCTGTCCGACACGGAATTTCTACTGCAACAGGTTGCGGCTATCGAACGCTATATCCGGCCATTTCCCGCCGCAGAGCGGCAGGCGCGGGCGTTGGAATGGATAGAAACCTACGCCTTGCAGTATCGCCGCCAGTGGCGGAGACAGGCCGTGATCGATGCCCTGACCCAGATGCGCTGCGTCGATTGCCCGCTGACGGGGGGCGATGAGTCGTCGCCATGCGCCGTTCACGCCCGCTGGTTGAATCTGTTGCAGCGCTATGCTGACGAGGAGCTTTCCTCGCATGATTACGTGGAATCGGTGCTGAATCTGCTTCGCGCCTACAAGCATCAACTGAAAGTGAGCGAGATCCACCAGCGGCCGCGACGAGCGGCCCGATGCTCGACCCCGGTTAACGGGTAGCGCCAGCCATGAAGGTGAATTTCCGGGTGGCTGGGCTATTGCTGGCGGTTTCGTTACTGCTGGCCGCCTGCCAGGCGCTGGACTATGAAGGCCAGGCTCCCGCCTATCGCATTGCGGCCGGAACCGTGCTCGATCTGCACCGGGATCTGGTCGTTCCGCCGGGTCAGGCGGGGGTCAACATCCAGGGCACGGCCATCGGCGACCGGTATCGCTACGACGCCGTCTGCCGGCTGGAAGTGCTGACCGTTAACGATTCGCCGCGCGCCGTGCGGGCGGATCGGTTTACCGTGGAACGGGTCGGTCGCGAGTGGGAAATTTTCTCCAGCCGGGTTTCTGGTCTGCGTTACGTCGGATTGTTCGAGCGGGAAGGTCCTCATCTGCTGCTGTTCACCACTTACCTGTACCTGCGTTCCGAACGGCAGCCGGATGTGTTCCGGCTGGCCTGTGGGCATTTGCAGAACAGCGATCAGAACCCGAGCCACCTGACCGTAGCGGAAATCCGCGCCACGCTGGCGCCGGTCATGACCCTGGATTAGCGAGCCGTAGCGGGCGTTCCCGCCGCGCTACAGCAGAAACACCGTCGCCAGCCCCAGAAAGATGAAAAAACCCATGCCGTCGGTGATGAAGGTCAGCAGCACGCTCGACCCGAGCGCCGGATCGCGTCCCAGTCGATGCAGGATCAGGGGAATGGCCACGCCCATCAGGGCCGCGAGCAACAAGTTCAGCAACATCGCCGCCGCCATCACCAGCCCCAGCGGCAGGCTCCAGTACAGCAGGTAGGCGAACAGCCCCACCGTTGCGCCCCAGACCAGACCGTTCAGCAGACCGACGCCGATTTCCTTGAAGACCAGATGCCAGGTGTTCTCCGGCGTGATTTCGCCCAGCGCCAGACCGCGCACCACCAGGGCGGTGGTCTGGTTACCGGAGTTGCCGCCGATGCCGGCCACGATCGGCATCAGCGTGGCCAGCGCCACGATCTGGGCGATGGTGGCCTCGAACAGGCCGATGGCCCGCGAGGCGATGAAGGCGGTGCAGAGGTTGACCGACAGCCACAACCAGCGGTTGCGGGCGCTGTCCCAGATCGGCGCGAACAAATCCTCGTCGCCGCGCAGGCCGGCCATGTTCAGCGCGTCTTCCTCCGATTCCTCGCGAATGTAGTCGATCACTTCGTCCACCGTCAGCCGGCCGACCAGCTTGCCACGTTCGTTGACCACCGGCGCCGACACCAGATCGTAGCGTTCGAAGGCCCGGGCCGCGTCGGCGGCGTCCTCGTTGCAGTTGAATATCACCGGCTCGGCCAACATCAGCTCGACGATCCGTTCCCGCGGATCGTTGAGCAGCAGCGCCTGCAATGGCAGTACCCCCTTGAGCAGGTGGCGGCCGTCGACCACGAATAGAGTGTCGGTGTTGGGTGGTAGATCGTTCCGGCCGCGCAGCAACAGCAGCACCTGCTCGACCCGCTGGCTTTCGCGCACCGTCAGCACATCCTGACTCATCAGGTGGCCGACCGCGTCTTCCGGATAGGCCATGGTGGCTTGCAGCCAGTCGCGATCACGCGCATTCAGCGATAGCAAGACTTCCATCAGGATGTCGTCGGGCACCGCCTCGGCCAGTTCGGCCAAATCGTCGGCGTCGAGCTGTCCCAGCACCCGCGCCAGCGCCGGTCGCTCCAAAGTCTCGATCAGCGAATCCCGCACCGCATCCGAGACTTCCAGCAGCACCTCGCCGCCGCGACCGTCCTCGATCTGCCGCCAGACCAGTAAGCGGTCGTCCAGCGGCAGCGCCTCCAAAATGTAGGCGATGTCCGCCGGGTGCAGGCTATGCAGCTTGAGTTGCAGTTCGACCAGGTGCTGGCGGTGCACCAGCGATTCGATCAGGTTGTGGCGGGGGCTGGCGCGGTCGCGGTCCACCAGGGTCTCGACCAGCCGGTGCTTCTCCAGCAGCTTGACGATCTGCCGCAGGTGATCCTCCACCTTGTGAGTGGATTTGCGGGAAGCGGCGGTATCGGGCACGGTGGAGGCGCGGGTCCGGGATGGCGAGATGGCGCTCAACCGGCGACGTGCTCGCGCCCGCCGTAGCGGCGGATCACGTAATCGGTCACGATTTGCTGGAATTCGGCGGCGATATGCTCGCCCTTGAGCGTTACGGTCTTTTCGCCGTCGACGTAGACCGGCGCCACCGGTGCCTCGCCGGCGCCCGGCAGGCTGATGCCGATGTGGGCCTGCTTGCTCTCGCCGGGGCCGTTGACCACGCAGCCCATCACCGCCACCTTCAATTCCTCGACGCCGGGGTAGCGCCCGCGCCAGACCGGCATCTGTTCGCGCAGGTAGCCCTGGATCTGCTGGGCTAAATGCTGAAAATAGTCGCTGCTGGTGCGCCCGCAGCCGGGGCAGGCCACCACCGCCGGCGCGAACGAACGCAGCCCCATCGCCTGCAGGATTTCCTGGGCGACGATCACTTCCTGGCTGCGGCTGCCGCCCGGTTCGGGGGTGAGCGAGATACGAATGGTGTCGCCGATGCCTTCTTGCAATAACACCGCCAGCGCGGCGGTGGAGGCGACGATGCCCTTGCTGCCCATGCCGGCCTCGGTAAGACCGAGGTGCAGCGGGTAATCACAACGCGCCGCCAGCTTGCGGTATACCGCGATCAAATCCTGTACCCCGCTCATTTTGACCGACAGGATGATCCGGTCGTGGCCCAGGCCGATCTCCTCGGCCCGCGCCGCGCTGTCCAGCGCCGAGAGGATCATCGCCTCGTGCATGACCTCGCTGGCGGGCTGGGGTTTCGGCGAGCGGGCGTTGTCGTCCATCAGCCGCGCCGCCAATTCCTGGTCCAGACTGCCCCAGTTGACCCCGATCCGCACCGGCTTGTCGTGCCGGCAGGCGATTTCGACGATGGTGGCGAACTGCTCGTCTTTTTTCTTGCCTCGGCCGACATTGCCGGGGTTGATGCGGTATTTATCGAGCCGCTCGGCGCAGGCCGGATATTTGCCGAGCAATCGGTGGCCGTTGAAGTGAAAGTCGCCGATCAGCGGCACGGACACGCCTCGCGCGTCCAGATATTCGCGGATGGCGGGCACGGCGGCGGCGGCTTCCTCGTTGTTGACGGTGATTCGCACCAGCTCCGAACCCGCTTGCGCCAACTCCGCTATCTGGGCAGCGGTGGCGGCGGCATCGGCGGTATCGGTGTTGGTCATCGACTGCACCACGATGGGTGCGTCGCCGCCAACCGTGACGGCGCCGATGCGGACGGCGACGCGGGAACGGCGCGGGAGGGGAGAACGAGCCTGAGTCATAGGGTTTACCCGAGCGGTCTGAACAAAACGGTGTTTGGAGCGACTCCGGCCGCGATGAGGTCATGGCGGTCAGGGCTGGCGCCCGCCGCGACGGCATTTTGCCTAGCGTAAAAACTCGCGGCTGATCTCGCGGAAGCGGTTGTCGCCGGCCTGATGCAGCCACTCGAAGACCACCATTTCACGGCTGACCACCCGCACGCCCTCGGCGCGCATTCGCTCCAGCGCCAGTTCGACATCGCGCGGCGACCGGGAAGAAACGGCGTCGGCGACCAGATAGACGTCCCTGCCGGCCGCCCGTAAATCCAGCGCGGTTTGCAGCACGCAAACATGCGCTTCGGCGCCGATCACGATGATTTGCTGGCGGTCCAGGGCGTCGATGCGCCTCATGCAATCCCGCTCGGCGGCGCAGGAAAAATGCAGCTTCTCCATGAACGCCTCCGGCGGCAGCAGTTCGCGAATCGCCGCCACCGCGTGGCCCAGCCCCCGCGGATACTGCTCCGAGGCCAGCACCGGCACGTTGAGCCGCTGGGCGATCCGGATCAGCCATGCGCCGTTGGCCACGGCGCGGTCGGCGTCGTGAACCGCCGGCATCAGTCGTTCCTGAAAATCGACCGCCAACAGACAGGATGTTTCGAGCCTCATCAACATGTGCGTTCTCTCGCAGGGGTTGGGAATCCGCCGGAGCGGATCGCGTCAATCGGCAATCAGGGTGATCCGCTCTTGGGGGTTGGCGCCGTTGACCACCCGGGTCCGTAAACCCCGCCAGGCCGGCGCCAGCAAATCGCTCGGCGCGCGGCTTTGCGGATCGTCCATGGTGAAGGTGAACAATCCCATGTGCGGCTCCAGTTTCTGCTGGCTGACGCTGCCCACCCAGATGAGCTGTTCCCTTTCCAGCAGCCGCGCGCCCACGTCCCAAAACCGCAGCAACCAGCGCGTGTTCGGATCGGCGCCGTAGTACACCAGCGTTAAATCATCCTCGCTGCCGTCGTGAATCTGAGGCAATACCGGCAACTCCCGCAATTCCACCTGCGGGCTCAGCCACAGCAGCATGCCCTTCAAGTCCGCCGCCGGCGCCGGTTGCCAGCCGGTCTCCCGCAGTCGCCGATCCAGTTCCTCGCGCGAGCCCGCCCATTGCAGCACGAAATCCTGCCGGTGGTGGCCGCGGAAATCCATCCGTTGCTGCGGCAATTGCCGCCAGTCCTCCGTCCACCACCGCTCCCGCGCCAGCACCCGCAGCGTCGTTTTGGGCTGGTAGCGTTGCAAGTCGGCGGCGTAGTCGAAGCCGACGTGCAGCAGGTCGGTCGCCAGCAGGGCGATCGCGCTGTAGGCCAGCAGCCCGCGCCACTGGAGCACCGCCTTGGGATGGCGGTTGTAGGCGATGCCCAATACCGTGACCCAGATCAATCCCAGGCACAGGCCGGCCAAGGTGTCGGTCAGCCAGTGAATCCCCAAATACAGCCGGGCGAAGGCGATTGGCACGATCATGAACGCCGCCGCCAGGTAGACGATCCAGCGGCGGGCCAGCGGAAGTTCGCGGGCGATCAGCACCGCCAGAAAGCCGAACACCAGGGTACTGAACGTCGCGTGGCTGGAAGGAAACGAATAGCCCTGTACGCCTTGTGCGACCTCGATGGGGCTGGACACCGGCAGCAGCCAGCGAAACAGCAGGTTGGTGGCCATGCCGAAGCCCAGCGCCGCCAGCCAGTGCCAGGCCGCCGAGCGGTTGCGTCGCCAGACCAGCCAGGCGAACACCACCAGGCTGACCGGCAGCGTCACCTGATAGTCGCCCAGTTCGGCGGTGAACGCCATCAGGGCATCGGCCCACGGCGTGCGCAATTCCTGGAAGAAGTGGTACAGACTTTGGTCGAGGCCATCGGGCAGCTGTCGGCCGGCGGCGCTCAGGCTGAGGCTGACCAGCACCACCCCGCCCAGCAGCAGCACCGCCAACGTCGCCAAACCGCGCAGTTCGCCCTGGGCCGGATCCAGTAGCGAGGCGCCGATCGGCCCGATGAAACGCCGGCCCCGGCTCCAGGCATGGAACCGCTGCGACCAGTCGGTGGCGTGGGCCTGGAACAGCCGCGCCGCGTGGGTGACCAGCCAGGCGGTCGCCCACAGCAGCGCGGCGACGATCAGGATCAACACCGCCAGCCGTCCCGCCACCCGCGAGGCGATTTCCAGCGATGCGCCGAAGGCCATGCCGGGAATCAGATAGGCGGGCGCCCACAGTATCGCCGACACCACGTTGGCGACCATGAAATCGCGCCAGGCCATGTCCATCATGCCGGCCACGGTGGGAATGGTGCCGCGCACGGGACCGAAAAAGCGGCCGAACAGCACGCCCTTGCCGCCATGCTTGCGGAAGAAGGCCTCGCTGCGGGCAATCATTTCGGGGTGTTTGGCGAAGGGCCAGACTCGGCGGACGCGCTGGTGGAATACCCGGCCAATCCAAAAGCTGATGGCATCGCCGACGATGGCGCCCAGCGTTGACCACCCGTAGGCCGACCAGAATTCCAGGTGACCGAGGCCGATCAGCGCCCCCAGGCCGAACATGACCAGGGCGCCGGGGATGATGACGCCGACGATGGTCAGGGACTCGGCCATCGCGGTAGCGAAAATGACGGTGCTCATCCAGCCGGGATGAGCGGCGACCCATTGGAACAGGCTGCTGACGAATTCGGACGGCATGACGGAAGGGTTGGGGGCGGGCGGGAAAACCGGCGCGGCTGCGCTGGCACGCCGGAATTATGGTTGCGAGCGGCGATTTATGCCACAGCCGCCCGCAACTTTACCATCCCGCCCACCGCGCCGGTGGCCCAGCGTGGCGGGCGACCCGAATCCTTGTTTGATGGTAACTCTTCACACCCCTCCCGGTAATAGCTAACTTCCCCTCGGGGAGTAGGTAT
>JAPUDV010000118.1:38665-45122 GCA_027492875.1 Candidatus Competibacteraceae bacterium | reverse complement strand
TTCGGCTCCCGATGCCATACCACTACATCTTGTGGTCTCCACGGGAGATCTCATAAAGCCTATTCTGCCCGATCAAGGCCATGTGTTATCCATCGATTATTTAAACAAGGCCATAGGTCATTTTTTACAAAAAACTAACAAAAATATAGTCATATAAATCAGGTCACTCATCGAAGGTGCAGGTCGGGATCGCGGGTACGGATAAGATATACCATCATCACATTATTGACCCTACATTTGCAGACTCGCAGAAACTCCGTGAATCGCGACCCCTTGCTGGAACCCCATCGGCCACCGGATTGCAAATCTAATGGATGCTTGATTCTGGGATAAACGCCGAATGGCGAATGAATCATACCTTAATAGCGCTGGATTTCTTTTTATCTTATCCTATTTATCTTCACCCAACTCCACATTCCCCATCCGCTCCAACGTATCGTATAAGGTACTGCGAGGAATCCCAAAGGTCCGACACACGGCAGCTTTACTTGTGCCGACCGCCAACGCCGCCCGGACCGCCTCCAACTTCTCCGCATCGAGCGCCCGCGGCCGCCCGCCCGCCCGGCCCCGCCGCCGGGCCGCCGCCAATCCCGCTCGGATCCGCTCCTGAGTCAGTGCCCGCTCGTACTGGGCCAGTGCCCCAAACAGATGAAATAGCAGCTCCCCGTGGGGAGTCCCGGTATCCATCTGCTCGGTCAGCGAGCGAAAGCCGACCCCAGCGGCCTTCAACCCGGTGACGATCTCGATCAGGTGCGGCAGGGACCGCCCTAGCCGGTCCAGCTTCCATACCACCAGTACGTCCTCCGGACGGAGGAAGGTTAGCACTTGGGTCAAGCCCGGTCGGTCGTCGCGGGCGCCGCTGGCCTTGTCCTGGAACAGATGCCGTTCATCCACCCCCGCCGCCAGTAACGCATCTCGCTGCAGGTCGGTGGTCTGCCGGTCGGAGTCGGAAGACACCCGCATATAGCCAATGAGCATGTCCGAATAAACCTAAATTGGATTTCCGTACAGTCTAACAATCCGGCGGGGTTTTTCGTACTCCAAAAAGCCCCAAAATCGAATTTTTTCGCACCTATTGACGATTGATCGGAAAACAGGTGATTTCCGACAGGTTGGCGAGGTGCTTTTGATCAGATTTAGGGTTAAAAATTTATGATGATATAAAAATAAGGCCTCTAAACTCTACAATAAATTACGTGTTACGTTTTATGTAAAATTCATCGCATCGGCGGTTTCCGACCGCCGCCTGAAAACCGTTCACGCTATTGTTACGAATCTGCTGCACAATAGCGTATGCCTTGCCCGCATGGGTTCAGGCGTTCCACAAAACCAAGAAAAAGGTTGCCGATGACACAACTATTGATCACCCCCGGCACGCGTGTCCTCTGCCGCGATGCCGAATGGTTGGTGACCGAAGTGAATGCCGAAAAGACCTTTCAGACCGTCCGCTGCGTCGGCGTGGATGACTTGGTACGCGGCCATGAAGCGGCGTTTTTGACGCTGCTGGATAACGTCATCCCGATCGATCCGCGCGCCACCAAACTAGTTCGCGATGGCGGTCCCCGGTATCTCGACCGCGCCCGGCTGTTCCTGGAAGCCCAGTTGCGGCAAATGCCGTTGACCGACCCCGAACCGCGGGCTGAGGGCCTGGGTGCTTTCAAACCGATGCCCTACCAGCAGGAAGCCGTGCATCGCGCCTTGCTGCAAATGCGGCCCCGACTCCTGCTGGCCGATCAGGTGGGCCTGGGCAAAACCATTGAAGTCGGCATGATCCTGAGTGAGTTGCTGCGCCGGGGCCGCGCCAGCCGCATCCTGGTGCTGACCAAGAAATCGATGCTGACCCAGTTCCAGGCTGAACTCTGGAACCGGTTCGCCATTCCGCTGGTGCGCCTCGATTCGGTGGGCGTCGCCAAATTGCGCCTGAAAATTCCCGCATCGAAAAACCCGTTCGAGGTCTACCACCGGGTCATCATTTCGATGGACACCCTCAAGGATATTGGCCGGTATCGCCACTTTCTGGAGGAGGCCCGCTGGGACGTGGTCGTCATCGACGAGGCACACAATGTCGCCGCCGCCGCCAACCCCGAGAAGCAGCTCAATTACCGCCTGGCGCGGCTGCTGTCCCGCCGCACCGACAGCCTGATCCTGACCACGGCCACGCCCCATAATGGCCGCCGCGAAACCTTTGGCCGGCTCATTACCCTGCTCGACTGGTCGGCCATCCCCGATCCCCGGCTGCGCGAATACGGCCCCGAGGATATCGCGCCGTTTTTCCTGATGCGCTTCAAGGAAGATGTGCGCGGCGAGGCCGGTGACCAGTTCGCCGAGCGCCAAGTGGTGCCGCTGTCCGCCACGATGGTCGATGCCAGCGCGGAGGAAGAAGCGCTGTATGCGGAACTGGGCCGACTCCGCAGCCAGGCCAAGACCGGCAAATTCAAGACCGAGGCCATCATTCAATGGGGCTTGTACAAGCGCTTCCTGAGCAGTCCCGAGGCTTGTCTATCCACCGTCGCCAAACGCCTCGCCACGCTCGGCGCCACTCCGGGCCGGGCGGATGAGGCGGCGGCCCTGACTACGCTGAAGGAACGCCTTGCCAAGCTGTCCATTACCCACGGCCGCCGCTTTCAATTGCTGGTGCGCGAGCTGCGCGCCATGGGCTGGACCGGCCGGCCTGACAGTCCCCGCATCCTGTTGTTCACGGAAAGCACGGTGACCCAGGCGGCGCTGGCGCGCGAACTGGCACGCGAATTTGGCCTCCCGTTCAGCGACCGGCATGAAGACCAGCCGGGCCAAGTGCTGGCTATTATCCACGGCGGCCAGCCCGACGTGACACTGGCCAAAACCGTGGAAGCCTTCGGCACCGGCAGCAATCCGATGCGCCTGCTGGTCGCGACCGACGTGGCGTCCGAAGGCGTGAACCTGCACCACGAGTGCCACAACATCATTCACTACGACCTGCCCTGGTCGATCATCACCCTCATCCAGCGGAACGGCCGCATCGACCGCTTCGGCCAGCGCCGCAATCCGGTCATCCGCTACCTGATGGTGCGCACCCGGGCGGGCGAGTTGCAGGGCGACGAAGAACTGTTTGCGCGCCTGGTCGCCAAGGTCGAGGAGATCAACCGCAGCACCCGCACCGGGGAAAGTGTCCTCAAGCTGTACGACCCCGAGGCCGAAGAGGCCTACATTGCCGAGAATGGTTTGCTCAAAGGCGATGCCGACATCCTCGATAAAACCAATCCACAAACCGGGGAGAGCGCGGGTCTGGAAACGGACCTGATGGCCGCGAACCTGGCCGGGCATGAAGATTTCCTGGCCTTTTTGTTGGGCGACACCACGGTCACGGCCCCAACCGCTCCGGTTCCAGCAGCGAAATCCGCCGACAATTCGCGCGTCCGGATTTACGACGACGCCCGGTTTCTGGAAGTCGGCTACCGGTACCTGAAGGATGAGATGGGCGATCACCGCTGGCGCGATCTCGAAAAAACCGGGAATCTCTGGATGTTCGCTCCACCGCCCGAACTCCGGCGCCGGCTGGGCGCGCCGGATGCCGAGGACAGCGTCATTTTCGGCGCCACGGCGTTGCCGGAAGAAGCCTGGCCCGACCGGGGGGAATTCCATTTCACCACCGACCCGGAGCGGGTCAACCTGGCCATCCGCGCCGCGCTGGCGATGAAGGGCCAATGGAGCGACGAGCTGCTGCTCACCGAGCAGCATCCGGTCCTGCGCTGGCTGGCGGAACGGCTGATGATGCTGATGCCGCGCGGTGAAGCGCCCTTGATCGCCTCGCCGCACCTGCAACCCGGCGAACTCTGCTTCTGCTTCATCGGCCAGATCAGCTCCCGCGCTGGAACCCCACTCATCGTCGATACTCACGCGATTTCTTTCCAGAAAGGCGGCGTTTACCACCATGAGCCGCTCAAGGAGGCACTCGCCCGCGCCCGTTTCGATCAGCTCGCGGATACCGGCCGGCGCGGTACGCTGTCGCCCGAGGTCTTGGGGGGCTTTGTCGCGGCGGCGGTGGAAGAAAGCCTGAAGCACCTTAACATCCTCAAGACCGAGCGGCAGCGGGCTATCAAGCCCCGGCTCGATCAGGAAGAAGGGCGGCTGGCCCGCTGGCGCGACCGACGCATGGCGATGCTGGATGGAGAATTGGCCAAGCGGGCTCCTGACAGCCGACCGGCGGCTTCGCTGCGCCAGGAAAAGGACGAGATCGAGCGTTACCTCAAGGACCGGCGCGAAAACTGGCGCGAGGCGCATTTTGAAGCGGCGCCCGCGTCCACCACGCGCCTGGTGCTGGCGATTGAGGGCGTTTGAACATGGCCCTGGATACCAGCATCCATAACGTCGGCGACTATTACGCCGCCCATTATCTCGACAGCCAGTTTCAGAAGGATGTCGAACCGATCCTGAAGGCCTGGCGTCCGCTGGGTAGCGCCAGCCCCGCCCGCCGACTGGCGGCGTTGTCGGAACCCTATTTCCGCGCCAAGTCCCAGGCGCTGGATTACGACCCGCCGCAATCGCGGGTCCGGGCGACCGAAGCGGAGCTGGCCGGCTGGCACGGCCAATTGTTGCAGGCGCTGGGTTATACGCTGGATCGCCAGCCGCTGGCGCTGGCCTCGGAAAAACTGCAACTGCCCGTTCTATTGCGGCTTTACCGTCATGGGCGCCCGTGGCTGGTGGCCGCCGAAACCCCGTTTTGCCTGCCCGACGCCAGCCTGCCGGTGGAGGCCTTGCCGGAGGATCCGCTGGATCAGGCCGTCGAGCGACTGCCGCCCGGTGAGGAGGATGCGTTCAAACCCTTCGCTGGGCTTTGGTCGGAGGCGCTGCCGCTGATCTTCCGCCAGGAGGACGCGCCGCGCTGGCTGATGCTGCTGTCCGGCAGCCAGATTCAGCTTTTCGACCGGCACGCCTGGGCACAGGGGCGCTATTTGCGCTTCGATCTCGACGACGCCTACGGTCGGCGCGAAGCGGGGGCCTTTGAGGCGATGGCGCTCTTGCTGGGCGCGGCGACGCTGGCCCCGGAGGCGGAAGCCGAGGAACCCTTGCACGAACGCCTGCAAGGGCAAAGCCACCGGTTCACGCATGGCGTGTCCAAAGCCCTGCAAGGGCAGGTGCGAGAGGCGATCACCGCCATCGCCAACGCCTGGGTGGAGGATCGCCGCACCCGCAAGCTGTCCTATCTGCGGCTGGGCGATGACGAGCCGGCCCTGCCCAATGGCCGCCGCGAGATCGACGCCGAGATTCTGCGGCACGAGGCGCTGGTCTTTGTCTATCGGCTGCTGTTCTGCCTGTACGCGGAAGCCCACGCCAGCGATCTCGGTGCGCTGCCGATCAACGACGATGTCTACCGGCTGGGCTACAGCATCGAGGCGCTGCGCGATCTGGCCGATCTCGGCGAGCCGGGCGTGGCCAGCGAGAATGGGGCCTATTTTCACGAGCATTTACGGAAACTGTTTGCACTCATTCACCAGGGCTTCGGCCAGGACCGACCGGCGGCGGATGCGGCTTCCACCGATTCGCCACTGTTCACCCATCAGGACGATCTGTTCGGCGGCGGCCAGCAGACGTTGGCGCTCGCCAGTCGGGGGGAAGCGCTGGAGGTGGGGCGGGCCAAGCATTTCACCATCCAGCCGCTCACCGCGACGTTGTTCGACCCGCAATCCACGCCCCTGCTGGACCGGACCCGGCTGCCCAACCGGGTGTTGCAGCAAGTCATCCGCTGTCTGTCGATGGGCGTCGATGAGAAAACCGGCACGATTGGCCGGATTGACTATGGCAACCTCGGTGTCGTGCAACTGGGCGCGGTTTATGAAGGTTTGCTTTCCTGGAAGGGCTTTTTCGCCACCGAAAACCTGATCCAGGTGTGTTCGACCAAGAACCAGAAAGCGAGCGCCGATGACGAGGAGGCAGGGGATGACGAGGAGGACGACGCGGACGCAGTTTCGCCGCCGCCCCGCCGCAGCGCGCCGGCTGGCGTCCTGGATGATGCGATTCCCGCCGATCTGCCGACCTGGTTTGTGCCTGAAGCGTTGAAAGATGTGTTCCGACCCGGCGAGATCATCCTCGAACGCCGCACCGGGAAGCCACGCATCTACCGGAAGGGCGAGTTCATCCTGCATCTGAACGGCATCGACCGGGCCGAGACCGCCTCCTACTACACGCCGGAAGTGCTCACCGAGGCGCTGGTGCGGGAAGTGCTGGCGGCGCGGTTGCGGGACATCACGCCGGATCGGGCCGATGAAATTTTGGTGCTGACGCTGTGCGAACCGGCCATGGGTTCGGCGGCCTTCATCAACGAAGCCACCCGTCAGCTCGCCCACGCCTATCTGAAGCTCAAGCAGACCCAGATCGGTCAGACCATCGCCCCGGATCGTTACGAGGATGAGCACCGGCGGGTGCGCCACTGGATCGCCACCCGCAATGTGTATGGCGTGGACCTGAATCCGACCGCCGT
>JAPUDV010000118.1:0-38565 GCA_027492875.1 Candidatus Competibacteraceae bacterium | reverse complement strand
GCCACTGGATCGCCACCCGCAATGTGTATGGCGTGGACCTGAATCCGACCGCCGTCGAACTGGGGGCGCTGTCGCTGTGGCTGGGTTCGATGCACCGGCTGCGCGTTTCCTCTGGAAAAACTCCCTCCCCCCTCGCGGGGGAGGGTTGGGGTGGGGGGGATGAACGTAGCGCTTACCCCCTTTCCCCGATGAATGAGAGAGAGGATGTTGCAGGCGTTAGAAGCGGACCGGACCTCTATCGTCTCGGCGCGGTGCCCTGGTTTGGCCTGCGGCTGCGCACCGGCAACAGCCTGATCGGCGCCCGCCGCGCGGTGTGGAAAATGAAGCAGCTCACCGACGGGGATTTTTTCGGCAAGGACGCGGTGATTCCCCGGCTATTGGCTCCCGGCGAGCCACGCGGCGCGGATGAGGTGTATCACTTTCTGGTGTGGGATGAAGACATGGCGCCCGCCGCCCGTGACAAGCGGATGAAGGCGCATTGGCCGGCGGAATGCGCGCGCGTCACCGAGTGGCAGAAAAAGCAGGTGCGGAAGAAATGGACCGGGCAGGAGGCGAAACTGGTTCTGGCGTTGTCGGCGCGGATCGATGCGTTGTGGGCGGCCTACGCGGCGGAGCGGCATGGCGCGCTGGAAAAGTCCGCTTGCACCGCCAGCGTGTGGCCGACGCCTTCGGAAAGTACGGCGGCCCTCAAGTTGGGGCCGACGCTGGCCCGTCAGGAGGCGGTGAAGGCGAAGTTGGAGGCGGAATCCGGTCCTTTCCAGCGTTTGAAGCTGGTGATGGATGCCTGGTGCGGACTGTGGTTCTGGCCGCTGGACTGGGCCACGGAACTGCCGAGCCGGGACGCTTGGCTGGCCAGCATTCAGTTGTTGCTGGAGACCGTGAAACTCGACCCGGCGAACCTGGGGATGATGGAGGTTCGCGTCGGCAACGCCTTTAATGCTCAGGCGCTCTACGCCGCGACGATTAACGACGGGACGCTGGATGCCGAGGAAGCGGCGGGGTTGGTGCCGTGGTTCGCTCACGGTCGGAATGTGCTCAAGGATCAGCCGTTTCATCATTGGGAACTGGTCTTTCCCGAAGTGCTGGGGCCGGCCTACTCACTCCCTTCGGACGTCAAGCAGGCGCCGCACGGCTTCGACCTGATGTTCGGCAATCCGCCGTGGCTCAAGGTGTCGTGGAATGACGCGCCGGTGCTGGCGGAATGGCAACCACTACTGGGGGTGCGGGGTGCCAAGAGCGCCCAATACAGCGAGGCGCGGTCGCGGCTTTTGCAGGAAGACCAGCGGCGAACCGTTTACCGGGATCGATTCTCTCTCGGCGAAGGGGAGTCCGCGTTCCTCAACAGTCCGGCGCTCTATCCGGCGCTGGCGGGGGTGCAGACCAACCTGTACAAGAATTTCATCGAGCGGAGTTGGGGGTTGTTGTCGCCGGTGGGGGTGGCCGGGTTGCTGCATCCCGAAGGTGTGTTCGATGATCCGAAAGGCGGGGAATTCCGCGAGCAGTATTACCAGCGGTTGCTGGCGCATTATCAGATGAAGAATGAGAAGATTCTGTTTGCTGATGTTGACCACCACATGGCGTTCAGCCTCAACATCTATCGCGGTCAGTCTACTGCGCCGCGCTTCGTTGCCCTGTTCAACGCAGTTGATCCCATCACCATTACCGCTTCGCAGCGCCACAACCGGCTGGAAGACCCCATCCCCGGTATCAAGAACGACAACGGCGAATGGGAAACCCGTGGCCATTGCCAGCGTCTAGTCAACATCACCGAAGCTGAACTTTCCCTTTTTGCCCGGCTCTTTGAAAAGCCGGACACGCCTGCGTTGCAGGCCCGCTTACCCCAAGTGCATAGCCGGGAAATTCTCGCAGTGCTCAGGAAATTCACCGACGCGCCCAGGCGGCTCGGTGACCTGGAGGGCGAATACCTGGCTACCGAGATGTTCCACGAGGCCTACTCTCAACGCGACGGCATCATTACCCGGCAGGACGCCCCGAGCTTTCAGCCACAATCTGCTGACCAGTGGGTACTCTCCGGCCCGCATTTCTACGTTGGCAATCCGTTCAACAAGACCCCGCGCACGGCCTGCACCGCTAACGGTCATTACGACGTCATCGACCTCACCGCTATTCCCGACGATTTCCTGCCCCGCGCCGTCTACCGACCCGCTGATCGTGAGGGCGACCTGACCCGGTTCTACGCTGCCATACCGGAATGGCCAAAACCATCGCTCCCCTCGCCCGCGAGCGGGAGAGGGGCCGGGGGTGAGGGCGGCTTCTGGCCCGTCAGTGACCGCGAAGTCGCCGCTTACGAAACCCTGCTGGGCGAACCGCTGAGGCGCTACGGCATTGACCCGAATCTGCCCGGCGCTCGCACCGCCCGGCAATTTGGCCACTTCACGGAGTGGCAGGGCGATGTAGAGACCGCCGTTGCATGGTTGCGCGCCCACGAAAACTGTCCCGACCGCACGGAATTTGCGGCGAAGTTCAGGGATGTGAATGTTAAGCAGGAAGGACCAAATGATGTTGCAATGCGTCTATTACCAAAGCCCCTGAGTAGTTATAACCGCTACGTGATTCGCCGACGAGGACAGCCAGGTGCTGAGAGGACACTTATTCCTGCCATAATGCCAGCAGGAGTTTCACACATCCATCCGGTGATCAGTCTGACGTTTACCAACGACGTTTTTGCCGCCTTTTTCGCCGCCTGCTGTTCCACCATATTGTTCGACCTTATGGTTCGCGTATCTGGAAAAGGGGACATTTACGAGAGTACATTGCAGGCATTGCCGGTGGTTATTGATAAAAAAGGTAATATCATCAATAGGGCAGCACGGCTTTTCTGCCTGACACGCCCTTATACCGGGCTTTGGCGTTCTTGTTTTACTTCGGCGCTTACTGCTGACACCTTCGCCTCTCCCGACCCGCGCCTGGCCTATGAAACCTCGTGGTCAGCCCTGACTGTGGACTGGCAGCGCGGTTCGGCGCTCCGCACCGACTTCGCCCGCCGCCAAGCCCTGCTGGAAATCGACGTACTGGTCGCGCTCGCACTCGGTCTGACACTCAAACAGCTCATCACCATTTACCAAGTGCAATTTCCGGTCATGCGCGGCTACGAACGACAGGATTTGTTTGACACCCACGGTCGCCGCCTCCCGACCACCACCCGCAAAGACCCCGGCGCCAAGGAATTGCGCGACGCGCTGAAGGTTATGTTGCCCAGTCTCGACTTCCGCGAAGCGGCGCTGACCTACAGCGGCGACCCCATCACCGTGAGCTGGCCGATTGACCATGGCCGCCGGACGGTCACCCGGACTTTTCACCCGCCGTTCACCCCGGTGGATCGGGAAGACGATTACCGGGTGGCGTATGGGTTTTTTAGGGAGCGGCAATGATGCAGAGCTTGCCCGCAGCCACAAGTACTTTCGTAAAGCAAAGCGATCTCCCTTTAACTATAGAACTGAGTTCTATATATTAGGCGTATGAAACCGAGCGGGCAGGTCGATGCGGATTTTCAAGAGCAAGTGGTTTGCAAAATTCGCCCGCAAGGAGCGTATAACCGACGCCAAGTTATGCGAGGCCATCAGGAATGCAGAGCAGGGCATCGTTGATGCGGATTATGGCGGTGGAGTCATCAAGCAGCGGATCGCCCGACCGAATGAGGGTAAGTCGGGTGGGTATCGGTCTATCGTCATTTTCCGTCGGGGGGAACTGTCCTTTTTCGTCTATGGGTTTGCTAAAAACGAACAGGACAACATCGACGAGAGCGATGAACGGGATTTCAAAGAGCTGGCGAAAATTGTTTTGGCCCTCTCCGATGCCGAGCTGAAAACCCTGGTCGATAGCGGTAAGTATGTGGAGGTAGACGGCAATGACCCGAGTGAAGAGTTATAAGAGTGACCTCAAGGCGGCCATTCACCAAACGGCCAGCGACCTTTACGAAGTCGGCCTAATGGATAAGAAAACGATGCGCCGGTTCGATGCGTCTTGCCTAACCCCCATTCATGGCTTCACCGCCCAGGAAATCCGCGCCCTGCGGGAACGTGAGGACGTCAGCCAGACTGTCTTTGCCCGCTATTTGAACGTGCCGAAGGATTCCGTCAGCCAGTGGGAGCGTGGCGAGAAACACCCCTCGGGCCCCTCCCTAAAACTGCTGTCTCTTGTCCAAAAAAAAGGCTTGGAAGCCATCGCTTGAATCAATAACCAGTGTTAGCACGATAACCACGAGATAGGGAGCAGCAATAAGGCTGGTTATTCCAATTTCTACTTTCAATCCAAAAGGATATAGAAATGACGGCGATCACCTTAAATCTCCCCGACGATGTCTATGGCGCCCTTCGCAAAGCACCCTGTGATTTTGCCCAGGAACTCCTGTTAGCAGCCACATGCCACGGGTACGCTCAAGGCCAGATCGCCCAGGATAAAGCGGCTGAAATTGCCGGATTGTCCCGAGCCGAATTTATTGATGAACTCGCCCGTCGGCGTATCCCCGTCGGCCAATATTCGGCTGAAGAAGTCCTCAAGGAAATCGGCCGTGCCTGATGTGAACGGCACCCCGCCTATGTCCAAACCGCCCGGCCGGTTATTCACTCTTAAGCTGCGCGCGTTCCGCGCCTTTCGGGATGAAGTCAGCATCGACATTCGGCCTCTGACGTTGCTTTATGGCTTCAACCAGGCCGGCAAGAGCACCTTACTGCGCGTCCTTGCGCTGCTGGCTGACTCGTTGCAGGCCGGGGCCGGTCCACTCGACCTGCAAAGTCCCGCTCTGCGCGGGGCCACGTTCAAGGAACTCGGCTGGATGGGGCAAGCGCCCAACCTTTCGCCCTGGCTGACGCTGAGTGCGCCCGGACAACCGAACGACCCGACGTTCAAAATCCAGTTTTCAGATGCGAATGGACTGATCGTCAACCGATTGCAGGTGACGCCGGGGATCGAAGGCGACAAGTTCAAAGTAGATTTGGACGGCACCATCACGCGCGAGGGCAATACAATCAGCGCCGGCTACGCGGGAACCTATCGGGGACAGGATTGGGATGGCGTGTTGCAATTCGACCGCTTCTTTCCCAGCGGCCTGCCCGAACAGGCCGAAGCGCTGGTCCAGTGCGTGCGCGAGGCGCTTGCTCCCCTCCAAAGACTGCAATGGCTGTATGCCAATCGTCTGACCGGTGGCAACGGCGCCCGCCCGACCCGCTGTTGCAGCCCGGACGGCTCGGATCTTCCGATCCGGCTCAGAGCGGCATCGAATCCGTCGATACTCGACTCTGCATCCCGGTGGCTGGCCCAGCAGGAAGGACTCGGCAACGAGATTGCCTTGCGCGTCAATGCCGCTGGCCAACCAGAGTTGATCCACGGCGCGCAGGGTCGGGAGGAGTTGCCCCTGCATCTAGCCGGCGAAGGCATCCGCTCCCTGCTCCCGATTCTCCTCTGCGCCTTGTGGGCCGAGACCAATCTATCGACCGCACCGTCCATGCTCGCCGTGGAAGAACCCGAAGCACACTTGCATCCAACGCTCCAGGTGGCCCTGTTTGATCGACTGGTGGAGACCGTCAGCCAGGGTATTCCCGTGCTCCTGGAAACACATTCCGTCTATCTGCTGCGAGCGATGCAGGTCGCGGTACTGGAGGGAAGATTGATGCCCTCTCAGGTAGGTTTGCACTGGGTCGAACCGGGTTCCGATGGCGCGTCTACCGTGACGACGATCGGGATTGCCGCAGACGCTACCCTCTCGGGTTGGCGGCCCGATGTGTTCGAGAAGGAGCAAGAACTCGCCCACCGGGTTCTCGACCTGCGGTGGCAACAGGCCAGACCCTGATGATCGTGTGGATGGACGACGCCCTATTCGCGGGTACGGCCCGAGATGTCGACCGATTGGCGCTGCTGCGCGATGCGGCGCTGCGTCGGCATACCCTGATTGTGTCGACGAGTCCCGACGTGCCTTGGGATGCTCGCCGATCCCCCCACTTCGACACATGGCTGGCTGCGCTACCGGACCGTTTGCGGATAGAGGTCACAACGCTGCGGGAGCGATCCGACCGCGTATCGGTCAACGCCGTCGTTCGTGGCGCTACACGAGTGCTGGTCAGCGCGACGGACATCAGCGCCGAATATTCAGGCTGCTGGCTGTCGCTTGAGGATGCAGTGCGTGCTGTGGCGCAACCGCTGCATATCCTGGTGGAACATCAGATCCACGATGCCGCCTTTCTCCGCCGAATCATGCCGCCAGTGTGGCGCAAGCAGTTCAGCGCTTGGGAGCGGCGGGGTGAACTGCGTTACGAGCATGGCGGCGGATTACCCGTAATGACGGCGCTGATCGATTTTTTCCACCAAAACGACCATACGCGCCTCGCTTTTGGGCTGCCTGCCGAACTATGGCGATTGGTCCATTTCCTGGTTTATGACCATGATGGCGAGCGGGCGGAGGTACCCGGCCCAGATTCTCAGCGGTTGGAACGATCCTGTGTCAGAGCCGGCATGGCAAGCCGTCACTACCGACTGAAGCGCCGAAATCAAGAGAACTACCTCCCGATCAAGGCCATGCGGCAGATCGTCGATATGAGAGTCACCGATCCCGGAGATCGCACACGGCTGATGGGAGTCATCGACGCGTATGCAGCGAGGGGCGAAGGAAGGCATTTCAAGGAACTGGACTATTTCAAGAACGAATTCGCGACACCATCCGCCTCAAACTGGCCGGACGCCTGGTTTGAAGACGATGGCGCCTGGCCCGAGATGACTGATTTGGCCGAGCGGATCGCATCCGCCATGTAATCCGAGGTGCAGTGTGCCGTTTTACGAGCGACAACCTTACATCCAACCCCTATACCAGATCGTTAGCGAGGTTTTGTCGGGGGACATCCGAATACCTCGGTTTCAGCGACCCGGCACCGAGACCACTTGGACTCCAGAGCGGCGCGGCGACCTGCTCGACAGTCTCTACCGTGGGTTTCCCATCGGGACTATCCTGCTCTGGTCTACCCGAATGCCGATCAGGACTCTGGATATCGTTGGCGGATTTCGAGTGCAAAAGGCCGTTTCCAGCGAAGGTCAGCGGTTGTTGCTTGATGGCCATCAGCGGCTCTCGACCTTGGCGCAGATCCTGGGGCCAGGGTTGATCTCCGACCTGCAACTCCAGGAAGTCGAGCGCGCGCCTGGGGACCCCACGAAATCTGGGGATGAGGAGGTTTGGGTCTTCGACTTGCAGCCAATCAAGGAGAGCTTAAAAAGCCGTGATCGGTTCATCTTGCTTAAAAGGGATCAGCAACCGACGTCAACCCAACTTCCCTTGCATACGGCCCTTGATCGTAAAGAGCTGAACCGATGGCTCCGGGAACAACAGCCGCCCTTGAGCGACACCCAAATCACCGAAGCCGACGCGCTCCGGGATCGGCTGCGTGAATACAGCATCCCGGTCGCGGTGCTGGTCGCGGATTCGCTTGAAGACGCGACGGAAAGCTTCAAACGGATCAACTCCAGCGGCGTCCCGATGAGCGACTTCAATATGGTGGCCGCGCTGGCTTACCAGGACGGATTCGATCCTCAAGCCCTCTTCGAGGAATATCGCGGCGATCTGCTGGAACCCTTGGGGTGGCAGGATGTACCCGACTCAAACATCCTTCGGGTGTGCGCCGCCTTAGCCGGACAGCATCCAGCCAAGTTGGAGGTGGACAAGCTGGCCCATCAATTACGTGATAATAAGGATCTGATATCAAAGGCATTCGATGCCGTAGCCGAGGCAGCCAAGGCCATCCGCCAAGCTTGCGGCATCCACGGACCCGAAGCTCTCCCTTACTCCTGGCAGCTCATCACATTAGCCATAAAGTTTGGATTTGACAGCAGCAGCCTGTCCAGACTAGAGACGTTGAAGGCAGTGCGGCGCTGGTTGTGGGTGACCACCTATGGCGAGGTTTTCGCCGGCATCAATTCGGCGATTTATGACCGCGGCGGCGCGGCGCTGACCGACATGATCCAGGGTGGAAACTGGCTAGCCATGGAGCGGGATGTGACCAAGAAGGTCCGTCCCGTGGCTCGATTCGATTTCAGGGCAGCCCGTGCCAAGGCCTCGGCTTTACTGATGGCGCGCTACCAGGATGGTGGTGATCTTGAGGGACCCGCACACCGAGCCCTGGCCGCAGGCGGATCGTCATTGGGCTTGCTGCAAGCAAAAGGGAAGCGTTCGACTTGGTGGCATCTGGCCGTCATTGACGACCAGACATCCATCATTAAGTACCGGGAAGCACTCCAGCGCAGGGCGTCGGGAAATTCTATCGACTCGGATAACCCGTTACTGACTCGGCTTGGAGTGCCGAGCGCTGCTCAAGGCTCGATCCCCCATCTCCTCACCGAGCGACGCGATCTTTTGAAGACCGAGGAGCAGCGATGGGTCAGCGAATTGGGACTGGAGTGGGCGGACGCAGACGTTGACGTTGACGTTGACGATCAGATTTAGCCGCCCAGTCCAGAATCCATATTAAGCCGAACCATGCTCCCCGCCACCCTCGCTCAAGACATCCGCCAGCAAATTCTCCATTACCTGGAGGCGACGTTTAACTTTCGCCGGCGCGACGAGGAAGAAGCCCTGCGGCGGTTCATCAACGATCCGGAAAACGGCCTGTTCAAGGGGCCGTGGGTGCAGATTCGCCGACCCTTCCGACCAGCGGTGGATCACGGCCATCAGTTCTTTGACCTACCGGCGCCCTTTCTTCCCTTCCGCCACCAATGGCTGGCCTGGCAGCGCCTCACCTCGAAGGGACAAACCCCGGTATCGACTCTGGTCACGACCGGCACCGGCTCCGGCAAGACCGAGTGTTTTCAGGTCCCCATCCTCGATCACTGCTATCGCGAGCACCTCGCCGGCCGGAAAGGCATCAAGGCGATCATCCTCTACCCCATGAACGCCCTGGCGGCCGATCAGGCCGGGCGCTTTGCCGAGGAAATCTTCCGGACGCCGGCCCTGTGCTGGGGAACCGGACCGGGACGGAAGGCAAAAATCCGCGTCGGTCTCTACACCGGCCGCTTCGATCCCGCCAATCCCAACCGAACCCAGGAAGGCGCCATCCGCGAGATGACCATCGAGATGGACGGCGCGGCGGAGAAAGCCTATCGGGCGATGACCGACCAGCAAAAGCTCCAGGAGGAGCCGCCCGACATTCTGCTGACCAACTACAAGATGCTGGATTTCCTGCTGATGCGCCCGAAGGACAAGGCCATCTGGCGCTTCAACCCACCCGGTACGCTGCGCTATCTGGTCCTCGACGAGCTGCACACCTATGACGGGGCGCGGGGGGCGGATGTCGCCTGCCTGATTCGCCGGCTGAAGGAGCGGCTGGAGATCGCCCAGGGTGAATTATGCTGCATCGGGACCAGCGCCACGATCACCGCCGGGGGCGACGAAACCACCCAGGACCCGCTGGCGCGGTTGGCCGATTTTGCCGGACGGTTGTTCGAGGAACCGCTCCAGCCAGCGTGCGTCATCGACGAAGACCGACTCACCGTTGAGGAGATCATGCGGGCGCCACTGGCCGATTTCACCTCGATCCCGGCCCCCGACGACTGCCGGGCGCGCGAGGGCGAAACCGCCGCGGAATTCGCGCGCCGGATCGCCCCGCTGTTTGGGGCGCCCGCGTTCCCGACCAATGACGGGACAAACCTGTTCCCTGGCCGGCTGCCGTCGCGGGAGGACACACCAGAGACGCGCTGGGCGCTGGCGCTCGGCCAGTGGCTCAAGGCCCAGCCCCTGTTCGTCAGCGTCCTGGAAGCGACCCGGGAGGGTCCTCTGGCCTGGCCCGAGCTGGTCGCCCGGGCCGCCGTCGATCCCTCGCTGCGCGCGGTCCAGGGATTCAGCGCCCGCGGCGAGGCGCTGTCGGCCTTCTTCGCCCTGATCGCCCAGGCCCGTGAATCCCGTAGTGAAAAGCCCTATCCCCTGACCCCGACTCAGGTGCAGTTATGGATCCGGGAACTGCGCCGCCTGGGCCGTCTGGTGAGCAATCAGCCGGTCTTCGGCTGGCTGGATGAGAAGCGTCCCGATCAGCGCATCCTGCCGGTCGCTCACTGCACGGAATGCGGCGAGTCGGTCTGGGTGGCGATGGTCGACCCGGATTCCGAAAATCCTATTCAGGCGCGCGGTGTCCAGGGCTTTCAACTGATGGCCGATGCCGCCCGGATTTATCAGGGTTGGGGATTCGAGGGGCCGATGTCGCGGTGGATGGTCGCCGTCAGTCCCTGGCATCCCGATGACGACGCGGAACCGGCGCAAGGGTCGCTGGAGATCGCGGAATGGCACTTATCCAAAGACAGTCTGGTGATGCGCCTGGGACCGGGGCCGTGTCCGCTGACCGGCAGCCCGACCTTCCGCGTCAAGATGAACCGGGATACCCGCACCAGCGCCGCCGGTCAGACCATGGGCGCCGTCAAATGCCCCCACTGTCGCAGCGACGACGCCCTGATGTTCATCGGCGCCCAAGCCGCCACGATCGGCAGCGTCGCCATCGATGAACTCTTCGGATCGGTGCTGAACCATGACCCCAAACTCCTGGCGTTCACCGACAGCGTTCAGGACGCCAGCCACCGTGCTGGCTTCTTCTCGGCCCGCACCTTTCATTTCACGCTGCGCACCGCCATGCAGCGGGTCATCGATGCGGCCGGCCCCAGCGGACTGCCGCTCGCCATGATCGGCGCGCGCCTGCTGGATTACTGGAGCGAACCGGTTCCGGGCCGTCCGGGCCGCCTCCGGGAAGCGATATCGACCCTGTTGCCCCCCGATCTGCGCGAATACGAACCCTATCTGGCGTACCGGCAACAACCCCCCGATGCGCTCCCGCCCGCCGAACTGCGCGCCGGCATCGAACAGCGACTGGCCTGGGAAGCGTGTAGCGAATTCAGCCTGATGCTGACGCACGGACGTACCTTGGAGGGCAACGCCAGCGCGACGCTGGGCTGGGACGACGCCATCCTCGACGCCACCGTCGCGCTCGTTCGCCGGCGCTTGCCCGCCATCGATCCGACCCTCCTGGCCGGCGCCAGCGCGGCGGGCGACAAACGTCTCCGACGCTGGATCCTCGGGATCCTGCACCGCCAGCGCGAACGCGGGGGCATCTATCACCCCTATCTCGACAGCTACGCGCGAGCGAGTTACTGGGGCAAATATCCGTTTGGCCGGGCCGTGGCGGGCCGGGAACTGTTTCCGCCCGCCGGACGCTACCGACCTCGACTGATGGCCCAGGCCCCTCACCGGGATCACGATTACCTGCTGGCGCCCTCGCGGCCGGGGCAGTTGTCCCCGTGGCAGATCGTTTGGGCGCAGCGCGCGCTGGCGCTGACCCATACCCTGGAATCCTCGATTTTGGACCTGATTCGAGCGTTCCTGGACGCCGGTTGTGAATCGGGCTTGCTGCGGGAAGTGCGGCGCGACGGCCACCAGCGAATGATGGCCCTGTCCGCCGACTGCGCTCGCCTATGGTCCGAAGGCGTGCAATATGAGTGTAACTACAGCGGCCAACGACTGTATCGCCCGTTGCATGAAACCACCGACTGGGACGGCGCGCCGACCCTCGCCTATCGGAGCGAGCGAGGCGATTACCGTCGGATCGAATCCAACGACCGGCAGATCTATTACCAGAAGCGCTATCGCAAGGGCGCCTTACGCCGCGTGTTCGCTCAGGAGCATACCGGTTTGCTGACTACCGAGGAACGCGAGTCGCTCGAAGACCGGTTCAATCACGGCGGCCATGCCGATGACCCGAATGTGCTGACCGCCACCTCAACGCTGGAGATGGGCATCGATATCGGCGACCTGTCCAGCACCCTGCTCTGTTCGATTCCGCCCACCACCGCCAGTTATCTGCAACGAATCGGCCGCGCCGGACGCAGCACCGGGACGGCGCTGGTGCTGGCGGTGATCAACCAGCGGCCCCACGATCTGTTCTTCTTCGGTCGCCCTGGGGAGATGCTGGCCGGTCAAATCGAACCGCCGGGCTGCTGGCTGGACGCCAGCGCGGTCCTGGTCCGTCAGTATCTGGCGTTCTGCTTCGACAGCGCCGTCAAGGAGGGCGTCATCCAGGCGATGCCCGCCACCGGCCGGCAACTGGCTGAGGATCTGGACAGCGGCAAGGGATCCATGACATCGCTCCTGGCCTGGATGGCCCAGCGGGAAGCAGCGCTCCAGGGCCGATTCATGGCCCGGTTCAGCGCGGATGTGCGCGATGACACCCGGGAGCGGTTCCTGCGGGAAACCCGGGCCGAAGTGTTGCGGGAACGCATCCACAAAGCCGCCCGGGATTTCGACAGCCAGCGGCAGGCGATCGTCAATGCGCGGAAACGCCTCGCCGACCAGAAGAAGGAAGCCGAGGGCAACGACGATCGGGAAAGTCTGCGGGAAATCGAACAGGAAAGCCGGATTCTGCGCGTGCGACAAACCACCCTGGATCGCACCGCGGTCCTGGAGATCCTGATCGAATATGGCCTGTTGCCGAACTATGCCTTCCCCGAGCGGGGCGTGCATTTCAATGGGGTGCTCTATAACGAACACCGCCGCCGTCCTACCACCCTGGGACAGGAGAATGACCGCGAACTGGGGGCTTATGACATCGTGCGGGGCGCGGGTTCGGCGTTGCGGGAACTGGCGCCCCGCAACCGCTTCTACACCCACAGTCATGCGTTTGAAATTCAGCAACTGGCGCTGGGATCGCCGGCCCAGCCTCTGCTGGAACAGTGGGCGATTTGTGGCGAATGCGGGCATATCCGGCGGACCGAGGAACTCAACCGGCCCGACGCCTCCCCGGCCTGTCCGCAATGCGGCTATGCCGCAGACGCCCATTCGCAACGGGATCGGAGCCAGCACAAACAGTTTCTTGAGTTCGCACGATCCCAGGCGATCTCCTACATGGAGCATTACGAGAGCCTGTCCGGTGATCGGGCGGACGAGCGGGAACAGCGCTTCTATCGGATCGTCCCCAGCTTTGACACCACCCTCGATGCGCCGAGTGGCGCGGTGGCGGACGAATCTGAGCCTTTCGGCATCGAATACCGGGCGGCGTTGGCCCTGCGCCAGGTCAATACCGGGTTTGCCGGAACTTCCGGTAGCTTGCCGTTCGGCGTCGATCAGGAGGTTTCGGAGACCGGGTTCCTGGCCTGCCTCCATTGTGGAGTCACTGTCGATAGCGACGGCGACCGGAACAAGGTCAAGCATCGGCGCAGTTGTTCCGGGCGGCGCAAGACCGAAAAAATGCAGAGCGAGGGCCGGCCGGGAGACGCCTACCAGTGGGAGTCCTTCTACCTGTACCGCGAACTGCGCTCCGAGGCGATTCGGATCCTGCTACCCGACGTGGATGAGGACGACACGGCGACGTTGACGGCTTGTCTATTTCTGGGATTGCGGTTGCGCTTCCAGGGCAATCCCGGTCATTTGCTGGTGATGCCCCAGATTGTGCCCCAACACCAGGATGGCCTGCGCAAGCATTATCTGGTGCTGATGGATGCGGTTCCTGGCGGCACGGGTTTCCTGAAAACCCTGTTTCAGGACATCGGCGCTGATCCGGCTGGCCTGCCCGGCGAAGGCGTCATGGATTTGCTCCGTCGCGCCAGGGACGCCCTCGAATCATGCAGTTGCCGCCTATTGCCCTGCCAGCATGGCCAGGAAGATCCGGACGGCTGCTATCGCTGTATCCGCACCTATCATCTTCAGTATCGGGCGGACCAGATCAGCCGGGAGCGGGGCATCCGGTTGCTGGCCCGCCTAATCGAGGCTGGCCATCGGCGGTCGGTCATCAAGGCCCTGGACCAGCTTGACGTCAAGGCGCTGTTTGGCAGCCTACTGGAAAAGCGGCTGGTCGACCGGCTGCGGGAATTCGTCGAAACGGGCGTGGACGGTCAACCCGGCGCATGGACTCGGACCCTCATCAAGGGTGCGCTCGGGTTCCGCTTCCGGGTTGGAAATCATCCTCGTATCTGGGAACTGGAACTGCAACCGAAGCTCGGCCCTTGGCAGGGTGTGGCGATATCCTGCCAACCGGATTTCCTGCTGACCGCGGACGACCCGGAGATCCGACCCATCGCCATCTTCGCCGATGGCTTCGAGCCCCATGTTCAGCCGGGACAAGCCGGCAGCCGCTTGCCAGACGACTTCAGGAAGCGGCGCGCCATATTGGACAGCGGGCTTTATGGCGTATGGAACATCACCTGGAACGATCTGAATCCTGACCCCCAGATACCGGTCCGCCTACTTCAGCATCATATCGTCGCCAAGATCCTGCCCGCCCGTCTCGCCGCCGCCAGACAACAGGGAATCCAACACCCCGAGATTAACCTCGCGACCGCCGATGGGTTCAGTCAACTAACGGCCTATTTGCGGTCGCCGGATCGTTCCGGCTGGACCCGGCTGGCCAATGAGTGTCTGGTGCTACCCCTGCAATTGCTGGCGGGTAGCGACGCGGCCTGTGAAGAAGCCGCCCTGGCCAACACGGTCGACCAGTGGCGCGACCACGCCGGGGTCGCCATGCCGCCCGTCAGCCCGACCGGCCAGTGGGTCGTGTCGGATAAGTTGGCTGCCCAAGGCGATGACCTGCTGGCATTGGCCACCGTCCCGGCGGCGATTAATGGCTTGGCCGACCGTATCCAGGTCGGATTGCGACTGATCGACTCCGCCCAGGAACGCGAAAAACCGGGATTTCCCGAGCGCTGGCGGCGGTTCCTGGCGCTGGCCAACCTGTTCCAGTTTTGCCAGCAGTTCCGGGTGTTCGTTGCCGCCGAGGTGGCGGAAAGAACAGCGCCGGATTGGGGGCTCGAGCGGGAGGTTGCGCTGAATGAGCGCTGGCGGGACATTCAGCAAGCCGTCGTCGCCGTGCTGCATCCGGTAATCGCGCAACTGGCCGCCGCAGGCATCGCACCGCCGGAGGTCGAGGTCTACCTCTCGGACGCCAGCGACTGCTTTGCCGAACTGGCCTGGCGCAAGAGTGACGAGGCCGAATCATTTCAGTGCAATATGGCCATTCTGGTCGGTGATCAGGCGGCTTTTGCATCGGAATGGCAAGGGGCGGGCTGGCGCGTGGTCACCTGGGCCGACATTCAAGCCAGAGGAACGGCATGGCTCATCGCCATGCTACCGGTAGGAGGTTGACCGCATGGCAAAACTGATGTTGTCCCGGGAGGTGCTCAAGGACTTTGGCCGGTTGCCCATCAAGGTCCAGAAAAAGGTGTTCGAATTCGTCCGCAAGTTTCAGGAGGACAGCACCCAGGCGTCCATTCATCTGGAACCCTTTACGGAAGCGGTCGATCCGAAGGTCCGTAGCGCGCGCATCGGCGACGATTACCGGGCGATTGTCGTCGCGCCGGAACAGGGCGACAACTTTCTGCTCATGTACGTCGAGCATCACGACGAGGCCTACCACTGGTGCAGAAACAAACGCTTTGAGGCTCATCAAGCCCTGGGTGTTCTGCAGGTCTTTGATGTACGTGAAATCCAGGCCGCGACGGACGCCCAAGCGCGGAAACACGGCCCACCGACCGATCATGATCATTACCCGCTTGACGCGCTCAGCGACGAGGAACTGTTCCAGGCGGGAACGCCGCGCGCCCTGATCCCGGCGGTGCGCGCTATCAGAAATGACGAAGCCTTCCAGGAAGTGGCCGACTATCTGCCGAAGGAAGCCATCCAGGTGCTGTATGGCGTGGTTTGCGGCCTGTCGCTGAATGAGGCGATCGCCGAAATGCTCGGCGAGATCGACCAGCAGGCGCCGGCCCCCGCCGGTCCAGGCGATTTCAGTCATCTGGACCAGGCCATGAATATGGACCTGGTGGTGATTGAAGGGGAAGAGCAGCTTAAAGCTATCCTCGCCCAGGACCTTGAGGAATGGCGCATCTTTCTGCATCCCTATCAGCGCAAGCTGGTCGAATGGCCGACTCATGGCCCGATCAAGATCAACGGCGCGGCGGGCACGGGGAAAACCGTGGCCCTCATGCATCGGGCGGCGCATCTCGCCCGGCGGTTGCGCGATTCCAAGGATCGAGTGCTGGTGACCACGTACACGACCAACCTGTCCGTGACCCTGGAACAGTTGATCCGGAAACTGGCGCCGGACACGGCCCGGAAGATCGAAGTGACCAATCTGCATCAACTCGCCCGGACCATCTGTCTGCGCGGTGGTTGGCAGGGCAAGGTGCTCGAAGACACCGAACGGGAGAACCTGTGGCGCACGGTGCTGGCCGGCAGTCTGCCCGCCGGCTTCGATGGAGACTTCCTGCGCGATGAATATGAGCTTGTGGTCGATAAAATGGGCATCGACAGCGAAGAAGCTTATCTGACGGCGGTGCGGTCCGGACGGCCACGGCTGGACCGAAAACAGCGGCGGACGCTCTGGCCGGTGTTCCTGGAGTTCAACCGTCTGCTGCACAAGCGCAACCTGCTAACCTTCGAAGGGCTGATCCATCAGGCGCGACTGGTGGTGGAGCGGGGCGGCTTTACCGTCTATCGGCATGTGCTGGTCGACGAACTCCAGGACTTCGGGCTCGAAGCGCTCCGGCTGATTGCCGCCTTGTCGCCGCTGGACGGGGAACAGTCCGATCCACTGTGCCTGGTCGGCGATGGTCATCAGCGCATTTACCATGGCGCTCCCATTGCCTTGAGCCGCGCTGGGATCGAGGTTCGCGGCCGCTCCCGCCGGCTGAAGATTAATTACCGGACCAGCGAGCAGATCCGGCGCTGGGCGCATGGCCTGCTGGCGGGCGTACCCGTGGATGACCTGGATGGCGGGAGCGCCGATACCACGGGAGACCGTTCGGTGTTCCGCGGACCCGAACCTCAGATTCGGTCATCCGCCGACCGGGAGGCCCTGGCTCAATACGCTGTTACCTGGATTCAGCATTTGATTCATCAGGCAAACCTGGGCAGTCACGAGATCTGCGTCACGCCCAATGTCGGATTCATTCGCACCGCGCTCGAATCCGCCGGCATCAGGACGCTGGAATTGAAACCCCGGCAAGCCGATCCTGGGCAGTCGGAGCCTGGCGTGCGGCTTGGATCCATGCGGCGCATCAAGGGACTTGAGTTTCGCGCGGTATTAATGGCCCTTGATCGGACTCATGAAGACAGCAGCGATGTTCGTCATCGATTTGAAAAATATGTTGCCGCGACGCGGGCACGAGAGAATTTGATGGTGCTGCTTTGGGATAACGAGACCAAGTAATTCCTAAAGGGCGTAACCCGCCGAGCGCGGAGTAGCGCACCGGGATGGTCGAGCGCCAGACGGATTTTGCCTACCCCGAAAAACCATCGACTACCGAATTCGCCAGCCCAGCTTCCAGCCCTTTGGCGAGCGCCAGCAGCTCGGCAGGCGCCGCTGCCGTTGTTTCCCGTTGCGCCAGTGCGTGCAACACCATCCGAGCCTCCTGGCGCCATTCCGCCTCCCGATGCGCGGCGGCGACTCGCTCGCCCAGCAGGATCAACAGCAAGGGTTCGTCTACGGTGTCGCCGACACGGTGATCCTCGCTCATCATCGACCTCCTCCAGAGTGGTGTTAACCCGCATCGCCGGGCGCCAGCGGCGTCGCCGACCGGGCGACCACCATCACGCTGAGGTCGCCGAGCCGGGCCAGATAGACATAACCCAACTCGGGCAGATGCACCACCCACAGCGACGACCCCGTGGCCACGCCGGGCACGGTCGCCATCGTGGCTCGGGGCGTAAGGCCCAGCGAAAGGAAAGATTGCAGCGGCGCGACAAAACCGATCCGCAGCGCCTGGATGAACCGCTGGTAGGGCGTCAGCGGAGGGTTCCGGCGGAGGTCCTCCAGCAGTTGGCGCTGCACGTCGCCGAGAATCGTGTTGAACACCTGGCAGGCCGCGCCAAACAGATCGTCGATGTCCAAGGAGGCGATGGCGTCGATCAGCCTTTTGATCTCCTCCAGGGTTTGCGCAGGGTCGAACCCCAGCAAGTCCCGAATATCGAAGGTGATCAGGCTGACGGTGCAGGCCCCGCCGTAACCGTCGCGTTGTGGGTTCTTGACGGCGATGAGCGGGTCGGTGTCCGGATAATCCATCTGGCGGTTGACGATGCCCCGGGTGGCCTGACTCCCCGCCACCGCCGCCTCCTTGAGCAGTACGTTGATATTGGGATCGCAGGGCTCGGTGGCGGCGTTAAACGCATAACCGCCATTGATATAGTCATAGGGCGCGGGATTAGTGAAGATCGCCTGACCGGTGGCGGGATCGTAGCTCAGTTGACCGCCGGCCTCGATGGCGTCCAGCGTGGCCTGGTTAACACAGAGCGTGGCGTCGATGCGGATCGGCGCTTCCGGCGGACATTCCGCGATGGGCTCGGGCGAAACCCCGATCACCGGCTCATCCGCGCGAACGGACCCGCCATTCGGGGGGGGCGTGGCGTTACCTTCCGCCAACAGCTTGGTCGAGCCGACGGTCTCCACCATGGCGGGCGCCCACCGCGAGGCCGAGGGAACGGGTAACGTGGGCGGGGCCTCCGGCTGGACCCGTACTGGCTCGCCCCCGACCCCGCTGCCGAGGGGTGGCGCCGCGAAGGTTGGGGGCGTCAGTCCGACCCCGCACCCGACCACGACTCCCGACAGGACCCAGCCGAGGAACGAGAGACGCTTGGTGGAGATCATGCTCGGATTACCCGGTTCAGGTCGTGGATGCGGATCGTTGCGGAATGATGACTTGTATTATTGCTTATCTATAAATATAGAACAATTTATTTGCCATAAAGAATCCATGACTCGGGGCCGGAACGACGGGATGACCTACCGCTCAGGTCTTGCGCCGGGAGCGGGAACGGCCAGGTTTCGTCGGCGTGGCCGGACTGGGCGGCGTGTCGTCCGCCGGCTGAGCGCTTTTCTCGCGCCAGGAGTTCTGTTCCCACAGGTCGATGCCGCGCTGCGCCGCTTCCAGGCCGACCCGTTCCAGCCACCGGCGCAGGCCGGCCGCGCCGTGGGCGCGCAGCACGGCGTCGAACACCAGCATCAGCCGGCGGGTTTTCTGGCGAGCGTTGCCACGCGGCGCGCCCGGCGCCAACCAGCGAAAGCCGCTGGTGCCCTCGCGGCCGAGCAGCAGACTAAAGGCCTTCTTGGCGGACAGCCGCCGCCGCCCCGGCAACTCCAGAGTGTCCGCCAGTTGCTGATACGTGGCGTAAACCTCCTCGACCTCGGGATACACCGGCAGGTAGCTCTGGGCCGGGAAGGTCAGGATCGACCACACCAGCAGGGCCAAGGCGGGATCGTCCAACGGCTCGTCGGGCCGCTCGGTGGTCAGTTCGCGCCAGCGCGGCGGCGAGATCCCGAGCGCGGCGGTCAATTCGGTCAGGTCCAGACCCAGCCACTGCTGCAACAACAACAGATCCCGCCCCACGATCGGGCGGTCGCCGAGATCGAGAGACAGGGGTGGGCGGTGTTTCGGGGTGGGATCGGAATTATCGGAATTATCGGGATTCACGGCGGGGGCGGTCGGCTCGGGAGGCGATCAAGGGAAGGGCGATCCCCGGTCAGCGGGGGTGCCCGGCATTTCCGCCTATTTTGCGTTAAAATAAGCAATAAACAATCATTCGAAACCCGCATCCAATGGGTAACAAACCCCAATCTCGCGCGCTGACCTGCGCTTTCCTCCATCCAGGCGCCCCGATCCCCGCTGAACTGCCGTTGCGCAACGCTCCGGTCGGTCATCCCGAGGTGGTGCTGCCGGTGGGCGGATTGAACGTACTGTTCGGGCGCTCCGCCCCGCGCGTCGTCAGCCTGGCCATGCGGCAGGCCGTACAGCAGGGGTATCGACCCGTCATCATCGGGCTGGAACTGGCATTGCCCCGCCTCCTCCAGCGGCCGGTGGACCTCGCCGATCTGGCGACGGTCTCCACCCTGCTCCTGGACAAAACGCGGGTGACGGTGCCGCTGGCGGCCACCATCGAGGATTGGTTGGCCGTCTATCTGACCGCCGAAGGGCGGGCGCCCGGGTCGCGGCGGGCGGCGATCCTGTTCGACTTGGTGGGCGCCCATCCCCACCTGCTCGCCCGACTGGTCCGGGAACCCGATTTCGCCCATCTGCAAGCGATCGGCTACACGGTGCCCGGCGGGAGCGGAGGGCCAACCTGCGTATTGCTGTATCTGCGGGATCTGGCCGCCATCATCCGGATCGACGTGCAGCAGGCTGGAGCGGAACCGGTCGCCTTTCGTCTCCCTACTTCGGCCGAACTGGCGGCGCCCGCAGCCGGCTACAACCCCTTCAGCGCCTGAGTACCCCCAGAGCTGAACGGTATTACCCCGCCCACCCGTGCGTCAGCGTCCTCGTCCCCAAGGGTGGCTGTCAGGGGATGCGACCCGGTGTGGATCGCCCCATTCCGGCCAGCAAACGCTTTAACGACTGGACGATCAAGCGTTGATAACGCCGATGGTGGCGGGGCGTCCGGCTGTGGTAGTTGCCCACCCCAGTGGCAAGATCCGGCGCCGCGCGCAGTTCCCGCGCCAGGATGGCGGTGCCGACATGGAGGTTGTAGCAGCCATGGTCGCGCAAGTCGCGGGCGTTCAAACCTTCCCGTTGGACCCAGCGGGTGTTGACTTGCATTGGCCCGAGATCGTGGCTGCCGTCGCGGTTGCGCCGAGCCAGGCCGGGGCGCCCACCTTCGGTTTTGAGAATCGCCAGGATCAGCGCTTCCGGTATCCCATGGATGGACGCCGCCTGCTGGACACATTCGACCGTTACCGGCGAAGTCGGGCCGGGCGGTGGCAGGTCAGCAAACGGCATGGTCGAATCCCTCGCGCGTCGGCCACCGATCCTGGCCAGTGGTACATGGCTTCAGCGTTTTTGACTCACTGACGGGTTGACTCACTGACGGGTTGACTCACTGACGGGTTGACTCATCGACGAATTGGTGCGTTGGTGCATTGACTCACTGACGAGTTGACTCACTGACTCATCCGCTCGCACGCTTGTGGATTCACCGCTCGGCGATGCGCCGCCCAACCCCGTCAAACTGGAGGCGACGGTGAGGCAGTGGGTGGTGCACACCCCAAACGATGGGTCGGTGAGGCCGACGCCGGCGGCGTCATGAATCCCTCACTGGGCTCCGGTTCCCGATCCAGTGTCAGTCCGTCGAATTGGTGCAAAGTCGCCGCGAAATGGAAGGCGATCCCGTCGTAGCCGAGCCGCCGTTCCCGGTACTGGCGGGCGATGGCGTCGGCCCCGGACGGATCGCGACGATTGAGACAGGCCTGATAATCCTGGATCAGCGCGACCGACTCCCGATGGACCCGCGCGAGAGTCGCGGCATACAGCCGCCCCCCGATATTGAGATAGTGCAACAGGGCAATCCGGTAAGTGGAGGCGTCCAGATCCAACCGCTGGCGCAGACGGTCGGCCCGTTCGGTGGCGGCGCGGGCCAGCACCGCGCGGGCATCGGCCAGCACCGCCGACCGGTCGCGATGGAAGTCGTGTTCCAGCAGGGCAACCGTGATGCGGGCCAGGGCTCGCGCATAACCCCATTCCAGGTCCAAGGACTCGCCGGCCGACGCCCAGTCCCGCCGTTCCTCGGACGACCACGCCGCATTCGCCGGTAACGGCGGCGCCAGCAGAGCGGCCAGCTTCTCAGGCGAGCGCTGGCTGACCCAGTCGGGATTCCGCTCGATCAGCGCCGCCAGCAACCGATGCACCTCATACTGGTGATAGCCCGACAGGACAGCGGTCGCTGGATCGAGGCCGGCATTTCGCAGCAGTTGCGTCGCGAGTTGATGGGCGCATTCGGCCAGCCACTGGCTCGCGCGTGGCAGATACTCCTTCACCGCCTGAGTTTGCCGCAACGCGGCGCTTACCAGCAGGCTCATCAGCTTGCTATGGGCGAGTGATCGCTTCAGGTGCTCGCGGGTGGCGCGCTGCTGGGCCTGCTGGGTTTCCCCCTCCTCCCCGGCCACCGGTACCGGCAAGGGCGTCGCCGCCGTTGCGGTCGCCGTGACGTGGCCGGCGGCGGTCTGGCGCATTGCCGTCAAGGCAAGGGCCGGCGCGGAACGGACGGGGACGCCCGTCCGCATCTGGGTCAGATAGGCGCCCAGTTGGGCGGGTGGAATCGTGGTACTGCGCACCGTGTTCATATCGCCGGATCTCCCGGATGTGTCCCCACCGTTGGGATGATTGGTGTACTGGTCACCGCTTACCCCATCCTTGCCGATCTCGCGCCCCAGCGCCGACCCCGGTGATCGTCTACACCGGGGACGAGGACACCCAACACGCCTACGAGCGTGGTGACGACGCCTACCGGGTGTTCCGCAACATGCTCGCCAGTGGACATCCCCCCAATGATTGGGATTCTTCAGCGAACGAAGCGTCCATCGGTGAGCACCACCACGCGATGTTCCGCATCTACGCGTTGCACCGTCCCCAAGCGGTTCAGTCGTTCCCCCGCCACCACGCTCACGGTTCGTCCAGTCGGCCCCTTGAGCCAAACGCGATCACCGTTGAGGGCAGTCACCCGCCAGCCCGCGACCGGTCGCCCAGTGGGCGCGGGCGGCGCCGGGGAGAAACCGGTGCGCGCCAGTACCGCCCGCAGGTCCCGCACTTCAGCCCGCAGGGCTGTCAGTTGTTCCGCCATTCGCGCCAAGTTGGCGTGCGCCTGGGCCTGACGGCCGCCGAACTCGGCAAGTTGGGTCGTCACGGTCCTCGCCAGTTGGCGTCCGGCCGCACCGGCCTGCTCGGTGGCGGCGACCAGTGCGTCCAGACGGCTGTTCAAAACATCCAGGCGAGTCAGGGTTTCGGCGTCGAGATCGGTCAAAAAGCTGTCCGGCACCCCATCGCGCAGGGTGAAATGCGGCTTCGGGGTAGTCACCGCCGGCGGGCGATCCCGCACCGGGCCAGGTCCCGCCGGGCGAGGGTCGGAGGATGCCCCAGCAGACGCGGCGGCCTGGAACTGGGTCATGCTGAGCGGCGGGGTGGGAGAGCGGAACGCGGTGATGGCGTCGAAGCCCAACACCCGCAGAACCTGAACGGTCGCGAATATCGCCAGCACCAGACCGCCCAGGCTCAGCAGGGCGACGAACCACCGGTTCGCACCGGGCCGGATCGTTGAAGCCGACAAATCCGAGGCCGGCGCCTCCGCGTCGACCGCTAGGTCGGGCAGCGGGATTCTCATGGCGTGGACTCCGAAGGCGGCGCGGTGGGGACGGGGGTCGCCGGCATCCTCGATCCCCCGGAACGGAACTCAAGTGTTCCACTCGTCGAGGGGCGCGGTCGAGCCGGTAATGATCGGTCAGCGTCGAACGGCGCTTCCAGCGGCGGCACGGCGGATTCGCCGGTCGCCGTGGCGGCCGAGACCACCAACACACCGATCCCCGTCCCGCTCGCCACCTGGATGGTGTTGGGTCGATTGAAATGTTGACCCACCGCGTCGCCCAGCCGGGCGCCGACCGTACCCAGCGCCTCGCGGGCGATCTGGCCGTTGTCGATCCCGTCGCCCGGGACCGAGACCACGTTGCCGAACGGACCCACGGTGACGACCCGATGACGGCTGGCGACCGCTTCGCCGTAGCCTTCGAGGAAACTGGCGGCGATCAGCGCGCCCTAACGGGACCCGTAATGATGGTCCACATCGGTTGCCAGCGCGGTCCGTCCGGTGGTGGGATCGACCGCGTAGGCCTCCAGCGCGTAGGTGATCCCGGCCGGTGGGGTCAGCCAGCGAAACCGCACCAGCACTCGTTCCGGTCGGCTACCCACGGGCGCCGCCAGTTTTTCCAGAGCGCCCAACAGGATCGCATCCCGGAATCGTTCTCCAACCACTCTGGCCCGCACCGGGCCGGGCTCGTCGCTGTTGATCGCCGTTTGCAGTACGGCATGCAATAGATCGCCGGGCCGCAGCGCACCGGAGGGCAGCGACCGGTCGGACGCCGCTTCCGCCATGGCGCGCGCCCGGACTGCCTGCTCGGCCGCTTGCGCGGCGCGTTGTCCCTTGCTGTCCACGAACGCCACTAGGTGGGTGGGGGACGGCGCGAACCGGCGGTCGCGATAGGCAATGAGCTCCTTGACCTGGGCTTCCATCGCCCGCAGCAGCGCCTCATCCGGTTTGGCCGACGCGGGCGTGGCCGGGGCGGGCGCGGGCGTGATCCCCGCGCCAGGCGCGGGTGGCGCGGGCGCGGCGGTGACCGGGGGAATCGCGCCGGTCGGGGCCACAGGGTCCAGCGTCGCCGGCGACGGCATGGCGCTGCCACCGCTGGGGCGGGCGCGCGCGGCCCGATCCCGGTTGGCGAGTTCCTGCAAGCGGGCGTATTCCGGCGTTTGCCGACCGCCCGGCACCGATTCGGTCGTCGCGGCGCCGGGCGCGGTGGCGGCGCTGGGAATCGGGACGCCCGGTTGCCAGTTGAGCCATAGGTACAGGCCGAACCCGGCCAGCCCGAGGCCGGCCAGCAGCCAGGCCTGCGGCGATCCCCCCAGGGGAAGCATACCGTCGACCTCCCGCCGCCGCGCTACGGCTGCACCCGAACCTCGACCATCTGGCCACGATGACTGGCCAGTAGGACGGGAACGGCACGCAGCTTGTAGGCGTGCAGCCCGCTCGGACTGCTCGCGCGATCTTCGTAGGCCGGGCTGTAGATTTCGGCCAGGGTGCGCAGGTAGGTGTATTCGCCGACCCGCCAGGCGCGGGCCTCCGGCTCGACCCCAGCGAGATCCACCGGCCGCGCGTCCGGCTGGGGCGGCAGGCCATTGAGGACGTCGATCAGCGCCCGGTCGACCGGCGCGGGTGGGGGCGGTGCGTACTCCGGCGCGGCGCGGGGGCCGGCCAGCCGCAGCTTGAATTCCTTACGGGCGTCGGCCTGGGTCTGCCCCAACACCACCGTCAGTACGATCGGTGTCTCCAGACCCTGCAGCGCCACCAACACGTTGCCGGTCCCGTAGCGGGCGGTGGGCTGGATCACCAGCACCGTCGGCAGGTCCTCCTTGTCGCCGGACACCGCATGGGCCGCCACCACGAACAGGTTGGGATTGAATCCCTGGTAGGCGGTCATCGGCCAGGCCCGACCGGTGCGGTCGGTAAAAATCACGCTGGCGCCGTAGCCTTGCGCCGCGCGAACCACCGGCGGAGTGCGGGTGGTCAGGTCCAGCAGTTCCGCCTCCATGACCGCCTCGGGAGGCGGACTGGCCGGCTCCGAGGCCAGCCGCTCGTGGGTTTCCAGGGACTGGATCACGGTTTTGATCTGCTCCGGATTCATCGGCATCAATAAGTCCAGTGCCCGCTGGTGAGCCTGTGCCCGTTGTCGTTCCCGCTCCGCCAACGCACCCGGCGGATCGGCCTCCAGAGACGGCAGTTCGGCGGCGCTGCGGGGAATCGGCGGCAACGCCGCCGGAGATCGCGGTTCGGTCGGTCGTGGCGAACCGGTCAGACCGACCAGCGGAGCCGATGGAGCGGCGGTGGGGAGCGGTGGCGTGTCCTGCGCGGCAGCGACCGGAAGGCCCACCAACCCGCCGAGCAGGGTGACGCAGTGCAGCACTCGCCAACCGGCGCGACCGGGCATCAGCTCCCCCGAGTAATCAGTTGGTGAATGGCCAGGCCACGCGGCACCTCGTGGGTGGGCATCCGCACCACCAACACCTCCGCGACCAAGGCTTGCGGCGCGCTCTGGCTGGAGGCGCCCTGATAGGACAGACCGAGTTTCATCTCGATTTTCCAGGCATAGCGGTCGGCCAGCACCCCCTGATTAACGACCACTGGCGGCGCGGCCGGCACCACCTGACTCACCAGCCGGCGCTTGATGATCGCGTCTAGGGTACCGGCCGCTTCCAGCGCCCGGAGATGGTTCTTGAACCCCTCATCGCTAAAGTTCGGCCGCATCGCCGTCAATTGCTTGCGGTAGTGCACGTAGTCCAGGGTATAGGCTTGGGTGACCGCTTCGGTGACCCAGGCCAGCAGAGTTTCCTGGGCGACGTAAGGCTCGCTGATCGGCACCAGCGGAATCAGCCGGCCATCGGCCGTGGTCGCGAAATACTCCGGCTGGGGCGGATGCAGCGCACGCCAGCCGTGCGTGCCGGCGCTGAGCACCAGCGCCCCGGCCAACCCCAGGTTTAGCCACTGCGACAACTGGAGCCGCAGCTCCAGCCGGTCCAACAGGTTATGCACCTGGGCCACACCGCCCGGGCGCGGCGATGCGGAAGTCTCCTTTGTGATTGGTTCCATCGACTGGCAGGTTTCCGGTTGACCCATTAATATTGTTTAATAAATATTATAAAGCATAATATTGTCAAGACCACACCCTGACGAGGATATCCCGATGCCGGTCTCACCCGAATCCTCTTCCCCCGACTTGACAGTCGACCGCGACGCCGCCCTGGCGCAACTCGCCGGCCTGCCGCAAGCCGCGCATCTAGCGCCGGAAACCCGGCGCCAGTGGCTCGACCACCAGATCGAACGTCTCCAGGAGGAGTCGGCCGGGTCGTCGGGGCGCGGCAGTTCGCTGTCGCTGAGCCGCCGGATCGAACGGCTGTCCGGGTTCGGCGCCAGCGAAATCGGCGTCCTGGTCGGGGAACGCCGGGGCGAATACAGCCCGTTCGCCACCGCCCGCGAGATTTGCGTGGCCAAGCTGTTGCGTGCCCTCCCCGCTCCAGCGACCGGACCGATGCGGCGGGGGATCGAACTGGAGCCGCATGCCCGCCATCTGTTCCTGCGGCACAGCGGCGCCCGTCCTCTCCCCGATCTGCGACAGGCCGTGGCGGCGCATCGCCCGCGCGACCACGAGTGGTTGCTGGCCACGCCGGACGACCTGGTGACGCTGAACGGCCAGACGCTGGTGGTGGACTATAAGGCACCGGCCGAGCCCCCCACCGCCGTATCGCTCGAACATGCCTGCCAGTTGCACCAGGCCGCCCTGGTCGCCGAGGACCGGGGAATTCGCATCGAGGGGCTGGTGCTGGTGGCGCTGAACCTGCGCGAGTGGACGGTGGACACCTTTCTGGTCGAGCGCGACCCGGCGCTGGACGCCGAAATCCTGGCGGCGGGCCACCACTATTGGCGCGACTGCGTGCTGCAAGGCGAACTGCCGCCCTGGCCTCAGCGGGACACCGCCAGTCGGGCGCTGGCCCTCGCCGACCTCCCTCCCGCGACCAAGGCCGCCCTGGAGCAGGCGGCGCTAGGCTATGTCCGGTTGGATATCCTGGCCAAGCAGGCGCGAGAGTTGGCCGCCCGCGCCCGCGACCAGCTCGCCGGTTTGGCCGCCGAACACGGGTTGCGGGAAAGCATCGCGGTGGCACCCGTCAACCTGAACCGAGCCTCGACCTGGGACACCGCCGCCATCGCCGCGCGGCTGCCCGCGCCCGTGCCGCCCGAACTGACCCGCCCCAAATGGGATGCCGAGATTCTGGCGCGCCGGGTGCGCGAGCTGGGTGGCGACCCCACACCCGCGCTGCTCGACCGCGCACTGGACCTCGACCAGGCCGCCCGGTGGCTTATCGCTCATCACCACGTCCCCGCCGAGTCCTTGCAGCGAATCGAGTACACCGTGGCCCTGTCGCGCCGCAAACCTGATCAGGCGCTGACCGAACCGGTCCGGGACGCGGCGCGGACCACCGCCCATACTTTTGCCGCTCCCGGCCCCTGAACCGTTCCTCATCCATCCCCCCGCTTCCCTTGCCCACCCTGGAGGAAGTCGTCATGACCGACCTGCAAACCCTGCGCGAACACAGCCACTTGGCCACCGGCGGCGCGGCGCCCCAGCCGCGCGCCGGCGGCCGTACCTGCGAGATCGTGGCCCGCCTGGAAGCCATCATCGAACGGCAGGGCGACCGGCTGCAACTGCGCGCCACCGCCCTGTTCGACGGTCCCTACACTCAGGCCGGACAAACCGATCTCTATAGCGTCCGACTCGATCGGGTCAACGCCTGCGTGGACAATCTGCACAAGGGCGCGGGCAGCCAGCCGGGATCGGTCCTCGTGTTCGGTGGCGCCTGGCGCAACCCGGCCGACGGCAGCGTGAGCGTCGGCTGGATCAATACCGCCATCTCCGCGCAAAAAGTCCAAGCCCGGATGAACGGCCACTCGGACCGGTGCGTGGTGGAACTGTACGCGCAAATGCCGGTGCTGGAATTTCCTAATGTCGATCGCCAACCCGGCGAACCGCGCTGGATTCGCTGGGGATTGGCCTGCGATACCGCCGCGCTGGCGGTCGAGCAAAACGGGGGGTGGCAAACCCTGACCTTCGATCGCCCCTGGCTGGCGGAAAAGCTGCGGCAGGCCTGGGAGCAGCGCACCGACACCCACCTGAAAATCAATCTCTGGCTGCCCACCCTGCGGGTCGACCAGGCGGTCGCGGTCGCCGACCTGGAAGCAGTGATCCGGGAAACCGCGCGGCTGCTGCGGGAGAATCCGTACCGCCACCTGCTGGCCCGCGTCAGTGACGGCACGGAGGTCGCCACCCGCTTCCTACCCCATCGCCCCCCGGACGTCAGCGAGCCGGACGCCTGGGCGCGCACGGTGTTTGCCTCGGTGCCGGGGTTTGGTCCGGACGGTCACCCCGTGTTCGATCCGGCCACCGGCGAACAGGTACGGGTGGACCGCTATGCGCTGATGGCCGGCGTCACCAACGCCATTCTGTTCGAGTACGCCGCGCGCGGCGAGGTCACGGTGGAACTGCTGCCGCGCGAGAACCTGTTACTGGCTACCAAGAACGCACCGGGCATGGCCAATCAAGTCAAACAGGTCCTCGGCGCCACGTCCAACACCGAGCTGTACGCGATTCGATTCGCGTTCGGCGACGACCGCGACGCCGTCTCCCGGGTGGCGGTGGTCCTGCAGCAGCAGCCGGACTACCGGCTGGCGGTCGCTGGCCCGTTTCGCTTGGATACCGGGCCAGCCTACACCCCAGCCAGCATCCCAAGCACCCAGATCGCCCCGCCGACCCACTCTGCCGTCCCCACCGCCGCGCCACCCGCGCCGGCTCCACCGAACCAACCGCTGCCCGCTGGCGACGAGTTCACCGAGTTGCCTGATGTCGACGTTGCGTTCGACGTGGATGCCCTGATCGAACAGGCCCACCGTGAGGCCGACGCCCGCGTCGAGGTACCCGCCGCCACGCCGCCCACGCCGCCGCCTGCGGAGCGAAAACCGCGCAAGGCGCCCGCCGCCACGCCACCCGCCCCTTCCGCGCCGGCGTTTCCCCGCCCGCAACTGTGAACCGCCCACCCGGCGGAGGAGGTCTTGATGGCGACCACCACTCCCTGGCTCGATTTGTCCGCTTACGGGCTGCGGCTGCACGTCATTGCCACGCCCGGTGGCCGCCCGGTGTTGTACGTGACCGGTCCGACCGAGGCGCACAAGCGCGCCTTGATCGCGCTCGGTTTTCAGCGCACCCCCGGCGGCCATATCGTCAAGCCGGACGGCAAGCTGGCCGCGGCGGCGGCGCTGGCGCGTTTTCCCGCCGCCCGCCTTCGGGACATGCCGCTGGCGGACGTGGTGCGCGGGGTGAACCTGGCGACCCGACCGAGTGTGTCCGGAGCGGGGGCCACGCCTTCGGACGAGTCGCCCCCACCTGCCGGCAGATTGCGGGTGGCCCACCCTCAGGACCTGCCGGACGCGCTATCGGCTCTGGTCCAGCGCGCGGCAAATGGTGAACGGCTGGATTCGGCCGACCTGCGCCAGTTCGCGGCTCACCTCGAGGCCCCCTGGAATCCGGACGGCCTCACCCCCAGTTTTCTTCATCAGCTCCAGGAAGCCCTGGAAGTGGCGGCGGTGCGGGCCGTCGTTCCGACATTCCAGTTGTTGCAGGCGAGCCTCCGCGCCGGCCGGCCGCTCCCCGATGCCGCATTTTGGGAAACGGTCGCGCTGACCGAGGGCTTGCCCCGGCAGCGTTACCGCAGCGAACGGACGGTGCAACTGGCCCAGTATTCGACCCCGTTGCCGCTGGCACTGGCGGCCCAGGCCCTGCTCGGCCCGGTCGGCGCCGGGCGCACGGTGCTGGAACCCACCGCCGGGCACGGCGCCCTGCTGTGCGGGTTGCCCGAGGACGCGGCCATCGCCGCCATCGAATTTGACCCCATGCGGGCCGAGCGCTTGCGCCAAGCGCTGCCGGCGATCCAGGTGCGGTCGGGCGACGCGTTCGCGCTGCTGGACGCGGCTGAATCCGTCTACGATTACGTGATCGCCAATCCCCCGTTCGGCAGCCTGCAACCGATGCGGGATCAGTCCCGCGCCACCGTCACGGTGGCCGGCACTCTCTTCACGACCCAGCGGCTCGACCACGCGCTGCTGTTGCACAGCCTGCGTCAGCGCCACCCCGACGGTCGCGCGGTGTTCATTCTCGCGGCCGAGCACCCCCGCGACCATGCTCTGGAACGACCTGAGGGCGGCAGCCGGTATCTCTTCAATTTCCTGGCCGACCACTTCCAGGTCGAGGCGGTCATTGGCATTCACGGTGATTTGTACGGCCACCACGATGCTCACTATCCGGTGCGCCTGGTGGTGGTGGGCGTTCGCGGTCCGGGGTTCGCGCCGGTGCCCGACACCGTGCCGGTCGTCGCCACCTGGGACGCGCTGTGGCGGACGACACGCGAACTGTGCGCGCGCCTTGGCCCCAGCCAGCGGGAACGGCTGGCGCCGGTGACAGCGTCCGCCGACCCCGCGCCGTTCGATCCGGCATCGGACGACCTTGCCGAGGCGCCCACGCCCGAATCGCCGGACACGAATCCGGCCGAGGAAGAGCCCGTCGTTTATCAGGTTCGCTACGAGGCGCGCAGCCGGATCGGCGAACCGATCACCATGATCCCAGCCAACATGGCGCTGGCCAGTCGCCGCGCTCTGGACCGGGTGGAACGGCGCCACGGGCAATCGGTGGATGCCTTCATCGCCCAGGCCCTGGGACGCTCCAACGCCGACCTGGAGTCGATCTTCTCGCCCGAGCAGGTCGATGCCTTGGCGCTGGCGCTGCACGCCCTCCACCAAGGCCGGGGTTTCATCGAGGCCGATGAAACCGGCATCGGCAAGGGCCGGGTGCTGGCCGGATTGGCGCAATGGGCCTGGCGGCGGCAGCGGCTGGTACTCTTTCTCACCGAAAAGCCCAACCTGTTTTCCGATTTTTACCGCGACCTGGCGCACACCGGGGGCGTAGCCCACGCCCGCCCGGTCATCCTGAACGAGGGTGTGGCGATCAAGGACACCGAACGTGGCCACACCCTGCTGCGACCCACCCTCGCGGGTGAACTCCGGCGCTGGATCGACGCCGGCGCGCTGCCGCCAAACTGCAACCTGGTGCTGGCCACCTATTCGCAAATCAATCGGCCGTGGTCCCAGTGCGCCAAGGCGCGCTGGCTGCTGGCCATCGCCGAGCGGGAACGACCGCTGATCCTCGCCGACGAGTCGCACAACGCCGCCGGCGGTTCGAACACCTTCGAGAACGTGCGCGCCCTGGTCGCGGCCGCCTCGGGCGTGGTGTTCTCCAGCGCCACCTACGCCAAGCGTCCCGACAATCTGGAACTGTACGCCCCGGTGCTGCCCGCGCCCTACCGCCGCGACTGTCTCGCCGAATTGTTGCAGGCCGGTGGCGCGCCGTTGCAGGAAGTGTTCTCGCAGATGCTGGCCGAGGACGGCGTCCTGATCCGCCGGGAGCACGATCTGAGCCAGATCGCGTTTCGCATCGCGCCGGACCAGCGCCGCGAAGCCCGCAATCGCGATCTGGCCGACCGACTGGCCGGCCTTCTGGAACAGATGGCCTACCTCGGCGGCGACATCCAGGCGATGATCACCGAGGAGAACCAGCGACTAGCCGAGGCGTTGGGTGACGCCGACGAACGCCGGGGCGCGCGGGCGGGCTTGCAGTCGATGAATTTCGGGTCACGGCTATACCAGCTCAACCGGCTGTTCCTGCTGGCGCTCAAGGTCGATCACGCCGTGGAGTTCGGTTTGGGCGAGCTTCAGGCCGACCGCAAACCGGTATTCGTGCTCGAACACACCCTGGAAACCCTGCTCCGCGAGGTGATCACCAATCGTTTCGACGACCGGACCGACTCCCCTGTCGAAGACGACTCGCCCGGCCGGCCCGCTGCCCTCGACGTCCGGCCGGCGGCGGCGACCCTGCCGCTGGAAGACAGCGCGTCAGAACCCGGCGGGGCGAACGCCCTGGCGTCCGACACCTATCCCGTGCTCCACTTCCGCGATGCTCTGCAACGGGTGCTGGACCGGATGATGACTCTCACCCGCCGCGACCGCTATGGCGGCACGACCAAAGAACCGATCCACTCACCGGAATTGTGGGAATTGCATGCCCACATCAGCCGGCAAATCGCCCGATTTCCCGATCTGGAATTGTCGCCGCTGGATCGGGTTCGCCAGGTTCTCGAACAGCACGGCTACCGCTGTGGCGAGCTGTCCGGGCGGCGGTTTTGGCTGCGGCTGGATGTGGACGCCGCCGGCGAGCCGCGCATGGCGCTCCAGCCGCGACCGGCGGAGGACCGCAGCGATCTGATTTTTCGTTTCAATACCGATCAGTATCAGGCGTTGATTCTGACCCGCTCGGGGGCGACCGGCCTGAGCCTCCACGCCCGCGATGACGTGCCGGGTTGGAGTCCGGCACCCCGGTCGCTGTTCGAGCTGCAAATCCCGCAGAACGTGGCGGAACGCATCCAGTTCTGGGGCCGGGTCAATCGCCGGGGCCAGTGCGCGCCGCCCGTGGTGGTCACCCCCACCACCGGCCTGCCCGGCGAGGTGCGGCTCATCGCCATGCAGAACGCCAAGTTGCGGCAACTGTCGGCCAACACCACCAGCAGCCAGGACAACGCGGCGCTGGCGCGCGCCATCCCCGACCTGCTCAACGTCATCGGCAACCGGGTCGCCCGCGATTGGGCCGCCCAGAATCCAGCCGAGGCCTTGCGGCTCGACGCCGCCGTATCCAAGGAACGGGATGGGCTGCCGCTGTGGTATGTGAACCGGGTGATGAGCCGGATCCTGCTGTTTCCGGTCGACCAGCAGGAGCGCTTGCTCGATCAGTGGAGCGGCAACTACGCTGGCATTTTGGAGCATTACCGCAGCCAGGGCCTCCACCCGTTCCGAACCGCCGAAGCCGACTGGCACGCCGAAATCGTCGGCCAGCAGTTGTTCGAAGGCGCGGCGGTGGACCCCGACAGCGTGTTTCTCGCGCCGATTTACTACACCACCGTGCAGTATGAAGAACGCTTGAATCCGCTGAGCGGCGAGCGGGTGCGGTGCCTGCTCGATCGCGGCATGACCCGTTACGACGGGGAGGGCACCCGGGCGGAGTTCGCCGCCGTGCAGGCGCGACGGCTCCAGCAGGCCACCCAGCCGCAAGGCCGATTCCCCGGCGTGGCTCGCGTCGAGGACGGCCTGGCTGCCCCGGACGACAACCCGGTCAAGACCGTTCATCAGGCCTTACAGGTCATCGCCCGTTTTCTCGACCAGGTGAAAATCGGCGCGACCCTGGAATGGACCGAAGCGTGGTCTCTGACCGAGTCCGATCCGGCGAACGGCGCGGACGTGACCGGAACGGTCTCGCGGCGCGGGCAGGTGGTCGACATCGACCCGCCGCTCGAGAAAGGCGCCCACCTGGCGGGCCAATATCTGGTGCGCTTGGCGCTTCCCGGCGAACCGCGCCTGGTGACCCGGTCGGTCTACGGCCTGCACCAGGCCGACTATGCCGTCAGCGCGACCCCGCTCCGGCCGGAGGACTTCGATCGGGCCGAGCGTGGGACGGTGCGGCGCCGGCGTCACCTGCTCACCGGCAACCTGTACGCCGCCTTGCAACTGGCCACTCGCGAGAATCTGGGACGACCGCAACTGTTCACCGATGTGGAGGGCCAGCGCCAGCGCGGCGTGCTGCTGCACCCGGACTACACCCTGAGCGAGTTGCGCGACCAACCCGTTCTGCTGCGCGGTCCCGCCGTGCTGGCGGCCTTCGTGGCGCACGCGCTCCAGAACCATCCACTGCCGCTCACCGTCCTGATCGCCCAGACCGACGACGGCGGCAACCCGCTCAAATTTGATCGGCGGCGAGATTTCGTGTTGGAAATCCAGGCGGAAGAGGTACGGCTCACCATCCCCGGCGCGCACGCGCGCAACGCGGTTCTGCTGCATTCCAAGGCTTGGCGGGCGTTGCCGCTGACGGGCGACCCGCTCGCCGGCGACCGCGCGGTCATGGCGACGCGGATCGAACCGGCGGATCGTGCCGCCGTGCTCGCCGTGTTGGGGGAAACTTTCGCCTGGTATGCATCCGCGCAGTACCGGGACTGGTATAACACCCAACACGAGCCGTCGCCGATGCACCGCCCCGAAGGTGCGGTCGCCCGCGACGCACTGGCGCGCGCGGCGCCCCCGCCCCGGCCTTGATGGAAGATAGCGATTTCTTATCGTGCCCGTCGCCACCCGCAGGAAAGAACCCCCATGAACCCCTTGCCGATGAATTCAGAATTCGACCGTCTGGTCGGCCAGACGCTGGCCCGTATCGAATTTTACCGGGCGCTGGGCATCGATCCACCACTCTTGCCCGGTGAGGAAGTCACTTGGCTGGGGATGGATACTCGAACCGAGACCGGGATCAACGCCCTGCTCGCCTGTTACGATCCCGAGGTGGAGGGCGAGCCGTTCGATTTGACGCTGGCCGTGTATGAAACCGAGCGGCAACGCGATCCCGCCGGCCGCGACCGGGGAACGGCTCGCCACCCGCGAGCGGTGCTGGAACTGGTCCGGGAGGCCGAATCACCCGACCGGCTGCGGGTGACCGCCGCCGAGGCGCCGGAGTCGGATCAGGAACGGCCGCTGGTCGAGGTGCTGCGGGAACTGCGGGCGGTGTTGGAGGCTTGGCCGGGCGAGCGGGCCAACCGACTGGCATCCAGCACCGCCGACCCGGAACTGTAAGAACGATCAGAACAGGCCCTTTCGTCGTGCCACACCCCGGCCAGCCCGCAGGAGCGTGGAGCGATGCATCGACTGATTGACTCACTCGCTCATTGACTCACTTGCTCGTTGACTCACAACGACGCCAGCACGGTCGCCATCTCGCGCACGCTGATGGCTTCGACCCCGTCCGCCACCGGATAGCGTTCCTCGCCGGAATAGACGACGAAGGCTTTCGCCGGGGCGAGATCTTGGCGGGCATGGTGGAAACCCCGTTCGAGCTTCGCCGCCAGGCCGCACTTGATTTCAATGGCCCATCGTGCCCCGTCCGGCCGTTCCAGCACCAGGTCGATCTCCGCACCGACCGCCGTCCGATAAAACAAAGGCTGCGTCCGCCACGGTAGCACTGAAAGCAAAGTTTCCAGCACGAATCCTTCCCAACTGGCTCCGATCACCGGATGGCCGGCCAGACGATCCAGGGTCTCGATATTCAGCAGCGCATGCAGCAAGCCACTGTCGCGCACGTACACCTTCGGTGACTTCACCAGCCGCTTGCCGACATTGGCGTGATAGGGCGGCAAGCGCCGCACCAGCAGCAGATCGACCAGCAGATCGATATAACGGGTCACGGTCTGGGTGCTGATGGCCAGGGATCGGCCCAGCTCCGAGGCGTTCAGCAGGCCTCCCTGGTGGTGGGCCAGCATGGTCCAGAGCCGCTCTAAGGTTTCGGCCGGGATGCGGGGGCCGAACATCGGTACGTCGCGTTCGAGATAAGTGCGAATGAAATCCTTGCGTCGCGCCAAACTCTCGGCGTCATCGGCGGCGAGATAGTGATTCGGGAAGCCGCCGCGCAACCACAATTGTTCGAGCACTGGGCGTTGCCCCTCGACCTCAAGCGCCGTCAGTGGGGTGAGATCCACATAGGCGATGCGTCCGGCCAGGCTCTCGCCCGACTGGCGCAACAACTCGATGGAAGCCGACCCCAGGATCAGAAAGCGCCCGATTCCTTTGCCGTTACGCCGCCCCTGGTCGATGATGCCCCGCAGGGTCTGGAACAGCTCCGGCATCCGGTGGATTGCGTCGAGGATCACCAACCGGTCTTCGAACCGCTCCAGGTACAGGCGCGGACTGGCCAGCTTGTCGCGGTCCTCCCGATCCTCCAAATCCAGATACAGCGCGTTCCGCTGCTCGCCGAGTATCCGCGCCAGCGTGGTCTTCCCAACTTGGCGGGGACCGATCAGGGCGACCGCCGCTTGACGACTCAAGGCGGACTGAACGATGGAGAAGGCGTGTCGCTGGATTAACATTGCATATCTTCTTTAAGATAGAAGAAATGCAATAATATGATGCGATTTGCAAATCTACCAGTCCCATCAGTGGCGTGGTCCACTGATGATCATGGTGGCGATTCCCTGGAAAACGACGCCAGCCACATCGCCATATCGCGCACACCCACCAGGAAAAAACCGATGCCGGAACTCCGTATCGAACCCGAACCCGACGCCGCCGGCGCGATCATCCTGGAACGCCTCGCGACCATCGAACAGGCCGAAGCGGTGCGCATCCTGTACGCCTGCGAATCGGGCAGCCGTGCCTGGGGCTTCGCCTCGCCGGACAGCGACTACGATGTCCGCTTCGTCTACATTCGGCCCCGCGACTGGTATCTGAGCATCGACCTGGAGCGCCGCCGCGACGTGATCGAGTGCCCCATCGAGGGCGTGCTGGACATCAACGGCTGGGATTTGCGCAAGGCGTTGCGGTTGATGCACAAATCCAACCCGCCGCTGTTCGAGTGGCTGCATTCGCCCCTGGTCTACCGGGCGCAACCGGGGTTCCGGGAGGCAATGCTGACGCTGACGCCCGCCTACTATTCCCCGGTCGGCTGTGCCCGGCACTACCTGCACATGGCGCGAGGCAATGATCGGGAATACCTGCACGGCGACCGGGTGCGGTTGAAGAAATACCTGTACGTGCTGCGCCCGTTGCTGGCGGTTCGCTGGCTGGAAAGCGGACGGGGCGTCGTGCCCATGCCGTTCCGCGATCTGGTGGAGACCTTGATCCCACCCGGCGAATGGCGCGACGCTATCGAGCAGTTGCTGAGGCTCAAGCAAAGCGGCGAAGAAATGGCCTGGGGTCCGCGCATTCCGGCCCTGAGCGACTGGATCAAGGCGGAACTGGCGCGGCTGGCGGAGGGTCCCACCGCGCTGGCGCTCGCGGCCAAACCCGGCTCGGAGCCGCTCAATGCGCTGTTTCGGCAGTGGCTGGCGGAAGAGCTCGCCACGCATCACGCCATGCCCTGAAGTCCGGCGAATCGAGCTATCGCGGATCGGTTGCCCTCAGCCCGCTCGATGATCCTCAGCGATTTCTGGATGCAACAACCGCTGGATCAGGGCGTCATACGCTTCGCTACGGGGCAATTCCAAATCCACGGTCAAGCGCCGTCGGATCGCTGTGGTCGCTTCCCCGCTGCGGGGATCAAGACCCGGTTTGGCGTCAGTCTCCCAATACACGCCGACCCCGCGTTTCTGCCACGCCGGCAGGTCATTTAAAGTTGACGCCGTGCTGAAACAACAGTTGCGCCTCGGCCATCGGCGTCGCTGGAATCCAGTCGCCCGTCGGTCATGCGGTCGGATTCAGGTGACAGCTCCGGACGACCTCGGCGCGGTGTGGTGCGTCAGCCAGCCGTCCAGGGCTTGGGCATTGAGTTCAAGATACTCGTCCAGCAGCGCGTGGAGTGCTCCGGCCGCCAACCGCCAACCCTGGCGCGCGGCCTCGGCGTCCACCAGCGCCCACAGGCCCACCAGCAGACGCGCGCCACGGTCCGAACCGCTATCCCGCTCGTGCTCGGCGAGCGCTACCTGCGCCTCCAGCAGGCGCAGCAGGTCGCCGCCTAGACGCGACACATCCCGAATCCGGCCGAAGTGGGCCAGGTAAAGTGCGGGCGGCTGCCTGGCCAGAATCCGTTCCATCGACGTCCGCATGGCCGCCGGATCGAACTGGGTCGGCGCAATGGCGGGCAGGATCGACGGCCGGCCCGCGACATCCCATTCGCGCAGGGACAGGCCGAAAGCTTCGCCGGCGAAGATTCCGCCGCCGTGAGTATCGAGCAGGCTCAGGTGGTGGCGGGCGTGGCCGGGGGTATCGAGGCACACCAGGATTCGACCGCCCAGATCGAGAGCATGACCGTCGGTGGCGGCGAGGATGCGCTCGGCCGGCACCGACAGCAGTTCGCCGTACAACTCGCGGGCTTTAGCCTCGCCATACACCGCCTGGACCGCAGCGAACAGTGGCGTGGGGTCGGCCATGTACCGCGCCCCGCGCGGATGCACGACCAGCCGGGCCTCGGGGAAGGCCTGCATCATCGCCCCAGCCCCACCGGCATGATCCAGATGGACATGAGTCAGGAATACGTAATCGACGCTGGCCGGCGACAAACCCAGGATCCGCAATGCCTCCAACGCGCGCGGCAAGCAGGCCTTGCTGGCGGTATCCACCACGGCGACCCGGCCGCGCTCGACGATGAGGTAAATCGCGGCCAGTCGGGGGCGGAGGTAGCCAGCGTCGAAGGCATAAATGCCGGGTTCGTAGCACAATAGGTCGACCATGGGCGTTCGGTGGGCAGCGCGGGAAGACCGAGAGATGGTAAGCCAATCCACGCCGGGTCACCACCGGTTCGGTCGGGGTCTGGCACGGGTTGATGCGGATCGACGGGCGTTTTGACCAGCCTGCGTGGATCATCGCCGGGATTGCAATCCGGACCAGCGTAGTCCATCGATTTT
>JAPUDV010000117.1 GCA_027492875.1 Candidatus Competibacteraceae bacterium | reverse complement strand
GAGCTTCCGCCTAAAGGCGGGGGTTTTGCCCTTCCCCATTGGAGACAATAAAATAGTATGATGGTATAAAAACTATTCAAGTTAAGATAAGCTCAACGATTGCCCCCTCGGGTTACGGCTTTAATCCCCCCACTCCTCCTCGGCTTCGCCGCCATCGCTTTCGGGGTACAACAGCAGCACGCGTTCGGGGGAAAATTGCGCCAGCTTGGCCGCTATCTCCCTAAACAACAACGGAAAATCGAACTCGCTGCGGTCGCCGCGAACGATGGCCAGCCGACCCGTGGCCAGCGCCTTGCGCTGGGCGGGCGTGACGCGGACGGCGCGGATAAAGCGGCCGTCCTGAAAGTTGTAGATCGCCTCCGCCGACGGCTCGTTCAGCCGGTGAGCATCGATCAGCTGACGGGCACGGGCGGCCAGTTCTCGGTGTTGTTTTTCCGCTTCGCGTTGCTGGTTCAGCCGTCGGTCCTGCTCGCGCTTGCGGGTGGCCTCGGCCTCGGCCCACTGGCGCGCTTCCTCGCGCCGTGCCGCTTCCTCGGCGCCCAGCGCCTTGTTTTTCTTGCGCTGGTGCTCCTGTCGGCGCGTGTCCGAGTCTCGCTTTTTAACCTGCTCGGAGGCAACCAACCCCGCTTTCAGTAGTTCGTCTCGCAGTGACATCGCCTGTTGACCTCATTGCCATGCCTGTGTTGGTCTTTCCGACTCAGTATAGAATCCGGCTTCGAATCGTACCGTCCACTTCCTCCAACCGTTTCTTCAAATACAGCGTCTCGGCGCGTTCGTGGCTATCCAGATCGATCACCACGTAACCGATCCTGGCGTTGGTTTGCAGGTACTGGCCGGCGATGTTGATGCGCTGCTCGGAGAAGATGGCGTTGATCCGCGACAGCACGCCTGGCTGATTGCGGTGAATATGCAGCAGCCGGTGCTTGCCGGGGTGCTCGGGCAGCGACACCTCCGGGAAATTGACCGAACTGAGGGTCGAGCCGTTGTTGCTGTACTTGATCAGCTTGCTCGCTACTTCCAGGCCGATATTCTGCTGGGCTTCCTCGGTGCTGCCGCCGACGTGCGGAGTGAGCAACACATTGTCGAAACGGCGCAACGGTGAAATGAATTCCTCGTCGTTGGCCTTCGGCTCCACTGGAAACACATCAACCGCCGCTCCAGCCAGATGTTTGGATTCCAGCGCCGCCACCAGCGCGTCGATGTCGACCACCGTACCTCGGGCGGCGTTGATCAAGCGTGCGCCAGGCCTCATCCGCGCCAGTTGTTCGGCCCCGATCATCCGAAAGGTCTGCGGCGTTTCCGGGACATGCAGGGTCACCAGATCGGCGGTCTCCAGCAGCGCGTCCAGCGACGGTAGCGCTTGGGCGTTGCCCAGCGCCAGCTTGGTCTCGATGTCGTAAAACACCACCCGCATGCCCAGCGCCTCGGCCAGCAGCCCGACCTGGATGCCGATGTGGCCATAACCGACAACACCCAGACACTTGCCGCGCACCTCGTGAGAGCCGGTGGCGGTCTTGACCCAACCGCCACGATGGGCCATGGCACTGCGCTGGGGGATACCGCGCATCAAGAACACGATCTCGGCCAGCACCAGCTCCGCCACGCTGCGGGTATTGGAAAACGGCGCGTTGAACACCGGAATGCCGCGTTCCTGAGCGGCGCCGAGATCCACCTGATTGGTGCCGATGCAGAAGCAGCCGACGCCGATCAAGCGGGGGGCGCGCGCGATGACGCCGGCGGCTAACTCGGTGGCCGAACGGATGCCGACGAAATAGGCGTCGCCGATCGATTCCAGTAACTGCGGTTCGGGCAACGCTTTCGGATGGAATTCGATATTGGTATAGCCGTCCGCCTGGAACGCCTCGACGGCGCTGGAATGGATGCCTTCCAGCAACAGGATCTTGATCTTGCTCTTGTCGAGTGAAGTTTTGCTCATGGCTGCGCGGGGTTTCGCCGGTGATAGAATGCGGTTGGAAGTCTGACCCATGATGGACAAGTAACCTTACCCTCTTTTTTCCCACGGCGACAACTGTTGACGACCATGCCTACCCTCAACGAATCGGCCGCCGTCCTGCTCGACGGCATCCGCGCCTTCATCGAACCCGCCCAGGTTCGCGCCGACCCGGATAGTTGCCTGAACTATGGTCGGGATTGGACGCGTCTATACACGCCAAATCCGCTGGCGGTGGTGCTGCCAGGCAGCGTCGAGCAGATTCGACAACTGGTGCGTTACGCCAACGAGCATCGGCTAGCGCTGGTACCCTCAGGTGGCCGTACCGGCCTGAGCGGTGCGGCGGTCGCCTGTCGGGGCGAAATCGTGGTCTCCATGGAGCGAATGAACCAGATTCTCGAATTCGACCCGACCGACCGCAGTGTGACCTGCCAAGCCGGCGTAGTCACCGAAGCGCTACAGAATTTTGCCCGCGACCATGGTTTGTACTATCCGGTGGATTTCGCCTCGCGCGGCTCCAGCCAGATCGGCGGCAATGTCGCCACCAACGCCGGCGGTATCAAGGTCGTGCGCTACGGCCTAACCCGCGACTGGGTGAGCGGCTTGAAGGTGGTCACCGGCCGTGGCGACCTACTCGATCTCAATCGCGGCTTGATCAAAAACGCCAGCGGTTACGATCTACGGCATCTGTTCGTTGGAAGTGAAGGCACGCTGGGGATCATCGTCGAGGCGACACTGAAACTGGCTCGGCCGCCGCGCGAACCGAGCGTGATGGTGCTGGGCGTGCCGGACCTGGACAGCGTGATGTCGCTGTACCATGTCTTTCGCAACAAGCTGGAATTGAGCGCCTTCGAGTTTTTCTCGGAGCGGGCGCTGCGCCACGTACTGAAAAAGGGCCTGCATCGCCCGTTCGACGTCGAAACACCCTATTACGTGCTGGTCGAGTTCGAGAACCCGAAAGAAGCACACACCGACCAAGCGCTGGCCCTATTCGAACACTGCGCCGAACAGGGCTGGCTGGCGGACGGCGCGATCAGTCAAAGCGAGAGTCAGGCCCGGGAACTGTGGCGGTTGCGCGAGGACATCAGCGAATCGATCTCGGAGCATCAACCCTACAAGAACGATATCGCGGTGCGGATTTCGCGGGTTCCCGCGTTGCTGGCCGAAATCGATGAACTGCTGGCGCGGGAATATCCCGATTTCGAGGTGCTGTGGTACGGCCACATCGGCGACGGCAACCTGCACGTCAACATCCTCAAGCCGGCGGACCTGGATTCGGCCACTTTCGCGCAAAAGTGCGGAGCGGTGAGTGAGCATCTATTTGAGGTGCTGCGCCGTCATGGCGGCAGCATCTCGGCCGAACACGGTGTCGGCCTGACCAAGAAACCGTACCTGCACTACACCCGGGATGAAACCGAGATCGGCTACCTGCGAGCCATCAAGCAGGTCTTCGATCCGAACGGCATCATGAATCCGGGAAAGATCTTTGACTAAGGATGCGTGCCAAAATAAATTGACTGTTTAGATGGATTCATGATGCGCTTGTTGGATGGGCGATGTGGGTTTGGTCAGACAGAAGTTTGAAGCGCTACATCCGTTGACGGATGAGAGAATGCGGCGTTGGTGGGCGGGTTCTGAAGCCATCGCCTTGGGGCGAGGCGGCATCGCCGTCGTGGCCGAGGCCACGGGGATGGCCCGAAATACCGTGCGTGGTCGCCGGCATCCGGGAGCAGCGGCGCGGAGCATCTTTCGAGCCGTCTATCCGGCGGCGCGGCGGAGGGCGCAAGCGACTCGCGGCGCAGGACCCGGCGTTGCTGGTGGCGCTGGAGTCGCTAGTGGAGCCGGCGACTCGGGGCGATCCCCAGTCGCCGCTGCGCTGGACCAGCAAGAGCGCGCGCAAGCTGGCGGACGAACTCGGCACACAGGGTTATCGGGTCAGCGCGCGCACGGTCAATCGGTTCCTGGGGGGCGCTGGACTACAGCCTGCACGCCAACCGCAAAACGCGTGAAGGCGGCTCGCATCCGGACCGCGACGCCCGGTTTGCGTATATCAACGAGGGCAGCCAGCAGTTCCAGCGCCGGGGTCAACCGGTCGCGTCGGTCGATGCGAAGAAACATGATTTCCGCACCCAGGCACTCGGCCGGGCGGCGCCCTACGGGGTATACGATGTGGCCGCCAACCGGGGTTGGGGCCGCGTCGGGATGGATCATGATACCGCCGAGTTTGCGGTCGGGACGCTGCGGCGCCGGTGGCATCAGATGGGCCAGGGATGCTACTCCGAGTTGTGGAATCGCCGTTTCGAACCACCCCGGTGCTACGCGCCACCCCGCCTTGGCCAAGGCGGGGAGATTTCACAACGGATTTGGGAGCGCTATAGCCAAGTTATTTTGGCACAGATCCTAAGGCCATTGCCATGGATCGGGCGGTGCGCCTGGACCTCGATCCGGCCGGCTGGCGGTAGCCCTCACCAATCCAGACGATTCGATCCCGAGCGCTTATCGGTTCAGCTCTCGCAACAGGGAGCTTGACACCTTCCAAAAACCCTTCGAAACATTTTGACAACCCTCACCCCAACCTCTCTCCCTGTGGGAGAGGGACGTTTTTCCACAGGCTCTTAACCTGTTATCCAGTGCCCTAACGCCTTGAAGTCTCGACAAACTTCACCTTGCCGAAACAGTCATCGGTGGTCAGATGGCGCGGCATGGACCACACCCAATGATCGAGAATCACCAGACGATGGCGGGTCGGGGCAGACGTGATCCGCGCCGCACGACTCGCATGCGGGGACTTGGCGAGCACAGAGCGAAAGCCGGTCCCATACCAGGGCTTCAGCCGGCGCGGGGCCTTAAAACAAAAAAAGGGCCGGACAAACAAGAATGTCCGGCCAAAAACCACCAAAGGAGGATGTGTAGCAAGCCGAGGAGAAGCAAAGATGCTTGCTACACGGGAGCCATTCTAGCAAAAAATTTAGAGCAAACACACTACTTTTCGTTGTTTTTCGGCAAAAAACAACATTTTTGTTGAAAAACAACCAGTTATGCTTACGTTTTTGTTGCATTATCAAATAGATGCCCAAATTTAAGGCAAGTCCGGCAATGGCGAATCATCCGACAGCGCCAGTATCGCATCGATAAGCCGATCCGGTTCGCGGATCCCGCCGTGAACCATTAGCATCCGTGCCTTGGCGATCAATTCGACCGGCGTCAGCGGCGATTCGGGATCGCCTTTGGCATGGGTTCGCCTGACCGTGATCCGCTCGCCCTCGCGCAACGCTACCGTCACAGCGCTCCCCCAGGCTGCGGGATAAGCCGTCGCATAGGGCTCGGCTACCCGCAGGGTCACCCGCCCGCGCAACTCCGCCAGTTCGGCCCGCGCCGGCTCGGCGAACGCGGCGAAATCCACGGTATCCCGCGCCAGCGCCGCCGCCACGCCATGTTGCAGCGAGAATTTGGCCTCGTAATCGCTCTGCGGCAACGGCCGGTCGCAAACCTCCAGCGCCGCCGGATAGGTCTCCACGTCCACCCGTTCGATGGCGTCGACCGGGCAGCGGTGCCGTAATTCACGGGCCGCGTCGATGGCCGGATGCGTGTGCCGGCAGGACGGCCAAGGTTTGGTTGAAGTGAGCAGCAACTGCCAGGGGCCATTCGGGTCGCGCGTCACGGCGGCGGGGTCGGCATCGGGACAAGTGGCGGCGAACCAACCCTTGGGTCCCTCCAAAATGGCCGGCGGACCGGTAAAACCGAACCGCGCCAAGTCCGCCGCCAGCACCCCCGCCTCCGCCGCCCGTCCGGCGTGCAGGTGCTTGGTCATCGTCCCGGTCTCCAAAAATTGCCACAGCCCGGAAGATTGCGCGCCGGCATTGCCCAGCGCATGGACCGTGGCTGGCGCATCCAGTCGCAGCAGCGCCGCTGTCGCCATGGCCGAACCGTAGGGACCGCATGTGGCGGTGTTGTGCCAAAGCCGATAATGGGCCGGGCCGACCGCCATCCCCACCCGGGTCGCCGCCTCGAACCCCCACAACACCGCCCTGAGCACGGCATGGCCGCGAATGCCTTCCCGCACCGCCATCGCCCAAGCTGCCGGCACGACTACACAGCCCGGATGCACCACCGAAGCCCGGTGCAGATCATCGGTTTCCAGAATGTGGGTCAGCGACCCCAACAGGAAGGCTCGACGCGCGGCGTCGGTGATCGCGGTTTCACCGGCCCAGCGCAGCAGGATCGCGCCCGGATCGGTCGTCCGCGCCCCCAGCGCGTTGGCCATCGCATCCAGCGTCAACAGCGCCGCATGCTCCAAATCGGTGGCCACGACCGGTTTGCTGGTGATCAGTTCGGTCAACTGCTGGGTTAAGGTCGGCCCGGACATGGTTTCTCTCCCGTGAAAACGAATGGGCCGCTGGACACCGTGCCGGCGGCAAGCCACATTCATGCTTTGCCTATCAGTCTAGCCATCATGCGGGGAAGTGGCTGATCACCCCTTCCAGGGCTGCTCGCATTCCATGAAGCGCCGCCAAGCCTCGTCGAACAGATTTTCATGGACATCCAGCCGACAACCGTACCAGCCGTCGATCACCTGTCGGGCGGCGGACACCGTTGTCAACCCCGCCTCGTCCAGCAGCCGCCGCGCGACCACGATGTCGTTCATCACCCCCAGACCCTCTTGCAGCCTGGCCAGCGCGCCCAAATAAAGCTTGACTGGCGCCGTCGGATAGAGGCTGGCGAAGAAATCCAGCGCGTAGCGCAGTTCCTTGATGCGAATCCGCAGGGCGTGCCGTTCCTCGGCGGCCAGCCGGACGAAATTTTCACCCCGCTTCAACACCCGCCGGCGATCGTCTTCCAATAGCGGGGCGGCAAACTCCAGCACCGGCGTTTCCAATCGTTCCCGTTGCGGATCAGCCAGATTCTCCCGCCAGGCGCGGCGGTCCAACCAGCCGGCAAACTGCTGCAACAGCAGGGGATAATGGGGTTCTTCCAGCGCCGCGCACAAGCTTCGATAATGGCTCCGGCGAAGGGTCTCGGCCCTGGCCCGAAACAGGTGCAGACCGCGCTTGCGCGGAAAACGGGCGAACACCGGCGACATACCCTCTTCCAGAAATACATCCCAGTCGCGGGCCGGCCCCAGAAAACCGTTCAACCAGCGGATGCCTGCCACCAGTTCGGCGCTAGCCTCGCGCGGGACCAGCGGCCGGAAAATCTTGAGGCCGGAACGCAGCCGGCGAAACGCCACCCGCATCTGATGGACGCCCTCGACCTGACCGTCCAGCACCGCTGGCCGGTTAGCCTCGGCGTGGCGCAGGCAGGCACCGACGATGGCGATGAATGCCTGCTCGCTGGTGGTGTCGGCCGTCAGGGCGACCGGGCTGGCCTTGGCGTGGGTGACAGCCTGCACGTTCTCGCGCTGCACGCGCTTCACCGCTCGAAAACCGGCCGCCGGGCGATACCCTTGGGCTTGCGCTTCTTCAAGCGCCGGGCTTCCTTTTGCCGCCGCTCGGCCAGCTCGATCAGAATCTGCTGGGAACCGCGCGGGTCGTCGCCCTCGCCGGGCATGCGCTGGACGTAGATCCCGTCGGACTGCATGTCCCAGGCGTCACGCCGGTCGTTGAGCTGAACATCCAGAATTTGCCGCAGTTCCTTCTGCAACTCTGGGGGCTCCACCGGCGCCACCACCTCGACCCGGCTTTCCAGATTGCGCTTCATGCAGTCGGCCGAACCGATGAAGTATTCCTCGGCCCCCCCGTTCAGAAAATGGTAAATCCGGGTGTGCTCCAGAAACCGGCCGACGATGCTCACCACCCTCACTCGCTCCGACAACCCCGGAATACCGGGTCGCAGCCGGCAGGTATCGCGAATGATCAAATCCACCGGGACACCGGCCTGCGACGCCCGATACAGCGCCGCCACGATGTCCCGGTCCTCCAGCGCGTTCATCTTGAACTGAATTCGCGCCGGACGGCCAGCTCCGACATGCTCGATCTCCCGCTCGATCTTGGCCAGCAGCGCCGGCTTGAGCACCTTGGGCGCCGGCAGCAGCTTGCGGTACAGGCGTTTTGGCACATAGCCGGTGGTCAGGTAGTTGAACAGTTCGGTCAGATCCTCACCGATGGCCGGGTCGCAGGTCAGCAGGCCCAGATCGCTGTACAGCCGGGCGGTGCCGGCGTGATAGTTGCCGGTGCCGATATGGGCATAGCGGCGCAGGCCGTTGTAGTCGCGCCGTACCACCAGAATGACTTTACTGTGTGTCTTCAGCCCCAGCACTCCGTAGGTCACATGAATACCGGCTTCTTCCAACCGGTTGGCCCAACGGATGTTGGCTGCTTCGTCGAAACGCGCCTTCAACTCCACCACTACCGTCACCTGCTTGCCGTTCTGCGCGGCATCGACCAGGTAGTCGATGATCTTGGAGTCTTCCGAGGTGCGGTACAGAGTCATCTTGATCGCCAGCACCTTCGGATCGAAGCTGGCTTCCAGCAAGAACCGCTCCACCGAAGTCGCGAACGACTCATAGGGATGCTGCAGCAGAATCGGCCCGGTCTCGCGGATAATGTGGAAAATGTTGCGCTTGTCGCTCAGCTTGGGATGATCGAGCGGATGGTGCGGGGGGTTGTGCAGGTCGGGCCGGTTGACGCCGACAATCTGGAACAGGTCGCGCAGCGCCATCATGCCGTCGACCTCGAACACCTCGCTGGCTTCGTCCAGACCCAGTTCGGCGGCCAACATGCCCCGGTGCACGGGGTCCATGTCCTTTTGCACTTCCAGCCGGACGATGGGGGCGAATTTGCGCTCGCGCAATTCGGTTTCGATCATCACCAGCAAATCGTCGGCCAGATCCTCGTCGCGCTCGGTGATGGCGTTGCGGGTCACGCGGAACAGTTCGCAGGCTTCGATCACCATACCGGGAAACAGCAGGTCGAGATTGTTGGCAACCACATCCTCCAGCGGTACATACAATTCCTCGTCGCCGACTTTGAGAAAGCGCGGAATGCCGGAACCGACCGGCACCTTGATCCGCGCCAGCCCGCTGGCATCGTCGTTGGGGTAGCGTACGGTCACCAGCAGATTGAGCGACAGGTTGGAAATAAACGGGAATGGGTGCGCCGGATCCATGGTCTGCGGCGTGACCAGCGGAAAAATGTTTTGCAGATAGTACTCGCGCATCTGCTTGCGCTGGTCCTCGGTCAGCCGCTGGTGGCTGCGCAGAATGATGCCTTGCTCCTTCAGCAGGCGATGCAGCTTGGACGCCAACAGCCGCTGCTGCTCCACGATGTCGCGCACCACCACCAGGCACTCGCTCACCTGCTGCTCGGGGCTGCGCCCGTCCACTGTCAGTTCCCGCACCCGCGCCCCGATCTGCTGCTTGAGGCCACCGATGCGCTTCATGAAAAACTCGTTCAGATTGGAACCGACGATGGCCAGGAACTTGACCCGTTCCAGCAGGGGATTGCGCTCGTCCTGGGCTTCGTGCAACACCCGCTGGTTGAAGGCCAACCAGGTTAGCTCGCGGTTCAAATACCATTCGGAGGCGTCGGGATCGATCGCCGGCGGCAACTCGGCCGGCTCGATCACAGCTTGCTCGTCGCGTTTATCACGGCGCCCGCGCGGTTTACTTTCCACGGCTTCGACGTCATTGATGACGGATTCGGTGGATTCGGTCATGGCAAACATCCCTTCAAGGTTTTTTTATTTCGGTGGTTTCGATTGATCGGCGAGCGCCGTCTCCAGGCGCTCGCAAAGCGTGCGCAGCACTTCGACGCGCGCATAGCGCTTATCGTTCGCTTCGACCAGCGTCCAGGGCGCCTGACGGGTGCTGGTCCGCTCCACCAGGTCGTTAACCGCCAGTTCGTAATCGGCCCAGTGCTCGCGGTTGCGCCAATCCTCCTCAGTCAGTTTCCAGGCTTTGTAGGCGATTTGCTCGCGCTCCTTGAACCGCTGTAACTGTTCGTCCGGAGTGACATGCAGCCAGAACTTCATCAGTACGATGCCGCTTTCCACCAACTGCGCCTCGAAGTCGTTGATCTCGGCGTAGGCGCGTTGCCATTCGCGGGTGCGGGCGAAACCCTCGATCCGCTCCACCAGTACCCGCCCGTACCAACTGCGGTCGAAAATGGTGACCCGGCCGGCGCGCGGCAAGTGCCGCCAGAACCGCCACAGGTAATTGTGCGCGGCTTCTTCGTCGGTGGGCGCAGCGATCTGGATCACCTGATAGTCGCGGGCGTCGAGCGCGGTGGTGATGCGACGGATGCTGCCTCCCTTGCCGGCGGCATCCCAGCCCTCGAATACCAGAATGGTCGAAATCCTTCGCTCCCGAGCCGAGCGCTGTAGTTGGTTCAACTTGCTCTGGTGGCGCTTCAACCCGGCAGCGTAATCTTCCCTGGACAGGCTCTTGTCCATGTCCAGCCGCGACAGGATGGTGACCGGCGACAGGCCCGGTTCCGGCGAAAACGGGCTCGGCAAATGAGCGGCGGTATCGCTGGCTGCTTGCGTCCTGGACTCTTCCAATCGGAAGCGGATGGCGTCGCGGATGGCGGTGGCCACCGAAATGCTTCGGTGGCGCGCGTCGTAGCCCTCGACGATCTTCCAGGGCGCCAAGCCGGTGCTAGTCTTCATGATCGTGCGCTCGGCGGCGGCGATAAACTGATCGTACAGTTCCCAGTGCCGCCAGTCGCGCTTGGAAATCCGCCAATGCAGCAGCGGGTTTTTTTCCAGCTTGCGCAAGCGCTCCCCCTGTGCGTCCTTGGCCAGATGCATCCAGAACTTCAGGATCAGCGCGCCGTCGTCGGCCAGGGTTTTCTCGAAGGACTTGATCCGCGCCAGCCGCTCGTCGAACTCGGCCAAGCCGACGCGGCCGTAGACGTGTTCGAGGATCGGCACCGAGTACCAGGAACTGAGGAACAGCGCGATTCGCCCCTTGGGCGGCAGTTCCCGCCAGAACCGCCAGTACTCCGGCCGGTCGCGCTCCTCGTCGGAGGGCTCACCAAAGGCACGGGTGATCAGCCAGCGCGAATCCATCCACTCGTGCAACCGGTTGACCGTTTCGCTTTTACCGGCGCCGTCCACTCCGGCAAATACCACGATCACCGGAAAATCAGCCTCTCGCAATTCCCTCTGCATCAGCAGCAGGTCCTGCCGCAACTGGGGAATTTGTTGGTGATAATCCCCTTTGGGCAGCTTGCGTTGCAGTTCGGCGGTTCTGAACATCGTGACCTCTCAAGCGGGGAGCGGAACCCAACGGATGGGCCGGATTTGCCGGGGCGTCCGCCAAAACATTTCTTTTCTCCAACGATTCAGGGCGTTGGTTCAAGAAATACCAACACAAAGCCTCGCGCGAACGCGCGGCGCACGCTCGCGAGCGTGCGGTTCGCGCGGTTTATGTTAATCTTAGTTTCATTAACCGACAGACGCTCGACTCTCCCGCTTGAGTCAGGACGGCCGCCCGGTCGTCACCCACAACGACTAAGCTTTTTGATAATAAAAGGAGAAGCTGATGAAGCGGCTGCTATTGGCCGGTTTGGTTCCGGTGGCCTTGGCGCTCGCCGGACCCGCCCAGGCGGATATCTACGCCTTTGTGGACAGCAACGGGGTACGGCATCTAAGCAACGTCCCCAACGACCCCCGCTACAAACTGGTGATGCGCACGCCAGCCTACAGCAAGAAAGCCGCCCAGATATCCAGCTTTGCCCCAAGCAATTTGTATAGCCCCGGCGGCGGCCTGATCACCCCGCGTAACTATACCCAGCGCACCGGCCGCGCCAAGCTATCCCACACCGGCGAGAACAACCGCCAGCGCTTCACCCCCGACGTCAACCGCATCGCCGCGCAATACCGGCTCGACCCGGCGCTCATGCACGCCGTCATCAGCGCCGAGTCCTCCTACAACCCCTGGGCGGTATCCCCCAAGGGCGCCATGGGGTTAATGCAGCTCATGCCGGGCACCGCCGAGCGATTCGGAGTGAGCAACGCCTACGATCCCATCGCCAACATGCACGGCGGCGCCCGCTACCTGCGCTGGCTGTTGGACCAGTTCAACGACACCCGACTGGCGGTGGCGGCCTACAACGCCGGCGAGGGCGCGGTGCAAAAATACGGCAACCAGATCCCGCCCTACCGGGAGACCCAAACCTACGTCGACCGCGTCTTGAGTTTCTACCAGCAGTACCGGGTGGACAGTCCCTACTACACCGGCGCCAGTGGCGCCTCGCTGGCGCTGAATAACGCCGGCGGCTATTACCCGGGCCGGACCGGTGGCGTCACCATCATCACCCCCCGCAGCAACCGGACCGCGCGTACTCCGCAAACCACCTACCTGCGCCCCACCGGCAACCGAGTCATTGTCGGCAACAGCAACACGCGCAGTCCTGCGGCCAAATCCAGCAATGCCCTGTTCGCCGGCAACGACAAATAAACCGTCCGCCGTTCCCCGCAAAGGCACCGCCGCCGCAGCCCGGCGGCGTTTGCCCTGGATTATTTCCCGGCCGCGCGGCACACTCTTATCCGTTACTGGCTTTGATAAACTGATCTTCCTCCCACCACGGCAGCCCGCGCAACAGGATTTTCCGCCGCGGGGTTCGTGGGATTTTCCAGGGAATCGAACTTGCGGGGCGACCGCGTCCAAAACTTGAACCCAGGGTTCCACGCCGCCACTCGCTTCGCGCCGTCTCCAAAATCATTCAAGGTTGAAGAGCCGCCATGAAATTCGCTTATTCGGGGTTGACCGCTCAGGAAGTCGAAGCTTCCCGCGACCGGCACGGCTCCAACGCCGTCGCCAGCCAGGAGGTCGAAACCTTCTGGGATAAATTGTTGGACAACCTGAAAGATCCGATCATCATCATCCTGATCGCCGCACTGCTGATCACTGTGCTGTTGACAGTTTTTGGCTATGCCAAGTGGTACGAAAGCGTCGGCATCGCCTTCGCCGTGGTGATCGCCACCTTCGTCGCCACCTGGTCCGAACACAGCAACGAACAATCCTTCCAGAAACTGCTGGAGGAAGCTTCGTTGATCCTGGTCAAGGTGTTCCGCAACGGCCACCTGACCGAAATTTCGATCAACCATCTGGTGGTCGGCGACCATGTCCTGCTGCAACCCGGCGACACGGTTCCGACCGACGGCCTGCTGATCGCCGGACATGCCGAGGTGGACGAAGCGGCCCTGACCGGCGAATCGGAACCGGTTAAAAAGACTGCGTTGCCGGAAGGCGCTGATCCGGCGACGGCTGCGGAAGAGCACCAGTTGTTCCGTGCCGGTCTGCTGGTCGATGGCGAATGCGTGATGCGGGCCAGCGCGGTGGGCGACCAAACCCGTTACGGTCAGACCATGAAGGAACTGCTGTCCGCCGAGGATCGGCTCTCGCCCCTGCAACACAAGCTGACGGTGCTGGGCGGCCACATCTCGACCTTTGGCTACATCGGCGCGACCCTCATCTTTCTCGCCTTCATGTTCAACAATATGTTCCTGAAGGCCGCGAGTTTCGATGCCTACTGGATGCAGGCCAGTGGATTGATTATTAAAGATTTTGTGACGGCGGCGATTCTGGCCATCATCGTCGTCGTGGTGGCGGTACCGGAAGGTCTGCCGATGATGATCGCCATGGTGCTGGCGATCAACATGAAGAAACTGCTCAGCGTTAAAGTCCTGGTTCGCAAGCTGTTAGGCATCGAAACCGCCGGTAGCCTGAACATCCTCTTCACCGACAAAACCGGCACCCTGACCCAGGGCCGCTTGTCGGTCAGCGCCTTTCTCACCGGCGCGGGCGCGCGACATGAAAAACTGGACGACATTCCCAAGACCCTGCGCGACACCGCCGGATTTGCCCTGCGCAACAACACCAGCGCGGTGATCGACGCCAGCGACCCGAACGATCCGAAAATGGTCGGCGCGGATCGCACCGAACAGGCCTTGCTGCGTTTCGTGACACCCTATCTGGCGCAGACCGGCAATGTGGATATCGTCGATCTCATTCCTTTCAACAGCACCCGCAAATTTTCCGCCACCCAAGTCACCGGCGATCGAGCGCTGACGCTGGTCAAGGGTGCCCCAGAAATGATTCTGCAAAACTGCACGCACTGCCTGGACGCCGACGGCAACACAGTCGATCTCAACAACGTGGACGCTCTGCAAGTCGCCATGAGCGAATTGTCCTCGCGGGCCATGCGCCTGCTGGCGGTGGCGGTGAGCGAAACGCCGATCGACGACAGCAAGGCACTACCGGCGAATCTGACCCTGGTCGGCGTGTTCGGGATGCGCGACGAACTGCGCGAGACCTCCTACGCTTCGGTGAAAATCGCCAAAAACGCCGGCATTCACGTCGTCATGATCACCGGCGACGCCAAGGAAACCGCCCAGGCCATCGCTAAGGATGTGGGGCTGCTGGAAGACGATCCACAGGCAATTATCCTCACTTCGGCCGAGCTGTCCCAACTGTCCGACGAGGCAGTGAAACAGAAGCTGCCGCATCTCTACGTGGTGGCGCGCGCCTTCCCGACCGATAAGAGCCGCTTGGTGAAGCTGGCCAAGGAAATGGATCTGGTGGTCGGCATGACCGGCGACGGCGTCAACGATGCGCCAGCAGTGAAAAACGCCGATGTCGGTTTCGCCATGGGCAGCGGCACCGAGATGACCAAGGAATCCGGCGACATCGTCATTCTCGACGACAACTTCTCCTCGTTGACCAAGGCGGTGCTGTACGGGCGTACCCTGTTCAAGTCGATCCGCAAGTTCCTGATTTTCCAGTTGACGGTGAACGTCTCCGCTATCCTGGTGGTGTTCCTGGGCCAGTTCTTCGGCTTCGACCTGCCGCTGACCATGACCCAGTTGCTGTGGTTGAACATCATCATGGACACTCTGGCCGGGCTGGCTTTCGCCGGCGAAGCCGCGCTGGAACGCTACATGCTGGAGAAACCGATGCGGCGCGACGAACAACTGATCAACACCGACATGTGGTCGTCGATCCTGATCAATGGCGCCTTCATCGCGTTCATCAGCATCCTGTTCCTGACCAGCAACGCGACCCGGACCTTGTTCTCCGGTGGTCACGCGGTCGGCTCCGACCCGGCACAGGCCAAGTTCCTGACGGCTTTCTTCGCCTTCTTCGTGTTCATCCAGGTGTTTAACACCTTCAACGCCCGCACCCAAGGATTGAACCTGTTGGAGCACCTGTTCGATAACCGCCTGTTTTCGCTCATCATCCCTTCGATCATGGCGATTCAGGTGATCTTTATCACCTATGGCGGCGAAGTGCTGCGCACGGTGGGCTTGTCGGCGCAGGAGTGGATTTACGTGCTACTGATGGCCGTCGTCATCATTCCGGTCGATCTCGCGCGCAAGATCGCCCGAAATAAGTGGTTCGGTAATCCGGTACGGCAGGAAGGGTCTTAGCGGTGTTTTTGTACAGCCTCCTGGGCCTGAAGGCGTTGAAAAAAACCCTCGCCCCCGGCCCCTCTCCCACGGGGAGAGGGGCGTTTTTCGTACAGGCTCTCAAGCCTAACCCCTGCCTTCTCCAACCACCCCGGCGCTAATGCGCCACCCCTCCTCGAATCCAGGGAGGGGAAATGAAGGTTCATCATGCTTCCAAGCGGTCATCGTCCCCGTGGCGCCCGTTATCTGAAAGAAGCACCCTCCAGCGCCGCAAACGGCTCCAAAAAACCAGTTTTACGGCGATGGGGAACCTGGCTATTTATCGGCATGTGCGCTATCGGCCTCGGCAGTGATGTCAGCGCCACGGAATCCTTGCGAGCACAGCGGGAAGCCTTTCAGATCGCCGAACGATCACTGCAGGCGGGTACGTCCGTGGACTACACGGCGCTACGCGGCTATCCGCTGTATCCCTACCTGCGCTACCGGGATCTCTCCCGCCGGCTGACGGAATTCCCGGTTGGCGAGGTACGGGACTTTCTGCAAACCTACCCCGATACGCCACTGGTGAACCGCCTGCGCAATGCCTGGCTGCGCCAACTTGCCGGCGCCCGGCGCTGGGACGAGTACCTGCGCGATGTGGTTCCGAGTCGCGATCCAACCTTCGAGTGTTGGCGGCGGCAGGCGCTGTTGGCCGCCGGTCAAACCGAAGACGCGTTGCAAGACTTCGCCGCCCTTTGGCTGCGCGGCCATTCGCTGCCCAATACCTGCGATCCGGTGATCGCCGCCTGGCAGGCTGCGGGCAATCCGAGCGACGGACAGCGCTGGCAGCGCTTCGCGCTGGCGATGGACGAAGGGGAAATCGGACTGGCCCGGTTTCTACGAACGGATATGCCGGAAGCCGACCAGTCCCTGGCCGACGCCTGGCTGGCGGTGGCCGATGATCCGACGCTGATTCTCGACGCCGCCCGGTTCAAACCCGGCGACCCGCGCATCCCGGCAATTCTGGCCGATGGCCTGCAACGCTGGACCCGGCGCGACGCGCTGGCCGCAACCGCCGCCCTCGATGCGCTCAAACAGCGCGAGCCGGCGCTGGCCTCGCCACTGGCGCCCGCAGAACGACAACTGGCGCTGTGGATTGCCAGCGACTATCACCCGACCGCGCTGGCGCGGCTCGATGCCCTGCCGGAAGCAGTGGTGGACCGCGACGTGCGGGAGTGGCGCATCCGGGTGTGCTTGCGGCGGGGCGACTGGCCGGAGACCTTGCGCCGGCTGGATCTGTTGCCACCGGAGGAACGGGACAGCCCGCGCTGGCAATACTGGCGCGGGCGGGCGCTGGAAATGCTCGGCCAGCCCGAACCAGCCCGGCAAGCGTACCGCGCCGCCGCCGGCCAGCGGGATTTCTACGGTTTTCTGGCCGCCGACCGGCTCGGCATTCCCTACACCATCGCCGACAATCCGCTGGCGGTTTCAGCGACCGAACTGGACGCCCTGCTGGTTCGCTCCCCCGGTTTGCAGCGCGCCCGCGAGCTTTACGTTCTGGGCCGCGAGCCGGAAGCCGACACCGAGTGGCGGCGGGCGATCCAGAGCTTCGACCGCGCCGCGCTCAAGCAGGCCGCGCTGCTGGCTCATCGCTGGGAATGGCACCATCAGGCCATCGTCACCATCGCCCGGGCCGAACACTGGGACGATCTGGAGTTGCGCTTCCCGCTGGCGTATCGGGAAGGCGTGGTGAGCAACGCGCGGGCCGACACGCTGGACCCGGCCTGGGTCTACGCCGTCATCCGTCAGGAAAGCAGCTTCCGGCCCGATGCCCGTTCGCCGGTCGGCGCCCTGGGCCTGATGCAGCTCATGCCCGCCACCGGGGAACAGATCGCCCTGGAACTGCGCGACACCACCGCCGCGCCCGATCTGCTGCAACCGGACACCAACATCCGCTATGGCGTTCATTACCTGCGGCGAATGCTGGAACGCTTGCAGGACAACCCCATTCTCGCCACCGCCGCCTACAACGCCGGCCCCAATAAGGTGACTCAATGGCTGCCGGTCGGCGGGCCGGTACCGGCGGATGTCTGGGCGGAAACCATCCCCTACCGCGAAACCCGGACCTACGTGCAGCGGGTCATGGAATACGCCGCCGTCTACCGCCATCTGCTGGGCTTGGACGGAGACTCCGCGACGACCCTCGGCGCCGGGATGAAGCCGGTGCTGCCGCTGGAACCGGACCGACAAGCCGGTTAGGCCTCGCCGGCGCGTTCTCGCCCTGATTGGCGACCCGTTCAAGCCGCCGGGTCTAGCGGGATCGGGGCGGCGCCGAACCGCACCACCCCACCGTCCGGCCCGACCACGCCGAACGCCACCGCGTTCTTGCCCTGACTCTTGACCTGGTACATCAGATGGTCGGCCGCTTTAACCGCCTCGTCCGCGCTGGGCGGCGGCTGCGGGAACGTCACCACGCCGACGCTGCAAGTGACTGGCAAACCGGCGACATCGAGCGACTCCCGCAGCAGTTGCCGGACTTTCGCAATCACTTCCCCGGCTCCCTCAACATCGGTATCCGGCAGCAACAGGGCAAACTCGTCGCCACCCAGACGCGCCACCCGATCCGTGCGGCGCGTGTCCCGCATCAAGGTCTGCCCGACCACGCGCAACAACCGGTCGCCCTCGCTGTGGCCGTGGCTGTCGTTGATACGTTTGAAATCATCCAAATCGATATACGCCAGCGTCAGCGGGCTCCCGTTGCGCCGGACCAGCCCGAGGCTGTACTCCAACTGCTCCGCGAACGCCCGCGAATTGAATACCCCGGTCAGCACATCCGTTCTGGCAAGCTGTCGTTCGTTGGCCAGATGCTCGCGCAGTTCGGTCAGAAGGAAAACGTTGCTCATAAAAAAACCAAGTCGGATCAATGCATTCCAGATCTGAATCGCCGGATGACTGTACGGATGCCCAGCCCCAAAGTCGGCGGCAAGCCAGACGATGGCCGACAGCATCGCCACGCCAAGCCCAGCCCGCCGGTCGATATACCAGGCCGCGACGCCAATCGGCCCCAAGTAAAACAGCGAAGACGACAGTTCGTACCCGGTCAGGTAATCGATCAGCCCACACAGTAAAACGCCGCCCAAGACAAAGACGAACACTTGCGCGCGCGACCAACTGGCAAATACGGTATCGATGGTGGTCAGCATGTTTTCTGTCACGGCAAACCGCCGCACCGAGTAAGATGGGATAGGAAAAGGATAGCCTTATTACTTAACGGGCGCACGGACCCACATCGAACCGCCGGGTAATCGGGATGGCATCGAACGGCAAATCTCACTGCAATCAGAGCGACGGCGGATGAACTCCCGGTTTCTCCCCGATTATGGTTTGTACCTGCTCCGCGCCGGGGTCCGGCCGGAAACACGGCTGGTTTTCTTCGACCTCCCGATCAACCACCTGACCCGCCCGGAACGACGCATGGTCAGCATCACCCTCAGCACTGAGGAAGGCGGACGGGACTACGCCATTTCGTTCGACTTCATCGGTCCCCGCATCGACGATCTGCTGGCCGCTTTCCCGGAATCCGTCGGAGAACGCGCTTGGAGCTGGCTGGAGAATCCCACCACCGTCGGCGATCACCTCGAACTGTCGCCTCCCGCCACCGTGTTCTGCATCGAAGCTACCCTGGGAACGCTGCAACAGGGCACCCATGAAAGGTTCGTGCCGCTGATCGTGCGCAAGGTCACGGCGCGGTCGTCCCCGCCAGCCGCCTGAAATGACTGTGGACGCTGACCGTCCCCGATCAATACAGCAGCACCTCCCGCCGAACCGCCTCGAACGTCGCCCGCTCTAGCGCCCAGTCGGCGAACAAGCCGGCCAAATCGGTCCCGGAATCCAGCGCCCGCCGCAACCGCTCATCTCCGGCCAGTAGATCGATGGCGGGAATATCGGTCACGAACTCATAGGGTTTCGCCCGCCAGGCGAACGCCTCCGGGGCGACCCGCTTCACGCTTTGCAAGAAGGTGGCTCCGGTGGCGCAGGAATCGAAAAGCCGGCGGTCGGTGACGTGGATTTGCACGCCGCCGCAGGTGTTCCCGGCGTGCTTCTGAAACTTGGGGCGGAAATAGAGCGGGCGAAATCGGCAACCGGGGAGATTCCGGCGGGACAGGTCGGCGGCGAGCGCCTCGGGATCGATGCCCGGCATGCCGGCCACTTCGAACGGCCGGCACGTCCCCCGCCCTTCCGACAGCTCGCTGGCTTCCACCAGACACATGCCGGGATAAACCCGCGCGGTATCGACCGTGGGCATGTTGGGCGAGGGATAGACCCAAGGCAGCCCGGTCTCCTCAAAAACCATCTCACGCCGCCAACCGCGCAGGGGCAGAATGTCCAACTCGCATTCGACACCGCGCCAAGACTGGACAAAGCGCGCGATCTCGCCGGGCGTCAATCCGTGGCGATTAGGGACAGGATGCAGACCGACGAAGGACTCGAAGCCTGGCTTGATCAGGTTGCCCTCGGTGGTCAGACCGTCGAGCGGATTGGGACGATCGCAGACCAGCACCCGCACCCCCACCTTGCCGGCCGCTTCCATGCACAGCGCCATGGTCCAAACGAAGGTGTAATAGCGCGCGCCCACGTCCTGCAAGTCGATGACCAGGGCATCCAGCCCCCGAAGCTGTTCGGGGCGAGGCGTCAGACTGTCGAAAGTCGCGCCGTACAGGCTATGGACGGGAACCCCAAGCCGGGGATCGAGGGAGATATCCTCGACATCCTCCATATCCTGCGCCTCACCTCGGGCGCCGTGCTCCGGGCCGAAGATGGCGACGATCCGGGCGCCGGCCGCCTGCAACAGGTCCAGCGCATGATGCAGTTCGGCATCGACGCTGGCCGGATGGCACACCACTCCAATCCGGGCGCCGCGAATTTTTTCGGGACAGCCGGTGATCAGTACTTCCAGGCCAGTCTGGACGCGGGACATCGGGGCGATCGCTCCTCGGTGGTTTCGGGAGCGTCGATTCTAGCCTTGGGCCATGAGTTTCCGCAGCTCCGGCACGCAAGAGCCGCAGTTGGTTCCCGCTTTCAGGGTCGCGCCGATGGCTTCGGGCGTGGTCAATCGCTGTTCACGAATGGCGGCGGTCAGCGTGTTCAGGCCCACCCCGAAACAGGCGCAGACGATGCGGCCACTGTCCCGCTGACCCTGCCCGGGTCGTCCGGCCAGCAAACCGGCGCGCTCGACAGAACCAAGTTCCTGAACGGCAAACAGTCCTGCCAGCCAATTGCGTAACGGTAATTCATGGCCGGGCGCGACGAACAGGCAGGCGCGCAGCCGTCCGTCCACCAGCACTGCACCCCGGTAGCGGCCCGCGCCGATGTCGGCGAATTCCAGCCATTCCCAACCGGGCTGATCGCCGAGCAAACCGCGCGCCCAGCTCGGCCAGTCGTCAACCGCCGTCTCCCCCGCCAACTCGTAGCGCCAGCATTCCCGATCACGCACGCTGACCCGGTATTCGACCGCCGGTGGCTCGATGGCTTCGTGCGACAGCAGGAACCCATGCCAGCGGGGACGATAGGCCTGCACCCGCACCGGGGTATGCTTGGATTCCGGCTGACCGGACACGGGGTCGACCGCCGGATTGACCGCCGCGTTGACCCGACCACGCGGCGCCAGCGGCGCACCCCAGTGCATCGGCACGAACACGCTACCCGGTTGCTGCTCCGGGCTGGTGCGCACCCGGACGATCATCTCACCCCAACGGCTATGCACCCGCGCCAGCGCGTTCTCACTGACACCACAGGCCAGCGCATCCACAGGGTGAATTTCGACATAGGGTTCGGGGATATGCCCGGTCAGCCGCGCGGTTTTGCCGGTGCGGGTCATGGTATGCCACTGGTCGCGAATCCGGCCGCTGTTAAGCACCATCGGAAAGCTGTCATCGACCGCATGGGCGGGCGCCCGTTCGCCGACCGCGATGCAACGGGCCTTGCGGTCGGCGGTAAAAAATCCACCTGCGCCAAACAAGCGCACGGCACCCGCTGTTGCACCGCGCGGTAACGGCCATTGCACCGGCTGCAAAGCATCGTAATCGGCATCGCTCAGATCGGCGAGCGCGGAAATATCAAAGTCGCGGTTGCTGCTCCCCTCCGCCCGGTCCGCTCCCCCCGGCAGAGGGCGAGAGAGATAAGCACTGTTCTCAAATCCGGACAAGGCCGCATGTTCGCGGAACACGGCCGCAGTTGATTCGAAAGGAAACAGCGTGCCGAATCCCAAGCGTCGGGCCACCTGGGTTATGGTCCACCAGTCGGGTTTCGCTTCGCCCGGCGAGGGTAAAAAGGTCCGCTGGCGGGAAATTCGCCGTTCGGAGTTGGTCACTGTCCCCTCTTTCTCACCCCAGGTCAGCGCCGGCAATTTGATGTGGGCCAAGCGCACGGTATCGGTATCGGCCACGGCGTCGGACACGACCACCAGCGGGCAGCGCCGCAGGGCTTCCCGCGCCGCGTCGGCGTCGGGCAGGCTAACGACAGGATTGGTGCCCATGATCCACAGCGCCTTGATCCGGCCATCGGCGACCGCCTGAAACAGTTCGATCGCTTTCAACCCCGGACGGTGGGCGACGGCGGGTGCTTGCCAGAATCGCTGCACCCGTTCGACATCCTCCGGCGCAAAGCCCATGTGCGCCGCCAGTTGGTTCGCCAATCCGCCGACCTCGCGCCCGCCCATCGCGTTCGGCTGACCGGTGACCGAGAACGGCCCCATGCCGGGCTGTCCGATCCGCCCGGTGGCGAGATGGCAGTTGATGATGGCGTTGACCTTGTCGCTACCGTGGGCGGATTGATTCACGCCCTGCGAGTAAACCGTCACCACCTTGCGAGTCCGGCCCCATAAACCGTAAAACTCGGCGATGTCGCTTTCGGGTAAACCGGTTTTGGCGGCGACGGTCGGGATATTAGGCGCGACTTCCTTTGCCGCCCGATAGGCTGGCCAGAATTCAGCGACATGCTGTTCCAGAAACTCCGGGTCCAACCGGTCCTGCTGATAGAGATGCACCAGCAAGCCGTTAAACAGCGCCGTGTCGGAACCGGGCTTGAGCGGTAAATGGGTTTCGGCGGCATCGCAGGTGGCGGTGCGGCGCGGGTCGATCACCACCCGTTTCAGCTTGCCCGCGCGCCGTTCCCGCGCAGCGAGAATGCGCTGATACAGCACCGGATGGCACCAGGCCAGATTGGAACCGACCAGCACCACCAGATCCGCTTCTTCCAGGTCTTCATAACAGCCGGGTACGGTATCCGAACCGAAGGCCCGCTGGTGACCGACCACCGAGGACGACATGCACAACCGCGAGTTGGTGTCGATATTGGCGCTACCCAGGCCGCCCTTCATCAGTTTGTTGGCGACGTAGTAATCCTCGGTCAGCAACTGCCCGGAGACGTAAAAAGCCACGGCATCGGGACCGTGTTCCGCCAGCGTCTGACCGAAACCGGCAGCAACGGCATCCAGCGCCTCGTCCCAGGACACCCGCCGCCCGGCGATTTCCGGATACAGCAGACGGTCGTCGAGACTCAGCGTTTCACCCAGCGCCGCGCCTTTGGAACACAGCCGCCCGAAATTGGCGGGATGCTGCGCGTCGCCTTCCACCCGGGCGCTACCGTCAGGATTCGCTGTGACCTTCACACCGCAACCCACCCCGCAATAGGGGCAGGTGGTGCGGACGGCTTCATCGATTCCGCCTCCTTCGCTCATCGCCCGACCCTCCCGTTCAAGCCGTTTCGCGGGTGGCGGTCGCCAAGCTGACCACGTTATTTAAGCCCAGCCAGACGCGCCCGTTTTCCTGCCGCACCGGATAATGGGTCGCACAACCCTCATCCGGGGCCACGGCCTCACCACTCGCCAATTCCAGCACCCAGTTGTGTAATGGACAGGTCACCCGATGGCCATGAACGATGCCTTGCGACAGCGGCCCGCCCTTGTGAGGACAACGGTCTCGCAGCGCGAACACCTGATCGTCGGCGGCGCGGAAGACCGCGACATCGCCATGCGGGGTTTGCACCACCCGTGAACCCAGGCGGGGAATATCGTCCAGCGCGCCGATTTCGTGCCAGTCATGCATGATGATTTTTCCTGAAGTGTCCGTTCCCAGAGGGAGGGGATTAGGGATCGGGTCTAGGCCCTCACCCTCGACCTCTCTCCCACCGGGAGACGGGAGTCTGTTTTAACCGACCTGCCGCAAGGGCTGAAACTCGTGCGCGTCCACTCGACCGCTGGCGCGTTCCGCCCAGGGATCGACTTGCGCGTACTGTTGCGATGCGAGAAACCGCTGATGCAACGCCTTGCGACCCTCGCCATCCTCGACGATGTGTCGCTTGACGTAAGCCAGACCGACCCGCTCCAGCCACGGCGCGGTGCGTTCCAGATAGCGCCCTTCCTCACGGTAAAGCTGCATGAACGCGCCGGCGTACTCCATCGCCTCTTCTTCGGTGGCGACCTTGCACAACAGTTCGGTGCCACGCAGCTTGATGCCGCCGTTGCCGCCGACATGCAGTTCATAACCGGAATCGACGCACACCACCCCGAAATCCTTGATCGTTGCCTCGGCGCAATTGCGCGGACAGCCGGACACCGCCATCTTGAACTTGTGCGGCGTCCACGAGCCCCAGGTCATCTTTTCCAGCTTGACCCCGAGGCCGGTCGAATCCTGCGTACCAAAGCGGCACCAGTCGGAACCGACACAGGTTTTGACGGTGCGTAGTGATTTGCCGTAAGCGTGGCCGGAGACCATACCGGCAGCGTTGAGGTCGGCCCAGACTTTCGGCAGATCCTCTTTCTTGACCCCGAGCAGATCGATGCGCTGGCCGCCGGTGACCTTGACTGTCGGAATCTGGAACTTGTCGGCCACATCGGCGATAGCGCGCAGTTCCTTGGGGTTGGTCAAGCCGCCCCACATGCGCGGGACGACCGAGTAAGTGCCATCTTTCTGAATGTTGGCGTGAACCCGTTCGTTGATGAAACGCGATTGCGAATCGTCTTTCGCCTCGCTCGGCCAGGTGGCGATCAGGTAGAAATTGAGCGCGGGCCGGCAGGAATGACAGCCATCGGGCGTCTTCCACTCCAGGAAATCGAACACTGCCCGCAGACGGGTCAGATGCTGTTCGCGGATCGTCTTACGCACATGATCGTGGCTGTATTCGGTGCAGGGGCACAGCGGTTTTTCCTTGGGTGTTTTGGAGTAATCGCCGAGCATCGCCGTCAACAACTGCTCCACCAGCCCGGTGCAGGAGCCGCAGGATGCCGAGGCTTTGGTGTGGGCGCGGACTTCTTCCAAAGTAAACAGTTTCTGCGTGGTGATTGCCTTGACGATGGCGCCCTTGCATACCCCGTTGCAACCGCAGATTTCCGCCTCGTCGGCCATGGCCAACACATTGTTGCCGCCGTGGCCGGCATCGCCCAGGTGCGCCTGACCGAACAGGATGGAATCGCGGAAGCCGCTGACGTCGGTATTTTCGCGCAGCAGTTGAAAGTACCAGTTGCCGTCAATGGTGTCGCCATACATCACCGCGCCCTGCACCCGGTTATCCTTAACCACCAGTTTCTTGTACACGCCCCGCGCCTGGTCACGCAGGACAATTTCATCGCAATCGGGGCCACCGCTGAAGTTGCCGGCGGAGAACAGATCGATGCCGGTGACTTTGAGCTTGGTCGAAGTCACCGAACCGCGATAGCGGCTGATGCCATAACGGGCGAGGTGATTGGCGCACACCCGTGCCTGCTCCCACAACGGCGCGACCAAACCATAGGTCTGGCCGCGATGCTGCACGCACTCGCCCACCGCATAGATGCGCGGGTCATAGGTCTGCATCGTGTCGTTGACCACAATGCCACGTTCACAGTGAATCTTGGATTGTTTGGCCAGATCGGTGTTGGGGCGAATACCGACCGCCATAACCACCAAATCGGCGGGAATCTCCAGCCCGTCCTTAAAACGCACCCCTTTCACCCGCTCATCGCCGAGAATGGCGACGGTCTGCGCGCCCATCAGGAAGCGCAAACCCCGCTCTTCCAGGCTGGCGCGCAACATTGCCGCTGCTTCGATGTCGAGTTGGCGCTCCATCAGTACGTCGAGCAGATGAACTACCGTAACTTCCATGCCTTGCTTCATCAGGCCGTTGGCGGCTTCCAGGCCGAGCAAGCCGCCGCCGATCACCACTGCATGCTTCTTACCCGCGCGGGCAGCATCCAGCATGGCATGGACATCCTGGATGTCGCGGAAGGTGATGACCCCGGACAGGTCATTGCCGGGTATCGGAATCATGAAGGGTTGAGAGCCGGTCGCCAGCAATAACCGGTCATAGGGAACCGTCGTGCCGTCGGCGGTGATCACCTGTCGGCGGGCGCGGTTGAGGGTCACCACTTCCTTGCCGGCATGCAGGGTGATGTCGCGCTCGGCGTACCAATCCAGATCGTTGATCATGATCTGGTCCACGGTCTTCTCGCCCGCCAGCACCGGCGACAGCAAAATGCGGTTGTAATTGCCGTAAGGCTCGGCGCCGAACACGGTGATGTCGTATTTATCGGGAGCGATGGTGAGTAGCTCTTCCAGCGTGCGCATCCCGGCCATGCCGTTGCCGACTAAAACCAGTTTTTCTCTCATTGAAGGGTATCTCGCCTTGCAAATCGGTTGGCGGCGCGGCGGAATCGATGTTGCCGCACCATGCTGGCCTTAGCATTTGCACGGATTGTGCCATTATTTATTAATTAATTTATTATAATGATTTTGTTTATTTTTTTATAAAAAGAACAAGCGATCATTCCCGGTATCGCACTGAAAACGCCCACCCCGGCACGCTCCAGTTGCAAGATGGTGCGGCGCAATACAAGCCTGATGCACCGTTTTGGAGTTTTTTCAATTAATAGGATTTATAAAGAATAAGTTATCGAAATTGGATTGATTTTTGCTTTGTAGGTCGCACCTTCAATCCTGCGGAGCATGGTCTTGTGAGCATCCCGAAACTTAATCTGTTCTCTTTTAGCGGCAATATCCGCATCCTGCATCTCAGTTGGATCGCCTTTTTCATCAGCTTCGTGGTGTGGTTCAACCATGCGCCATTGCTGGCCTCCATCCGCGAGACGTTTCAACTCACCGATGCCCAAGTGAAGGCGCTGCTGACCCTGAACGTGGCGCTCACCATTCCGGTGCGCATTCTGGTGGGAATGCTGGTGGACAAATTCGGTCCCCGGATCATGTATGCCGTGTTGCTGGCGGTGTGCGGCGCGCTGTGTTTCTTCTTCGCCTTCGCCACGTCCTACGAGATGCTGGCCATGGCCCGCCTGCTGCTCGGTTGCGTGGGCGCGAGCTTCGTGATCGGCATCCGTCTAATTTCAGAATGGTTTCCGGCCCGGCAGGTGGGGCTGGCGGAAGGCATCTACGGCGGATGGGGTAACTTCGGCTCGGCGGCGGCGTCGCTCTCCCTGCCGTTGATCGCGCTGGCCTTCGGCGGCCCGAACGCCTGGCGTTATGCGGTGGCCACCACCGGCGTGATCGCGCTGGTTTATTCCGTGGTCTTTTACGCCCTGGCCAGCGACACCCCGAAAGGCTCGACCTATTTCAAACCGAAAAAACTCGGCGCGATGGAAGTCACCAGTCGCGGCGACCTCGCGCTCTACGTTTTGATGCAGATTCCGATGATGGCCGCGCTGGCGGTGCTGACCTGGAAACTCTCTCCCGCCGGCTTGAAGATGATCGATGACGGCACGGCCACGGCGATCTACATTGGCCTTGCCACCCTGCTGGCCTGGAACCTCTGGCAGTGTCTGAGCGTGAACCGCGAAGTGCTCGCCGGCCAGATCGTGCCGGAAATTCATCGCTACAAGTTCAAACAGGTCGCGATTTTGTCGTTCACCTACGCGGTTTCGTTTGGCTCCGAAATCGCGGTCGTTTCCATGCTGCCGCTGTACTTCAAGGACATGTACGGCCTGACCCTGGTGCAGGCGGGCCTGGTGGGCTCCAGCTTCGCGATCATGAACCTGTTCGCCCGGCCGGCCGGCGGGCTGATCTCCGACCGCATCGGCCGCAAGCGCACCATGAGCCTGGTGATGATCGGCATCATGGCGGGCTATGGCGCGATGAGCCTCATGGGCGGTTGGCCGCTGTGGGCGGCGGTGACGACAACCATACTCTGCTCGTTCTTCGTGCAGGCCGGTTGTGGCGCCGTGTATGGAATCGTGCCCCTGATCAAACGCCGCTTGACCGGCCAGATCGCGGGCATGAGCGGCGCCTATGGCAATGTCGGCGGCGTGGCCTTTCTGACCGTGCTATCGTTCGTGACCCCGGCGACGTTCTTCCTGGTCATCGCCGCGACCGCCGTCGTGGCGCTGGCCATCGTCCAGTGGCTCGATGAACCCGCTGGCCAGATCGCCGAGATCATGCCCGATGGCACCGTGCAAATGATCGACGTTGCCTGAAGGATGGCATGACCCGCATCCTGCAAATCCGCCTCGGTCAGTTTTCCGACCGGGGCGTTAAACCCGCCAATGAAGACTTTCACGGTGCGCTCGTCCCGGAAGGCGAGACGCTGGCCCTGAAAGGGGCCGCTTTTGCGATTGCCGACGGGATGAGTTCCAGCGAACTGGCCCGGTTGGCGTCCGAATACGCCGTCAAGAACTTTCTCAACGACTATTTCGCCACCCCGGATTCCTGGACGGTGCGCCATTCCGCAGAACGGGTACTCAGCGCGCTCAACCGCTGGTTGTGCGGACAGGGTGCGTCGCTGCATGACCCGTCGCGGGGCATGGTCACCACCTTCAGCGCCCTGGTGCTGAAATCCACCACCGCGCATGTCTTTCACATCGGCGACACGCGCATCTGGCAATTGCGCGACGCCACGCTGGAGCCGCTGACGCAGGATCACCACAGTTGGGCCAGCGCCCAGCGGGTTTACCTGAACCGGGCGTTGGGCATCGACACCCACCTGGAAATCGACTATCGCAGCCTGCCGGTCGAAATCGGCGACCGGTATTTGTTTACCACCGACGGCGTTCATGAATATGTGCCGCCTTTGCAGATCAAGCGCCTGATCGGCGAGCACGGCGACCATCTCGATGCCGCCTGCCGCGCCCTGACCGCCGCCGCCCGCGCCGCCGGCAGCCCGGATAACCTGACCTGCCAATTGCTCTGCATCGACGATCTGCCGATACCCGATGCCGACTCGGTGTTCCGGGAATTGACCGAACTGCCATTTCCGCCGGCTTTGGAACCGGGCATGATCCTGGATGGCTACCGCATCCTGCGGGAAATCCACGCCAGCCCGACCAGCCAACTTTATCTGGCACTCGATGAGGATTCCGGGAAACAGGTGGTGTTGAAAACGCCGTCGGTGAATTTCGAGGATGATCCAGGCTATCTGGAACGGTTCCGGCATGAGGAATGGGTCGGTCGGCGCATCAACAATTCCCATGTGTTGAAAGTCATCGAGCCGGTGCGGCGGCGGCGCTTTCTCTATCACATTTTGGAGCATCTGGATGGCCAGACCCTGCGGCAATGGATGGCCGATCATCCGCACCCCTCACTGGCTAAAGTGCGGGAGATTTTGCAGCAGGTTGCTTGTGGCATCCGCGCTTTTCACCGGCTGGATATGCTGCACCGGGATTTGAAGCCGGAAAATATCCATATCGACCGCCACGGCATCGTGCGAATCATCGATTTCGGTTCAGCGAAAATTGCCGGTATCGCTGAAATGGCCTCGCCGGTGGCGCAAACCGATTTGCTCGGCACCAAGAACTACACGGCGCCGGAGGTCTTGCGCGGTGAATCGGCCACCACCAGCACCGATCTGTTTGCCTTCGGCGTTATCGCTTATGAGTTGCTCACAGGTCATTTGCCTTACGGCGAGCGGTTGGGGCGGGAGATCAGCGCGAAATGGATGGCCCGGCTGCGCTATGTCTCTGCTCGAAACGAACGGCCGGACTTGCCGGTCTGGGTAGATGGGGCTTTGGAAAGAGCCGTGCGGATTGACCCAAGACGCCGCTATGTGGTCGAGACCGAGCTGATCTACGATTTGCGTTATCCCAACCCGGAGTTCGTCGAGCGTCCCGTCCGACCCTTGCTGGAACGCAATCCGGTCGGCTTTTGGCGCGGCGTGGCTCTGCTTTCGCTGCTTGGGAATGGGGTGCTGTGGTATTTATCGCACCATGGCTAAGCAGGCCGTTTCTCTCGCGCCGGCTGGTATGCCGCCCATCGAATCCGGAGGACTCGCAGCTTGCTTTCTCGAAGCCGTTTCGCCACCCGCCCCTCGTCTTATGCCCAAGTTCTGTTGGCAGCCCTGTTGCTGCTGTTCGGCCTGACACTGGCGGACGCGGCGCGGCGCTCCCGCTCGGCGGATCGCGCCGCCAGCCGGGCGCTGGTCCGCGAACTGGGCTTGACCGACCTTAGCCTGTTCACCGAGGCCCGCTATACCCGCCATCCGACCCAGGCCGACCGGCACAGCCCGTTTCAGGATCATCCGGCGGCGCTGGACCATTTTCCCACCGGCGCGCTGCTGCCTCCCCCGCCCGATCTCGCCCCGCATTTCCACTGAGCGGCGAGACAGCACGCATCGTTCCGATCCCGCTTCGCACCACGATCGGCGGATCGGCAGCGCAACGCTCGTGACGCGCTCGCCAGCCAGCAAACTCCTCGGCGGGCATGGGCCGTCCGAAGAGGTAGCCTTGGGCCAGGTCGCAGCCCTGCTCCAGCAGGACGTGACGCTGGTCCTCGGTCTCAACCCCTTCGGCCACCACCACCATATTCATCTGGTGGCCGATAGCAACGATGGCGGCGGCCAAGGCGCGGTCGTCGGGGTCGGTGGCCAGATCGCGCACGAAGCTCTGATCGATCTTCAGCGCGGTGAGCGGCAGGCGCTTGAGGTAGCTCAGGCTGGAGTAGCCGGTGCCAAAGTCGTCGATGGCCAATCCGACTCCCAGTTGTTCCAAGGCGCGCAGCGTATCCGAGGTCTGCGCCCCAATCTCCAGCAGGGTGGATTCGGTCAGCTCCAGTTCCAGGACATTGGGCGGCAAACCATGGGTTTCCAGCAAGCTGCGAATCCGGTCGGCGAGGCCCGGCTGGCGGAAATGGCGGGCGGCCAGGTTAACCGCGACGACCAACGGCGGCCAACCCTGTCGTCGCCAGGCGGTCAGTTGCCGGCAGACCTCGGCCAGTATCCAATCGCCGAGCGCGATGATGAGATCGCTGGCCTCCGCCACCGGGATGAACAGGTCCGGCGGGATCAGGCCGCGCTCGGGGTGGAACCAGCGCATCAGGGCCTCGACCCCGACCAACGCCTGGTCGGCCAACCGGACTTTGGGTTGGAAATAGGCGCGCAGGTGGCCGGCCGCCAGGGCTTGGCGCAAATCTGCTTCCAGCAACAACCGTTCGACGATGGCGGCGTTCATCGCCCGGTCGTAGAACACCCGGGTGTTGCGGCCGTCCTGCTTGGCCCGGTACAGCGCGGTGTCGGCATTCCTGAGCAGTTCGCTGGTCGTGACGCCATCGTGCGGATAGAGGGCGATGCCGATGGAGACGGTGACCTGCAAGGAATGGCCGACCACGACGAACGGCGCGTGGAACGCCGCCAGAACCTTGTCGGCCACCCGCAGCGCCCCCTCCTGGTTGGCTTCCGGCAACAACAACACGAATTCGTCGCCCCCCAGCCGACAGACCGTGTCCTCGGTCCGGGTAAGTGTCTTGAGGCGCCCGGCCACCTGGAGCAGCAGCGCGTCGCCCTCGGCGTGACCCAGCGCGTCGTTAACGTCCTTGAACCGGTCCAAATCGAGAAACAGTACCGCCAGGGCACTACGGTGTCTCCCGGCCAGTGCTAGCGCCAGTTCGGCCCGCTGCGCCAGCAGCGCCCGGTTGGGCAGGTCGGTCAGCGTATCGAAAAAGGCCAGGTGCTCGATGCGCTCCTCGGCAACCTTCGAGGCGGTGATATCGGTGGCGATGCCGACGTAGTGGGTCACTCGACCCGCCGCGTCCCGTACCGCCCCCAGGCTGGCCAGGGCCGCGCGGCGTTCGCCGTCCTTGCATCGGCCCCAGAACTCACCCTGCCACGCCCCCTCGCGTAAAACGGTCCGCCACAGGGTCGTAAAGTAGGCCTCCGGCGGGTGGTCGGCCCACAGCAAGCGCGGGGTTCGCCCCCGCACCTCCGCTTCGGCGTAGCCGGTAATCGCGGTGAAGGTCGGGTTGACGGCAACGATTCTTGCCTCGGCATCGATCACCAGAATGGCGTCGCGGGCCGCCTCGAACACCACCGACGCCAGCCGCTGGCGCGCTTCGGCCTGCTTGCGCTCGGTGATATCCCGGGCGGTGCCGCGATAGCCGACAAACCGGCCAGCGGCATCGCAGCGCGGTTGCCCGTTGACGCTGAACCAGCGTTCGGCGCCACCGCTCAAAAACAATCGGTACTCGAAGTCCCGAAACGGTTGGTGGGCTTCCAGCATGGATCGGTGCGCCGCCCATTGTTCGGCCGTCATGTCGATGGGCATTTCCCAGCGGGTCTTGCCCAACAGCGTGGAGGGCACGATGCCGGCCCGCGTCAGGCCGAGCGTCGCGACGCCCGAGGAGAAAAAGGTAAAGCGGAATTGATCGTCCTGTTCCCAAAACCAGTCGGACGCCATGGCCGAGAGGTCGCGAAATCGCGCTTCGCTGGCGAGGATCGCCCGTTCGCGCTGGCGAATCGCCAGCGACATGCGCTGGAGATCGTTCGCCAGATCGGCGAATTCCACAATATGGGAGGTCGGCCACGGGCGGTCGTAATCGCCGCTGGCAATCGCGCCGGCCTGTTCGATATAGGAGGCGAAGCGCTTCGAGAAATCGCGGGCCAGCTCCCATCCGGCCAAGGTCGCCAGCAGCAGCAGCACCCCCACCCCGGCGACCATCACCCACAGCACGGTCGAGACTAACCGGAACACCGCGCGCTGCGGTTGGGCGATCAGGACGGTCCAATCGACCTGCGGAACCCCGATCACGGTTCCGACGTATGCTTCGCCTTCGAATTTAAGGCTTCGGGTCGCAAACTGGCCCCGCAACGCATCGCGGATAATGGGCAAGTCGCTCAAATTGAATTGCTGGCCACCGAAGGCACGCCCGGAATGGGCGATGATCTGGCCGCGATGGTCGAGGATCAGCGCGAGCAGATCCGATTCGCCGGGTAGCTTGCTCAAAAGGGCGGCGAGCGGCTCGATGGCGATTTCGCCGACGATCGCCTGATCGACCACCGGAACCGCCAGCACCACCGCGAGTCGTCCCGTCACGGCGGACAGGAACACTCCGGACCAGACCCTCTCGCCGTGTTCGCGCGCCCGATGCAGAAAGTCGCGCCGGGACAGATCGAGCCCGATCAAATCCTCGCGCCGGTCGCGCAGGGATTCGGGCAAGCCCACGGAATGCACCGCGTCGGCCGCGTCGACCATGTAGATCGCCTCGAACACCTCGCCCGTACCGACGTGCGCGTCGAGCAGCCCAAACCAGTCAGGAGTGGGCCGGTCGCCCAGGTTGCGCCTCAATATGGCGACCGCGTCGATCTGGCGCTGGACGCCCAACAGGTAGGTCTCTATCTGGCCGGTCACGGCGCGAGCCAGCGCCTGGTGGCGCATTTCGAAGTCGGCGCGGATGAGGGGCGCCAACCATAGCCACACCAACGCGGCCACTACGGTCAAGGGCAACGCGGCCACCCACACGAACCGCAGCGTCAACCATTGCCGGAGAGATTGCCTCCGCATGGGTTTCACTCGACCTTGACGAACTGGCCGTCGCGCACGACGGAGACGAACGTTTCGCGCTTCGTATCGCCGTGATCATCGAAATACAGCGGGTTTTGAACCCCCTCGAACCGCCGCACCGCCCGTATGGTTTCCTTGAGGCTCTGCCCGGACCGGCGCTCGGCGAGGGCGTCCATCACCACATTGGCGGCATCAAACCCAGCCGTGCCCGCAAAACCGGGCTCCTGACCGAAACGGTCCCAATAAAGTTGGCGAAATGCCCGATAACGGGGGTTGGTGCTGTCACGATCAAAGAATTGCGTTACCGTTACGCCCTCCACCGCCCTGCCGCCCAGTTCGACCAACTGCTCGGTCGCTCCCCACTCGGCGATCACGATGGGCACCCGGGCATCGAGCTTGCGGATTTGCTGGCACAACAGCGCCGAATCCACCGCATTGGCAACGATCAGCACCTTATCGGGTTGGGCCGCCAGCAGATCGCGGGCGATCGGCAAAAAAAACGTGTCGCCTCCCGATTTGAAACCGAGCGCCCGGATGACCGCGCCACCGTTTTTGGCCAAGGTATCGCGAAAATCGTGGAGCCAGCTTACCGTGTAGGCTTGGTTGCCCAGATCGTAGGCCGCCGCCACGCGCAGCGAGCGCTGCTGGTAAAGGGCGATCTTGGTCGCATATTCCCGGGTGGAGGAACTCACGCGAAAGAAGTAGTCGTCCTGGTGGGAAAGGTCGTCGGTCGCAACGGTCGGGCTCATGAGGAGCATCCCGGCCTCGTTGGCGATTGGAACCATGCGCATCGCAATAACGCTGGTCATCGGCCCGACGATGGCGGCAACTCCCCGGGCGATCAGTTCCCGCGTCACCCGCTCGGCCACTTCCGGATTCTGCTCGTCGTCCCTGACGATCAGTTCCACCTCGCGTCCCGCCAGGCCACCGGCCTGGTTGCGCAATTCCACGGCGAGCAAGGCGCCGTTGCGCCCGGCGATGCCAAGATCGGCAACCCGCCCGGAAACGCCCCCCACGAAGCCGACCTCGATCGGTTCCGGTTTCGAGCAACCGCCCAACACGATCATCAAGCCGAGCAGAATCGCACCCGGCTCCGCCCAGACTCCGACACGCCACCGCTCGATGATCATTTATCGCTCAATCCCACATTCCGTCCGTATTCCCGCCAGCACTCGAACCAACGGCTTTCCGCCGACGAAAACCGGCGCCGACCACGCAAGCGCGAGAGTGGTCTATCCGGGATTCCTGCGGGTAGTGTAGGGATTATTATAGAATGCGTAGATACATGAACAGGGTGGTTGCGAGATGCCGGGCCGAAGTGAGAAAGGGGTGGTTTTCAGCACTGCGGCAATTGCCTCTCGCCCAGCCTCACCCTGCATTCCCATTGAGCGGTGGGGATTTCACGCATCGTCCCGATCCTGCTTGACCACGATCAGTTGCTCGGTGGCAACGCCCAACGCCCTGGCCTGCTGGAGCAGACCGTCCAGCACGACCGGCGACAGTTGCCGGTCGCGGGCCAGAATCCACAGATAATCCCGGCTGGGACCGCTGATCATGGCGTAGGAATAATTTTCCCGGTCCAGGGCGACGATGTGATAGCCGCCGTAGAACGGGCCGAAGAACGACACTTTCAGCGAACCGACCGTTGGCTCGCCGGTAAAATAGGCGCGGCCCTCGGCCTCTTTCCAGCGACCGGTTTCGGCGTCGTAGCCCCGGTTCAATACCCGGATGCCGCCATCGTCGCGCGGGCTGTAGCTCGCGCTCACGTTGCTCAGGCCGCGCTCGAAGGAATGATCCAGCCGGGCGATTTCGTACCACTGACCCAGATAGCGGTTCAGTTCGAAGCCGGCGACCGGAGTCACCCCGTCGGGCGGCGCCACGGCGCAGCCGCCCAGCAGCAACAGAGACAACAGCAGTTTTTTCATCGTCGAGATCTTCCTTTCTGAGAATTGTCAATGCCGGTCGGAACCGGTCGATGCGATTGTGATGCCATGCAGCCGCCCGCGTTCCCCACCGCCGCCGATTCCGCCATGCGCGCCTCCCTCGAACGGCAGAAATACCTGATCGACTACACCCTCGCCGCCCTGTTGCGACGCAAGACCCGCAATCTCGGCCTGCTGCTGGTTTATACCCTGCTGGTGTTTCTGTTTGCCTCGGTGCTGCTGCTCAGTCAGGGATTGCGGCGGGAAGCGGCGCTGCTGCTGCAAGACGCGCCGGAGGTGGCCGTACAAAAGCTGGTCGCCGGTCGCCACGATCTGCTGCCGGCGGCCTGGCTGGATACCTTGCGGCGAATTCGCGGGGTCAGTTCCGCAAGGGGTCGGCTGTGGGGTTATTACTATGATCCGGCGGTCAAGGCCAATTACACGCTGATGGTCGCGCCGGAACGCGGGCTGGCGGCGGATGAAACCGTGATCGGCGCGGCGCTGGCGCGGATCCGCCAGATCGGCGTTGGCGACTATCTCAGCCTGCGCGCCGCCGACGGACGGCCACTGCCGCTGAAAATCACCGGCGTGCTGGATTCCGCTTCGGAATTGCTGAGCGCCGACCTGCTATTGCTGTCCGAAGCCGGCTTTCGCCAGCTTTTCCAACTGCCGCCGGAGGTCTACACCGACGCCGTGCTGACGGTGCGCAACCCGCGCGAAGCGAGTACCGTGGCCGGCAAAATCGTGCTCGCCCTGCCCGCCAGCCGGCCGATCCTGCGCGCGGAAATCCTGGGCACCTACGACGCCGTGTTCCACTGGCGCGAGGGCATGGTGTTCGTCGCGCTGGGTTCGCTGCTGCTGGCCTTCCTGATTCTGGCCTGGGACAAGGCCGCCGGCCTCAGCGCCGAGGAAAAGCGCGAGATCGGTATCCTCAAGGCCATCGGCTGGGAAACCGGCGACATCCTGCGCATGAAATTATGGGAAGGTGCGCTGCTGTCGCTGACCGCGTTTCTGGCGGGCTATCTGCTGGCCTGGTGGCAGGTGTTTTACGGCGGCGCGCGGCTTTTCGCGCCGGTGCTCAAGGGCTGGGCGGTGCTGTATCCCGACTTCCGGCTGACTCCGGCGGTCGATGTGCAACAGATCCTCGTGCTGCTGGCGGTGACCGTGCTGCCCTACATCGTCGCCACTCTGATTCCGGGCTGGCGGGCGGCGATTACCGATCCCGACGCGGCGATGCGCGGATGATCGAATTGCGCGCGGTCAGCAAGGTGTTCAACCAGGGTCAACCCAACGAATGCCGGGCGCTACGCGAGGTTAGCCTGAGCCTGGAACGCGGCGGCGTCACCGTATTCAAGGGGCCGAGCGGGTCCGGCAAGACCACGCTGTTGACCTTGATTGGCTGTCTGGCGCGGCCCACCAGCGGACGGATCACGCTCGACGGCCGGCTGCTGTCCAACCTGCCGGAGCGGTTTTTGACCGAGGTGCGGCGGCATACCTTCGGCTTCGTGTTCCAGCAGTTCAATCTGATTCGGGGGTTGAGCGTGCTGGACAACGTCATGCTGCCGGCCTATCCGCTGGGGAAACCGTATCGCGAACTGCGGGAGGGCGCGCGGGCGTTGCTGGACCGTTTCGGGCTGGGCGCGAAGGCGGAGAACCGGGTCGAATGGTTGTCCGGTGGCGAGGCGCAACGCACCGCGCTGGCCCGCGCCCTGATCAACGACCCGGCGGTGCTGATCGCCGACGAACCGACCGCCAACCTCGACAGCGCCCTGTCGCGGGAGGTGCTGGCGCTGCTGGGTGAACTGGCGATGCAAGGGCGAACCGTACTGATCAGCAGCCATGATCCCTTGGTGTTCGAGGCGGCTCGGGTGGACCGAATCATCGAACTGCACGACGGGCGCATGGTCGGGGACTCGCAATGCTGATCACCCCCGCCATCGTCGCCCTGCAACTCATCGCCCTGAGCGTCACCGGCACGGTGCTGCTGGCCGCTGGCTTCGCCTGGAAGATCCTGCGCCACTGGAACATCCACAGCGGTAGCGAATTACAGCTAAGGCTGGAACGGCGGACCTCTCTGATTTCCACCCTGCTCGGTTTTGCCCTGGGCGCGGAACTGCTGTCGCTGCTGCTATTCGTGCAAACCGCCGAAAGTCTGTCCGGCCAATTCGTCGGCGCGATGTGCGCCACCGGCGTACTGAACATCAACCCTTTCGGTTTCCCAACCCTGCTGCTGAAGATCGCCCTGTTTTTCCTGGCGGCGCTGTGGCTGCTACTCAATCGGGTGGACAATCAGGGCTACGATTATCCGTTGGTGCGGGTCAAGTATGGGCTGTTGCTGGCGCTGGCCCCGCTGGCGTTGCTGGAAGGGGCGGTGCAAACCCTCTTCTTCCTCGGGCTGGAACCGGAGGTGATCACCTCCTGCTGCGGTTCGCTATTCAGTGCGGCGGGCCAGGGCGTGGCGGCGGAACTGGCCGGTTTCCCGGCGCGGCCAGCGCTGGTGCTGTTTTACGGTATGGCGGGGCTATTGCTGGTCATGGGGCTGGCGTTTCGGCGCTGGCCCGGACTGGGGCCGCTATTTGCCGCCGCCAATCTGCTGACCTTCACCGTCGCCATTGCCGGCATCGTCGCCTTCCTGTCGCTGTACATCTATGAAAACCCCAACCATCACTGCCCGTTCTGTCTGCTGAAGGCGGGCTACGATTATGTCGGCTACGCGCTGTACCTGCCGCTGTTCGCCGCCACCACCGCCGGGCTGGGCGCCGGGATCATCGCGCCGTTCCGCCGAATCGTCAGCCTGCAAGCAGTGATTCCAGGCGAGATTCGGCGGCTGACCGGGCTGGCGCTGGCGGGATTCGGAGTGTTTTACGCGCTGGCGACATGGCTGATGTTGCGGTCAAATTTGATTTTGTTGGGGTGACGCTAAAATCGTTTCGGCAGGCCGGCCTGCTTCAATACCCCGTTGGCGGTATGGCGAGATTTGATCGCACCATCCACCACAAAATGTCGGGCCGTCATCGGACTGAACCAGATTTCGTGATCGCCCTTCCCCTGTCGCGCGAAATGACAACCCGCATCCCGCAACATGCGTTTCAGGTCCGGGGTAAAGTCATCCATCAAGCCGTCCGGACATGTTCGAGTCGCTCACTACGCAGGCGGAACGGAATATCGCCCGGCCGCGCCATGCCATTGAGCGCCAGCAATTCGGGAATCATGATCCGCAACCTTGCCAGCAGCATCTCCATGGTTTCAGCCTCCGTGACCAGTCCTGGCACGTCGTTGCTGGTGGCCACCCAGACTCCGGCTTCGGCATCCCATTCGGCGATAATTTCAAGTGGGAAATTCATTAATCGTAACCCTCATCAGGTCATCCACGATGTCATATAAGGTATTCGATCTAACATCGAATTCGAGAGATCGGCAAAGCGCCGGCTTGTTGCAGGCTTCATCCCCGTTTTGGCTTTTCCCCACCCTCCTCCTGCTCGCCCTCCTCGCCGGCTGCGAGCAAAACGTCACCGCCGCCAAAACCGACACTCCCGCCCCCGCCTTTACCCTGGAGCGACTGGACGGTCCCGCCGTCCATTTCCCCGAACAGTATCGTGGCCGGGTAGTCGCCATCCGCTTCTGGGCCGACTGGTGCCCGTATTGCCACGCCGAAATGCAGGCGCTGGAGCCGGTCTACCGCCAGTACCGCGACCGGGGGCTGGCCATCCTCGCCGTCAACGTGCTGCAACCGCTGGAAACCGTGCGCCCCTTCGTCCAGAAACTTGAGATCTCCTATGAGGTGCTGCTGGACCCGCAAGGCGCAGTGACCCGAAACTATCGGGTCATGGGCCTGCCGATGACCTTCATCGTCGACCGGCAGGGCATCATCCGTGCCCGGATCGTCGGCGAATCCACTCCGGAGGTGTTCGAGCGGGCGATCGTCGCCCTGCTATGAGTATTCTCAAAGATCCTCACGCATCCTTGCCTTAGAATTGCTCTCCCACAACCACAACAAGAGCAATGAAATCCATGAGCGACCCCATCCACACCGAACGCCGACAGGTTCTGCGCTTTCTCGCCGCGACGGGCGCCGCCGCTAGCGTGGCCACCCTGAGCCGGTCGGCCCACGCCGCCCAGTGCGCGGACGACGGCACGCCCCTGCAATTCGCGCCCAAGACCGAGCCGGACCCGAACCCGCTGGAAAACGAATTAAGCAAATATCCCCAGTGCCCCTATTGCGGCATGGATCGGCGCAAATTCCATTACAGCCGCCATCTGGTTCATTACCAGGATGATCGAGTGGACCCGACCTGTTCGCTGCACTGCGCCGCGCTGAGCCTGGCGCTGAACCTGGACCGGGGACCCAAAGCCATTTACGCCGCCGACTACGGCGCCACCGTCGAACCGAAACCACTGGTGAACGTCGACAAAGCCATCTATCTGGTCGGCTCGAAGCTGCCGGGGGTGATGACCCAGCACAGCAAGGTCGCCTTCGGTTCCCGGTCGGCGGCGGAAGCAGCCAAGACCGCGCAGGGTGGAGAGTTGGGCAATTTCGACGCCGCCTTGCGCACCGCCTATCTGAGCATGGCCAGCGATACCGGGATGATCCGCAAAAAGCGGGCGGAACGGCGGCAGCACACCGGACAGGCCGGACCCGGTCAGTGAAACGCAGCCCGGTCGCCAAACCGCGAAATCGCCGCCGTTTCCCTTTTTTGGTTCTTCGAGGATTCTTGTGGAGATCGGGGCTTAGTTTCTCATAAGTGAGATTTTTAGTGAGTCGATCGTTAATAACCAATTGATTTTAGAAGGCGTCAACCTCACCATGAGCCGGCACGGCGAGCTACAATCCACCTTGGGAGACCAGGTCCACATAAATCCTCGAAGAGCCCCTTTTTTCAGGGGCACCCCGATGCTCGGCATCCATCGGCTGGCGGCATGGCTGCTGATCTTCAGTCTGGCGTCAGCCTGGGCCGAACCTTTGCAATTGCCCGCGCCCGGTCCCCAGGACACCTGCCCGGTCTGCGGCATGTTCGTCAGCCTTTATCCCGACTGGGTAGCGACGGTGGTGTACCAGGACGGTCACGCCCACCACTTCGACGGCGCCAAGGATCTGTTCAAGTACCTGCTGAACCTGCCGAAATACGCGCCCGGTCACAACCGGGACGACATCGCCCGCATCGGCGTGACCGAGTACTACGGTCTGAGCCGGATCGACGCCCGCGCCGCCTGGTACGTGATCGGTTCCGACATGCTCGGACCGATGGGCCACGAACTGGCGCCACTCGGCACCGAAGAAGAGGCCAGGGAGTTCCTGCGCGATCATCGCGGCCAGCGAATCGTCCGCTTCGACGACATCACGCCCCTGCTGCTGGAGCAGATCGACCGGGGGAAGTTCGATTGATTGAGCGTCAAACGCTACGGCGGGGCCTGTTGCCACGCCTCGCCGGATCAGCCGACGTCGAAACGGTCGAAGCGCATGGTGAACTGACCCCGGCCACGGGTCATGCCGCGCAGGTCGGTGATATAGCCCAGCAGCCGATCCAGCGCGCAATCGCAATGGATCGCCGTCATTTCGCCCAAGCTGGTCGTATCCCGGATCGCCGCCCGGCGGGACTGCAAATCGCCCAACACCGCGCCGACGTCGCTCTCGGGCACCACCACCTCGGTAGCCATGATCGGCCGCAGGATCAGCCCACCGGCCCGCGCGAGCGCCTTGCGCGCCGCCTCCGCCACCGCCACCCGCAGCGCTTGAACGCTGGACAAAGCGCCGAACAGTTCCACTTCCAGCACCCGCACCGCCAGATCCTGCAAGGGCGCACCGGTGGTCGGGCCGTTGGCCAGCACGTCCTCGACGGCGCCGGCGATGGCTTCCCGCTGGGCTGGATTCAAGTCAATGCCTTCCGGCCGCGATCGCGGTTCGGCACTAACGGTCGTGCCGGCCCCGCGCGGCAGCGGTTCCACCGCCACTCGCGCCCACGCCCTCATTTCCAGTTTCTTGCCATCGGGCTGCTCGATCACCCGATGAAACAGGTTGTCGGCCTCGGCCGCCTGGGCGATGGTCTCGCGCAGCACCACATCGGGATTGCCGACCCGAATATTGACGTGAAACTCTCGCTGCAGCCGTTCGCCGGCGATTTGCAAGTGCAACTCGCCCATGCCGCGCAGCACGCGCTGGCCGGTCTCCTTGTCCTCCTCGACCCGCAAGGTCGGATCTTCCTGCTGCAACTTGTCCAGGGCTTCCAACAGCTTGGCTTCGTCGGCACTGGACTGAGGTTCGATCGCCAGCCCCAGCACCGGCGCGCGGGTTTCGATGCGCTCCAGCCACAGCGGGTGATCCGGCGCGCACAAGGTATCGCCGGTGGTCGCCCAGCGCAGCCCGGCCAGCAACACGATCTGCCCGGCGCTCACCTGATCCAGTCGCGCCTTGTGGTTGGCGTCCACCTCGAACAGCCGCGCCACCCGCTCCTGACGTGTCGCACCGTCCGGGCCGGGAATCGTCACCTCGTCGCCGGCCTTCAGCGTGCCCCGATACAGTCGGGCGAACACATGGCGGCGGCCTTCCCACATCTGCACCTTGAACACCAGCGCCGCCAACGGACCCGCCGAGTCCATCGCTACCCACTCCTCACCGCCATCGGCGCGATGCGCCAGGCTCGACGGACGCTCGGGTGGAGCCGGCAGCAGGCGCACCACCCCGTCCAGCAGCGGCTGCACGCCCTGATTGCGCAGGGCGCTGCCGGCGAAACAGGGGCAAACCTTGCCGGCCAGTGTGGCCTGGCGCAGCGCCGCCCACACCGCCGCCGGTTCTGGTTCCTGCTCGGTCAGTACCTGCTCGGCCAGCGCCTCGTCCATCTCCGCCGCCGCCAGCAGCAGGCTTTCCCGCCAGGGTTGCGCCCAGTCCCAGGTTGCCGGGTCGCAGACTTCGACCTGCACCTGTTCGCCACGCTCGCCGCTGAAGCGCAGCCGGGTGCGGTCGATCAAATGAACGACGGTGCCGTCGTAATCGGGCAGCGGCACCGTCACCGCCACCGATTCCACGCCCAGGCGATCCTGCACCGTCGCCAGCGCCCGGCCGAAGTCGGCGCCGGGCCGGTCCAGCTTGTTGACGAAAAACAGGGTCGGCAGAAGAAAGCGGGTGCGTTGACGCCAGACCGTCTCGGTCTGCGGCTCCACCCCGCGCACCCCGTCCAGGACGACCACACAACCATCCAGCACCCGCATCGAGCGTTCGACCTCGATGGTGAAATCCACATGGCCCGGCGTATCGATCAACTGGATCAGGTGATCCCGCCACGGCAAGCGGGTGACGGCGGCGGTGATGGTGATGCCGTGCTCCTGTTCCTCGGCCATGTAATCCATGTGGGCCGCACCTTCGTGGACCTCGCCGATCTTGTGAGAGACGCCGGCGTAGTACAGCATCCGCTCGGTCAGGGTGGTCTTGCCGGCGTCCACATGCGCGGCGATGCCGATATTGCGAACCCAATTCAAGTCCGGGGCCTTGGACATCTCAAACTCCTCGCCAACCCAGCGTCAATCAGGGCGCAGGAAACAGGGGACAAACAAGGGCGCGGGCTTGCGCCCCGCACCCAACCCATCAGGGCACGATCCGCCGGCACTCCAGATAAAAACGCTTCTCGTCGGCCTCGCCCATCGAGAAGGTTTTACGCGGCAGGGCGCCGTCGCGGATGATGGTGCGGAAAAAATCCTCCTTGGCCAGCGCCGGCAGATGGAAACCGAGGTTGCCGGGCCGGGCGCCGAGCTGCTCCAGGGTGTCCTCGCCGTGGATGTAATCCAGCCGGGCATCGGTCCGATCCGCCAGATAGCGATCCAGAAAAACTTGCAAGGTGGCGACCGGCAGGGTCAGGCGCGGTTCCTCGATCACCAACACACCGCAGCGCCCTTTCGCCACGAAGCCGATCACCTGCCGGCCGGGCTGCCGCATCTCCGCCGAATGCTGACGCGCGGCGGCCCAGGCCGGACTTTCGATCACCGTCAGCGCCGACCCTTGCGCTTGGCAAAACGTCGCCAGCGCCGCCAGCAGATGTTCGACGTTCACCGCGAACGCCACTCGATGGATCGCCTCGAACTCCAGGCCCTCGTCGTGCAGGTTGACCAGTTCGACCAGGGCGTGGCGGGCGGGATGGTTCATGATCGCCGCCGGGTCGGGCGCGGCGCGTTTGAGGTTCTCCCAGATCAGCTTGGCGGTGGCGAAGGAGTGGTTGCCGTCGCCCATGGCGTACAGCAGAACCGGCTCGTCGGTCACGCCGTAGCGCTCGGCGAACAGCGCCGGATCGGCCAGCCGCGCGAGCTGCTCGACCACCCACTGCACCAGCATCGGATGCTCCAGCCGCCAGCCGCGCACCCGACCGCCATCCAGCATCAGCGGAACGTCGTACAGAGGCTCCAGTGGTTCGGAACGCAGTGACTCGATCACCAAATGCTGGGGATCATCGACCAGCACCATGACGTGCGGCGACTCCAGCGGCGCGTGCTCGCGCACCCGCACCCGAGGCGGCAACCGCTCCAGGATGGTGCCCTCGGTCGGGCGGATCAGGGTCTTGGCGCCGGGATTGAAATCGTAATGCTCCAAATCCAGGGCGACGACCAGCCCCCAGCGAGTCCGTCGGCGTGCCGTCTCCCGTTCCACCAGCACCAGTCCCGGCGCTTGCGACGCCAGTACGCCCTCGGCCAGATAGCGGCGCATGGTCTCCTGAATGGCCTGAATCCGCCGTGCCTCATCGGCGGCGCCCAGATAGACTTCCGGCAGGATCAGCCGCAGCGTGGAGGGCGCCTCGCCCACCCGCGCCTCGACCCGCGCCCAGTAATCCGGCTGCGAGGTGTACTGGTCGCAAGCGACCACCGCCCAGCGAGCGAGGTCTATCCCCGCTCGGGGCAGAAGAAGGGTCGGAATCTGTAGAGCGATCTGCGCGAAATTCATGGACGGCCTCTTTCCTGTTGGTGGCGGCGGCAACCCGGCCAACGCGCCGGCAACGCCTTCGCAAGCTTAACAAATGGCCCGAATCGAACAAACCATCCTCATGCCGTCCAGCAAGCTCGCCGGCCGCAGCGTATCATTTAACCATCGGGTCGTGGCCGCCGCGCCACCAACGTCCCACCACCAGCAAGGTATCCGTCATGCGCAAGCTGATGAAAATCGTGGTCGCTCTCCTCATCGTCTTGATCCTGATCGCCGGCGGTGTGGGCGGTTATCTGTGGTACGACACCAAACAGCATGTCGATCAATTCATCGCGATCGCCAAGCCGTTCGCTGAAATCAGTTATGGCGGCATCGAGGTCTCGCCGGCCGGATCGCTCGGCGTCAGCCGGCTCCGGATCGTACCCAACACGGTCAACGACGTGGTCACCATCGGCGCGATCCGGCTGCACGCTCCCAACATTCTGGCCCTGCTGGAGACGCGCTGGAAGTTGGGCCGGGGGGAACTGCCCGGCGCGCTGTCGCTCTCCGTGCGCGAATTCGAGTTTCCCTTGTACGGCGGCATTCTCGGCGCGTCGCTGCCCTCTTCCCGACAGAGCAAGCCGTTTGACGATCTGGATGCGCTGGGCTGCGGGCAGGTCGCGCATTTCGCCGGCACCGAGTGGCAGGAAATGGGTTACGACCAGTTTATCGGCAACGTCGAAATCGGCTACCGCCTCGATACCGCCCGCAACACATTGGCGTTTCAGGTAGACAGCAATACCCGAGACTGGGCGACGATGAACATGGACATGGGTTTCGCCATCCCCGGTTCCGCGCGATCCATCATGGAATTGGCCGCTCAAGCCAAGCCCAAGCTGGCCAGTCTGAATATCACGATCCAGGACGATGGTTTCAACCAGCGTAGAAACAACTACTGCGCCGCCAAGGCCGGCAAAACCATCGACGATTATCTCGCCGACCATGTGCGGCGGCTGACCGAGCGCTTGAGCGCCAACGGCATCAATCCAGGTCCGGGATTGATTGCGGCGTACCGGCGGTTTCTTTCCGGTGGTGGGCGGATCACCCTCACCGCCACGCCTCCGGCTCCCATCGACCCCAGCGAACTTCAGTACTACAGCGCCGAAGACGCCATCAAGCTGCTGGGTCTGAAAATACAGGTCAACGGCGAGGCAGTCGCCGACTTATCCGCAAGTTGGGACAGCGCCAAGGTAGCCCGCGCCCTGGGCGCCGAACCGGCACCGGAGAAACCGGTGGAAGAGGCCACGCCGGCCCCGGCCGAACAAGTCGTCATGATTCAGAAAAGCTACCACTCGACCCCAGTCGACGAACTGGCTCAGCATGTCGGTAAAATCGCCAAGCTGAGAACCGTCACTGGCGCTACTTTCAAAGGACAATTGGAAGCGGTCATAGAGGGGATCGTCAAAATAAAAATTCACAAATCCGGCGGCAACGTAACCTTGTCATTGCGAACCAATGAAATCAACTCGGCGCAGGTACTTTACTGAGAGGCGTAGTCTCTCTTTTCAATCCGCGCCCGCCAATTAC
>JAPUDV010000116.1:10750-45465 GCA_027492875.1 Candidatus Competibacteraceae bacterium | reverse complement strand
GTTCGGGGTGGTCTTAACTACTTTGACAGTCCAATGGCATTGATGCACCAACGCCGTTGGTAGCGTCGCCGCCCAACCCGACCATTTCAACCCTACTCCCACCCCGCCAAATCGGCCCGCACGATCCGTAATCGCCGCAGGATCGCTTCCCGTTTGAGGTTGAACACCACCATGCCGACGGTGATGGTCGCCCCCAGCCCGAGCAGAATCAGCGCCCGGCTCAAACCTTGTTCGGGATAGAAGCGGACCAGTTGTCCGATCACGTTCAACACCAGAAACGCCACGCCCGCATACAGAAAAGCGCGGATGCGCAGGGCGATGCCGGCGACGATCCCGGTCAGCGCCAGCGCCAGCGCCAGCACGAACACGCTCAACTCCGGCCGCAGGAATACGTCCAACTCCGCCCCGGCGTACAGCGCGCTCAGCGCCGCCAGTCGCGCCCCGCTCAGCACTTTCGGTCGCAGTTCCCGGCGGTGCAGATGCAATAACGCCAACACCGACACCGCCGCCGGCACGATGTAAAACTGCCACAATCCGTAGCGCTCCGCCCACAGCGGCGCCCACAGATACACCGCGCCGTTCAGCGCCAGCACGCCCAGGTACAGCGGCCAGGGATTGTGCAGCGTGCCGGCCAGCGACAGGTACAGCACGGCTGCGGCCAGCAGCGCCCCGCCGGTCCACGCCGAGGCGAGTTGCCAGGGCGCCGTCGCCAGCGCCAGCAGCGGCAGCAGCAGGGCCAGACGGTACAATGGCCGCAATCCAGTGAATTGATGAAGCAGGAACGCGGCGGCCGCAGCGGCTAGCAGCCCGGCGGTATCCCACGGGGTGAACGGCGCCAAACCCAGGACGACCAGCCGCCCGTAACCGGTTAACAGAGCCAACGCCAGCGCCGCCGCGTAAATCCAGTTCGGCTGGTTCGGCCACCGCCAGGCCCGAACCATCGCCAATCCCGCCAACCCCGTCAGCGCCGCGCCGGCCGCCAGCGGATCGGCGGGAACGCCGAAGCGCCACGACGCCGGACCCAATCCAGCCAGATATGCCGCCAATACATAAGCGTGTAATCCCAGCCAGAGCCCGCTCAAGCCCAACAACCCGGGAATCAAGCCATCGATGGCCCGCTCCAACGCATACCACCGGTCGAACTGCTGCGCGTCAGCTTCGGGATCAAACCCGGCCAACCGGGCTGTCACGCGCCGCCGAGTCGCCATGAACCCCAACATCAACAATACGCTCTGTGCGGCGTACCAGGGCGCCAACCCGGCCAGCGCCGCCAACGATGCCCTATCCTCCAGCCAGACCGCATAACCGCCGGCCAGCGCCAGCAGCAATCCGAGTTGCCACCAGCGTCGCTCTCCCCGCCACCAGCCCTGGGCCAGCGCCGCCAGCGCCAGGATCGTCAAGATCGCGGTGGCGGACCCGCCATCGATGCCGGGAACCAGCGGCAGCAGCGTCACCGCAATCGCCGGCAGCAGGACCAGCCAGAGTTCCAGCGCACTCCGCCCGACCGCCCACCGGTTCGACCCGTAGCGCCACGCCAGCAACAGCACGGCATTCCACAACGCGACCGCCAGCAGCCACCCCGCCGGCGGCACGGCCAGATCCAGTAAAACGGCGAGAATCACCGCGCCGAGAGCGGTCAATAGCACTTGCACCGACCATCGTTCCAGCCGGAGCGTGCAGGCATGTCCGGCGGTTGCCGCCAGCAGCAGCGCCGACCCGGTCAGCGGCCAGGGCAATCCCGCCAGCGGTGGCCACGACAGGCCGAACTCCAACACCAACCGTTGCGCCAGCAACAGGATCAGAACCGCAAACGACAGCCCGAACAGCGGCGCTTCCAGATCGTGTCGTCGCCAATGCAGCCTTTGCGCCACGCTCCATCCATAACGTCTCCACAGCCGCGCCAGTAGAAACAGCCCGTTCAGCCACACCAGCGCGACGGCCTGCCAGCGGAGCGCGGCGGCAAACCCACGGTCGCCGTTCAACCAATCCCAGGGCGGCATACCCGCGACCAGCAAACCGCTCGCCATCAGCGTTCCGACCGCCAGCCAGCCGATGCCCGGCCAAGCGGTGTTACGCAACAGCAGGAACAAGTAGGGCGCCAGTCCGGCCAGCGCGACGGCGGGCGACCAAGCATTGGCCGCCACTGCCAACCCGCTGGCGCCCAGCACGGCGATCAAGCCCAGCAGCGGCCAAAACGCCGGCGCCACCGCCCAGCCCGGCCACAGGACGTTCCATCGCGGTAGCAACAGGTTGCCGGCGAACCAGAGCGCATAACCCCAACCGACGGCAACCCCTGCGCCCATGGCCGGGTTGAAACCCGTCCGCCGCGCCACGCTCCAGACCAGCGCGCTCGATAGCAACGCCAACCCCAAACCCCGCCAAGCGGCGGCGCTGGGCAAGGGCCGCACCACCGGAAACAGGGCGACGCACAACAGCACCAACAAAGCCGGCAACCGGGGATCGATCACCAGGAACTCCAGGACCGCTCCCGCCAGCGCCAGCACGTAGAGCAAGCCGCTCACCCGGTACAGCGGCTCGCGCCAGTATCGCAACGGCGTGGCCTCTTCCTGCTCCAATCCAACCGCCGCCAACGCCATACCCAAGCTCAGTATCCCGTTGCCGAGCGGCTGGCCCAACCCGAACAGCGCCGTCGGCGTCAGCCAGAAACCGGACAGCCAAGCACCGACCGTCAGGGTGGCCAGCGCCGCGTAAGCGTGCGCCGCCAGCCGGTAACGCCAGCCGGTCAGCACGAACGCCAACAGGCTCAGCGTCAGAGCCGGCAACAGTTGGGGTGCCGGCGCCCCCAACAGGCCCAACGCCGGGCTGGCCACCACCGGCAACGCCGCAACGAACAGCGTTCCGTAATGCAGGCTCTCCTCGACCTGCCGACGCCCGTCAACCCCGCCCGGTACGGTAAAGCACAACACCCGCGCCCACCGCCAGGTCAACGGCCGGTCCAGCGCCGCGACCGCCAGCCGCCAGACCAGCAGCACGGATAACACGGCCGCCGCGCCCAGCCAAGGCGGCGACCATCCAGCCCGGTCCAGTCCGACCAGCAATCCCGCCAACCCCAGCAACATCGGCAGCGCCATCCAACGAAAAATATGGAAGTGACCGACCAGCAGCAGGCCGGTCAGCGCCGCCCATTCAGCCGTCCCCGCCCACGGCCATGAAGCAGGGCCATGCAGCCAGCGCAAACTCAGATGCGTCAGCCCGACCACCCACAGCAGGGCCATGGCCTGCTCCAACGGCGTACGGACCAAGTGAACGGCTTCCTCCCCGCCACTTTCCGGCGGAAAGGAAATCGTGTCGGATCCGGCGGGATCCGTCCCTGCCCCAACCGCCCCTCGATCGCCCAGCACCCTCTCACCGCATGGAAACCGCCAGGCTAACCACCACAGCAACGGCCACAGCAGCAACACTCCGGCGAACTCGCCCAGCCCGCTGCTCGGACCGGGAAAATAACCGCGCTTGACCAGCGCGCCGATACCCCCGACGCACGCCAGCACCCCATAGATCAGGACTCGCCAGCGCAACCCCAGGCCCAGCCATAACAGCAGCCCGCCCGCCAGCGCCAGCAGCAGCATCGGCTCCAGTCGGCCCGGCAGCGCTGGCCACGACAGCCAAGCGCCCAAAGCCAGTGCCAGCGCCACGTTGGCCAGCGCGCCGGCGATGAACACGGTCCGACTGGAGGCGGACTGCCGGCGGTCGTGCAAACCCAGACCGGTCCACAGCGCCGCCAACACCAGCAGACCGAAGGCGATCCGTATTTCCCCGGCGAACGGTATCCACGCCGGGGCGTAGACGGCCGCCGTCGCCGCCAGCAGCAACACACCGGCATCGGCATAGGCCCAGCGCGGATCCGCTGCCGGCAGCATCAGCGCCAGCCGCACGGCACGGTAGGCGAGCAGCGCCGTCGCCGTCGCGGTGGCGAAACCCAGTGCGTCCGGTCGCGGCCAGAAGAGCAGACTCCAGCCCATCACGCCGACCAGCAGGAGGCCGAACACGATCAGGCATTGCAGCGCGATGGCGCGCGAGCGCGAACTTGCCCAACGCCCCACTCCAAGCAACGCCGCCAAACCCGGTAGACTGGCCAAACCGTGCCCAGTCGGCGGCAGATAGGCGACGATCCCGAATCCGTACAATCCGGCCACGCAACCGAACAGCAGATACAGTGGCGGCAAAGTCCGATAGCGCCAGGTCATCCACCCGTACAGCACCGCGCCCAGCGCCAAGGTCAACAGCGTCGCCGGCGTGCCCTGGATGGCCACCGCGACCGCGACCATCGACAGCGCGTACAGCGCAAAGCTGAAGCGGGACAGGAACGTATATTTGTTGACCCATTCCTTGAACGCGGCGTCCACCATAAACAGCAGCCCGCACAGGGCCATCAGCAAGGGCCCCCAATAACCGGCCGGCAGCGGTCCGGGCCAGATCCAGGTCAGATGGACGAACGACACCGCCGCCGTGTAAACCAGCACGCCCGCCGCGTAATACGCCGTCCGTTGCTGGTCCACGAACAGCCGCCGCAGCCAGGTATGAGCGAAAGTTCGCAACCCGTAACCGAGCAACACCAGCAGGACGACATGCAGCGCCGCCAGCCCCCGCCAGTCCGGCGCGACCGCCGCCAGCGGCGCGGCCAGTTGCAACGCCGCCAGCGCCGCCAGCAGATGCGCGTAACGTCCCGGCAACGCCCGATCCACCAGCGCGCTGGCCAGGGTGGCGGCCCAGACGTAGGCCGCGAGCGTGATCGCGGCAATCGACAGGCTGACGGTCAATAGCAGCCCGTCGCCACCGCTGGCGCTGGTCAGCCGGACTGCAACCGCCAGATCCAGCGGCGCCAGTAGCATGGCCAGCGTCAGCAACACGCTGCTGGCGACGGCCAGATCACTGCCCTTGCGGCGGAACTGATAGCCCGCCCACAGCAGGAAGGCGGTGGCCCCGAACAGACTGGCGAACACCACCAGGGCGTTGACGTAGCCGCGCGTGTTAGCGATCAGGAACAGCGCGCCGGCCACGAAGCAGAACCCGCCGACGAACCAGCCGATGTTCTGCGCCAGAAACGGCGCGATCAGCGTCGGCCAGCCGGATAGTACATGCAGCGCCTTTTCCAGCGGGCTGGGCGCGGCGGGCCGCCAATCGCTGGCGGGAACCGGCGCGGCGGGTTCGTCAGCCTGTTGCGAAAAGGTGGGAATCGGCGTTGCGTGCGGCAACGGCCGCTCTGGCGCGGGCGGTTGGAACGAGGGAATCGATACCGGTTCGGATACCGCCCGCAGCGGTTCGGGGACTGACACGACCGGCGTGGGTTCCGGCGCGACCGGCGGCCAGGGCGGTGGTCCCAAGGGGGTATCCAGCGCGTGCGCCAATAGGCTCCAGGCTTCGGCGCGGCGACGCTGCCAGATCACGCTATCCGGCTGTACCCCGCTCTCGCGCAAACGGCGTGCCCACACTTCATCCAGGGCATCGATCAGTAGCCGAAATCGCTCTTCCGCCAGCGCGCCGGTTTCGACCAGCCGTTGCAGTTCCAGCCGCAGCAGCAACAGGTTTTCCAGATCGACCGGCGCGATGTGTCCGCCCCCGACCCTGGGCGGTGGAACGCCCGACCCGCCGGCCGACACGGACGCGGCGGGTTCGCCCGGCGGCCGGCCCGCCAGTCGCTGGCGGGCTTCCTTGAGCCGATGGCGGGCGATAACGAGGGCGATCGATAGAATGATCGGCGAAACCAGCCACAGCACCGCCAACGCGATCAACAAGGTCCAGTCCATGATCCACCCTCACCTCTGACCATAAAAACCGAGATGTTTAACCTTTAAGCTCTTTCCGCAGCGCCGCCAGCTCCGCTTCGACCTCGCTGTTGACCTCCATTTTCAGAAACTCCCGTTCGATTTCGCTGTATTCGCCGTACAACTCGGCCCGCGCCTCCATCCGTGCTTCCATTTCGCCCACCTTGTCCGCCATGCGGCCGAAGGAGTTGTTCAGATCGAGGCCGGTCTGGAACCGGTCGCTGACCTGATCCATCTGCTCGCGCGCCTGGGCGGCCCGTTGCCGCGCCACCAGACTGCCTTTCTTCAAGCGCGCTTCTTCCAGTTTGGCCTCCAGCGCCCGCAACTGGGCCTTGAGTCGTTCGCCGGTGCGGCGGGCCGATTCCCACGATCCCTCCAGATTGGCGACGATGCCGTCGTGCTCCTTCTTGCGCAGCAGCGCCTCCCGCGCCAGCGTTTCATTGCCGGTTTCCAGTGCCTGCCGAGCGCGGCTGTGCCATTCCCCGGCCTGCCGGCGCTGGCTGTCCAGCTCCTTGGCCAGTTGCTTTTCGCTGGCCAGGGCATCGACCACCCCTTCCCGGGCGCTGCCGATGTTTTCCTCCATCTCGCGGATGAGCTGCTTGATCATCCGCTCCGGGTCTTCGACCCGATCCACCAGATCGTTAAGATTGGCGGCGATGACGTCGCTGATGCGTTTGAATAGATTGGCCACGGGACACCTCCTTACTGATCGATAGGGTTAGAAACGATTTGAGTATAGTCAGGACTATTTTAGTTGAACAGTGTTTAATTACGATCTTGGAATAAATCCACCGGGAAAGGAATTTTCATGGTTTCGCCCCAACCGGAGGAGTCGGCCGGGGCAATGATTGCTTCAACAACAGGCGGACGAAGCAATCCGGTTGCCCGATGAGGCGAAGTGTCTACTCACCAAGCCCATCAAATCGGGCAGCGCGCCAAACATGGATCAGCGATTGCGAAGCACCGCTCAAACTGATCTTTTGTGAGCCAAGCACCGAAAAATCTCCTCACCCCTGGCTTTTCTTCCGTAGCGGGAAATCGCCATGTCCGCCATATCGTACAAGCAAGCCCTTCAAGGATTTGCTGAACTGTAGGGCAAAGGCGAAGACTTCCCCAAACCCCTACCGCGCGCCCGATCCAAAGAGGAGAACTCTTGTGGCCACCCTGAATTCCATGAACAAGCCCGGCGAGCGGGTCGCCATCATCGCCGGGCTGCGCACGCCGTTTGCCCGACAGCTGACCGCTTACAAGGACTTGAACGCCATCGACCTCGGCGTGCTGGTCACCAACGAACTGCTGGCTCGCCTCGACCTCGACCCGGTGCTGATCGAACGGGTGGTCTACGGCTGCGTCGGCCTGATCCCCGAAGCACCCAACGTCGCCCGCGAGGTGATGCTCGGCGCGGGCATGAATCCCCGCACCGACGCCTACACCGTCACCCGCGCCTGCGCCACCAGTTTCCAATCCACCGTGGACATCGCCCAAGCCATCCTGCTGGGCGAGATCGAGATCGGCTTGGCCGGTGGTTGCGATTCCACTTCGGTGCTGCCGATTCAGACCTCGAAGAAGCTGTCGCGGGCGCTGATCCATTCCAGCAAGGCCAAATCCCTGAGCGAGCGGCTGGCGCTGTTCAAGACCATCCGCCCCGCCGACCTGATCCCGGTGTCGCCGGCGATCAAGGACTACTCCACCAACCTGGGCATGGGCGACATCGCCGAGCAGATGGCGAAAAACCACGGCATCGGCCGCGAGGAGCAGGATCGCTTCACCCTGCGCTCCCATCAACTCGCCCAGCGCGCCTGGGACGAAGGCAAGCTGGACGGCGAGGTGATGCGCGCCTTCGTCCCCCCGTTCAAGGAAAGCATCGAACGCGACAACAACATTCGCGGTGATTCCAGCCTGGAGCAACTGGCCACGCTGCGACCCGCCTTCGACCGCAAACACGGCACGGTGACCGCCGCCAACTCCACCCCGCTGACCGACGGCGCCTCCTCGCTGATCCTGATGCGGGAACGACGCGCCCAGCAACTGGGCTTCGAGCCGCTGGGCTTCATCCGTTCCTACGCCTTCGCCGCCATCGACCCGTTCGACGACGGGCTGATGGGCCCCTCCCATGCCACGCCGGTCGCGCTGGACCGGGCGGGGATCACGCTGCGCGACCTAACGCTGGTCGACATTCACGAAGCCTTCGCCGCCCAGACCCTGGCCAATCTGAAAAACTGGCCCTCGCGCCAGTTCGCGCAAGAGCAACTCGGCCGCGACGAAGCGATCGGCGAGGTGGACCCGGACACGTTGAACGTGCTGGGCGGCTCGCTGGCCTATGGCCACCCTTTCGCCGCCACCGGCGGGCGGATGATCGTGCAGGTGCTCAACGAACTGCGCCGGCGCGGCGGCGGACTGGGGCTAGCCACCGCCTGCGCCGCCGGTGGTCTGGGCGCGGCCATGGTGCTGGAAGCGGCGTAAACACACTCCCCCTCGCCCACCTTCACCTCCAACCTCTCTCCCACGGGAAGAGGGGAGCAAATTGCAAGCTGCCGAGGATCAGAACGCCATGACGACCGAATCCGATTTCACCGTTTTCCAACTGGCGCTGCGCGAGGACGGCATCGCCGTGGTGACCATCGACCTGCCCGGCGAGAGCCAGAACACCCTCAAGGCCGAATTCATCGGCGAGGCCAATGCCCTTCTGGATCGACTGGAACAAAATCCCAGCCTCCAGGGCGTGGTGTTCATCAGCGGCAAACCCGGCTCCTTCATCGCCGGGGCCGACATTCGCATGCTGAAAGCCTGTCGGACCGCCGCCGAGGCAAGCGAACTGTCCCGCGTCGGCCAGCGTTTTTTCGACCGGCTGGAGCATTTCAAGGCGCCAGTGGTGGCCGCCATCGACGGCGCCTGTCTGGGCGGCGGGCTGGAACTGGCGCTGGCCTGCCACGGCCGGGTCTGCACCGACCATCCCAAGACCGCGCTCGGCCTGCCGGAAGTGATGCTGGGCGTGTTGCCGGGCAGCGGCGGCACCCAGCGCCTGCCGCGCCTGATCGGCATTCCGGCCGCGCTCGGCCTGATGCTGACCGGCAAGCAGCTGAACGCGCAAAAGGCCGGTCGGATGGGGCTGGTGGACGCGGTGACGCCGGTCGCCACCCTGCTGCAAACCGCCGTCGAACTGACGCGGCAGCTCCGGGAAAACCGCGTCGCCCGCCGCAAGACCGGCGGCTTGCTCTCGGTCGAGGGTCTGACCAAGCTGGCGCTGGAGGACAACCCGCTGGGCCGGCGCGTGCTGTTTCAGAAAGCCCGCGAGCAGGCGCTCGACAAAACCAAGGGCCATTATCCCGCGCCGTTGCGAATCATCGACTGCGTGGAAACCGGCGCCAACCGGGGGTTTAAGAAAGGACTGGAGGCGGAAGCCGCAGCCTTTGGCGAACTGGCGACGACCCCGCAGGCGCGGCAGTTGATGAATCTATATTTCGCCACCACGGCGCTAAAGAAGGACAGCGGCGTCGCCGACCCCGGCGCACGGCCGCGCCCGGTGCGCAAGATCGGCGTGTTGGGGGCCGGGCTGATGGGCGCCGGCATCAGCTATGTCACCAGCAGCAAGGCTCAAGTGTCCGTCAGGCTGAAGGACAAGGATGCCGCCAGCCTGAACCGGGGGCTCGCCCACATCGACCGGCTGATTCAGAAACGCCTGCAACGACGCTCGCTCACCACCTTCGAGGCCGGGCAGGAACGGCGGCGAGTCACCGCGACCCTGGATTTTTCCGGCTTCCAGAACGTGGATCTGGTGGTCGAAGCGGTGTTCGAGGATCTCGAGCTGAAACGCCGGATGGTCGCGGAGGTGGAAACCCACTGCCCGCCGACCACCCTCTTCGCCACCAATACCTCGTCGCTTCCCATCGCCAGAATCGCCGAAGCGGCGCAACGGCCAGAGCACGTCATCGGCCTGCACTACTTCTCGCCGGTGGAGAAAATGCCGCTATTGGAGATCATCGCCACCCCGCAAACCGCGCTGGAGGTCATCGCCACGGCGGTCGAGTTCGGCCGCAAGCAGGGCAAGACCGTGATCGTGGTGCGCGACGGCGCCGGATTCTACGTCAACCGCATCCTGGCCCCGTACCTCAATGAAGCCGGCCACCTGCTCAACGAAGGGGTGGCCATCGACGCCATCGACCGGGCGCTGGTGCGGTTCGGCTTTCCGGTCGGGCCGTTCGCCCTGCTGGACGAAGTCGGCATCGATGTCGGTTCCAAGGTCGGGCCGATCCTGCACGAAGCCTTCGGCGAACGGATGAAGCCGGCCGGGTTTGCCGACAAACTGCTGGCCGACGGGCGCCACGGGCGTAAGAACAAGAAAGGTTTCTACCTCTACCAAAGCGTCGGGAGGGGCGAAAAGTTGGTGGATAAAAGCGTCTATGCCGTGTTGGGCGCCAGCGGCGACAAGACCATGGACGCCGGGGAAATCGTCGAGCGCTGCGTGTTGATGATGCTCAACGAAGCAGCGCTGTGCTGGGACGAACAGGTGATCCGCAGCCCGCGCGACGGCGACATCGGCGCGGTGTTCGGCATCGGCTTCCCGCCGTTTCTGGGCGGCCCGTTCCGCCATGCCGACAGCCTGGGCATCGCGGAGCTGGTGACCAAACTGGAGCACTACCGCCAGCGGTTGGGCGAGCGCTTCCGGCCGGCGGACCTTTTAACGGCCATGGTGCGGGAACAGCGGTCGTTTTATGCCGATTGAGCCATGGCTGCTCCGTCGCCGCAACCCGACCGGCGACGGAGCAACTTCACACCAGACTTGTGGCACAATGGCTTCGCGCAATCGAAACCATCGAGACACCCCCCATGTCCCTGCAACCCAAACCCCGTCTGACTCCCGAAGACTATCTGGCCCTCGAACGCAGCGCCGATTGCAAGAGCGAATACTTCAACGGCGAAACCTTCGCCATGACCGGCGCGAGCGAGCCGCATAATCTCGTCGTTATCAACACGATCCGCGAACTGAGCACCCAACTTAAAAAGCGCCCCTGCAAAGTCTACGCAAACGACATGCGCGTCAAGGTCGATCCGACCGGGCTATACACCTACCCGGACGTGGTGGTGACTTGCGGCAAAGCCCAATTCGACGGCATGCATCTCGACACCCTGCTCAATCCCACCGTGATCGTCGAAGTACTGTCGGACTCCACCGAAGCCTACGACCGGGGGCGCAAGTTCGAGCATTACCGCAAGCTGGATTCGCTGGCCGAATACCTGCTGATCGCCCAAAATCGCCCCCACGTCGAATCCTATCGGCGGCAAGCCAGCCAGGAATGGCTGTTGACGGAATGCAGCGCGCTGGATGGCACGCTGCGGCTGTCGTCCATCGACTGCGACCTGGCGCTGGCCGAGATCTACGACAAGGTGGAACTGCCCGAGGGCTGACACCAGATCCGCGCCATCGGCTTCAACCCTTGACCGCCTCCGATACAAACAATCCGCCTGTTCGATGGAAGCCGCCGGGTTGTTCGAACTCGATCCCCCGCAAGATGCTGGCTGAATTCTGCTAACATGGCGCGCTCGCGCCGGAGACCCCGGTCACTCGCTCTCTCACCGATCCGATCCGCCATGCACCCAGTTCTGACCATCGCCAAGCGCGCCGCCTTGAGCGCCAGCCGCATCCTGCTCCACCATTTCGATCACCTCGAACGGCTGAACGTTTCTGCCAAACAGCGCAATGACTTCGTCAGCGACGCGGACATGCAGGCCGAACAGGAAATTATCCAGATCCTGCGCAAGACTTATCCCAACCACGGCATCCTGGCCGAGGAAAGCGGCGAACAGTACGGCCAAGACGACTACCAATGGGTGATCGACCCGCTGGACGGCACCACCAACTTCCTGCACGGCATCCCTCATTTCGCCATCTCCATCGGCTTCCGCCACAAAACCCGGTTGGAAGCGGGGCTGATCTACGACCCGATCCGGCAGGAGCTGTTTACCGCCGCGCGCGGCACCGGCGCGCAGGTAAACGACCGGCGCATGCGGGTCAGTGGCGTCCCGCAAATGGAAAGCGCCCTGCTCGGCACCGGTTTTCCGTTCCGCCATCCCCAACATCAGCCCGCCTACCTCAATTTTTTTGGCAGCCTGTTCGACAAGTGCGTGGAAGTGCGCCGGGCCGGTGCGGCCTCGCTGGATCTGGCCTACGTGGCCTCCGGCCGGCTGGATGGCTATTGGGAATTTGGCCTGAAGGAATGGGACATCGCGGCCGGCGCCTTGCTGGTGCAGGAAGCCGGGGGACTGGTCAGCGATTTCGTCGGCGGCAACGACTTCATGAAATCCGGCAACATCGTCGCCGGCAACCCCAAGATATTTAAGGCCCTGCTGCGGCAGATGCAGCCGTGTCTCAAAGACTAAACCGCTTACCGCCGAAACCCCGAGGTAATCGGATAGCGCCGGTCCCGTCCGAAGGCGCGTGGGGTGATCCGCACTCCCGGCGCGGCCTGGCGGCGTTTGTATTCGTTGACGATCACCAGCCGCGCCACCCGCTCCACCGTCGCCCGGTCGAAGCCGGCCGCGATCAAGTCCTCCACCGAACGGTCTTCCTCGACATAGCCTTGCAGGATCGCATCCAGCAGATCGTAGGGCGGCAGGCTGTCCTGATCGGTTTGATCCGGGCGCAGCTCGGCCGACGGCGGCCGGTCCAACACCCGTTGCGGGATCACCGGCGACAGGCTATTGCGATACACCGCCAGCCGGTACACCATCGTCTTCAGCACGTCCTTGATCGGGGCGAACCCGCCGGCCATGTCGCCGTACAGGGTCGAATAACCCACGGCGGTTTCGCTCTTGTTGCCGGTGGTCAACACGATCTTGCCGGTCTTATTGGAAATCGCCATCAACAATACACCCCGGCAGCGGGCCTGAATGTTCTCCTCGGTACTATCCGGCGGCAGCCCCGCCAACACCGGGTGCAGGATGCCGAGAAAGGACTCGAACGCCGGCTCGATCGGCATGAGGCGGTAGTTCACTCCCAGCGCACGCGCTTCTTCCTCGGCGTCGCTATTGCTCATGCCGGCGGTATAGCGCGAGGGCATCAATACCGCCTCGACTCGTTCCGCGCCCAGCGCATCGACCGCAATCGCCAGCGTCAGCGCCGAATCAATCCCGCCCGACAGCCCCAGCACCACGCCGGGGAACCCATTCTTGTCCACATAGTCGCGCACGCCCAGCACGATGGCCCGATAAATTGCAGCTTCCTCGGCCAGATCCGGGGCGATTTCGCCGGGCAGCGGTTCCACCGTCGCGCCGAGACTGAAGTCTACCGGATACAGGCCTTCGGCGCAGAACGGCGCGCGCTGGGTCAGTTCCCCGCGTCCGTTGACCACTTGCGAATCGCCGTCGAACACCAGTTCGTCCTGGCCGCCGACCAAGTTGACGTAGAGGATGGGCCGCCCGTTTTCGGCCGCCCGCTGTTGCAGGATCTCCAGCCGTAACCGGCTCTTGCCGGCGTGAAAGGGCGAGGCGTTGAGGTTGAACAGCAGTTGCGCGCCAGCGGCGACGGCCCGCCGCGCTGGTCCCGCCTGCCACACGTCCTCGCAGATGGTGACGCCGACCCGCACACCCTTGAGTTCGAACACCAACGGTTCCGTGCCCGCCACGAAATAGCGTTTCTCGTCGAACACACTGTAATTGGGCAACAGATGCTTGTGGTAGACCGCCTGAATCCGGCCGTCGGCGATGACGGCGGCCGAGTTACGCAGCCCTTCCGGCGTCGCGGCGGGATAACCGACGACGGCGGTTATCCCTTGGATTTCGGCGCACAGCCGCCGCATGGCCGGTTTCACCTGGCCCACGAAACCCGGACGCAGCAGCAAATCTTCCGGGGGATAGCCGGTGACGGTGAGCTCCGGGAACATGATCGCGTCGGCCCGCAAGCGGTCGCGGGCATCAAGGGCGGCGGTGATGATTTTCTTGGTGTTGCCGGGAATATCGCCGACCAGGAAATCGAGTTGGGCCATGACGACCCGAAGGGGAAAAATAGTGAGCATAGCAGTTACCTAAATACAGAGCAGGTTGGGATACAACGGCGCGGAACCTATAATTGACTCCTTAATAGGGTTCTTACGCTTTTCTCTGTAGAGTTAGTCCCTTAGAACGAGATTCAAGCTGCAAGGTTAGTGATAAGTTAACTTCCCCCTTTGAAGAATCGATTTAAACCAACGGATTATTAGCTGGAAGAAAGGTTTGTTAAATTAATACCAGAAAACCTGGTGGGGCTGTTTCAAAATATTATTGGACCATGTTTTCCATAAATAAAATTCCAAGTAAGGTCGATCATCTGTTAAAACAAAAGAAGGGTCAAGTTTATTCTTATCTATAGGGATCATCCGAGAAAAATACTTTAATGGTATTTCTTTCCATTCGTTTAGATCCCGCTCAATCTCAGGTATTAAAATCTTTTCCTGGATTTTTTCTAGCGAATATGAAATCGGCTCACCGGATCCAAGAACATGCAATCCATAGCCTTCCAACCCCTGAATAGCCAGTGTATAAGGAAAAGCTTGGGCAAAAGTATTTAGCAGCATAGAGAAGGTTTTCCAATCATCCACGCCTGCCCCAGTACGTGGAAGTGGTAGCCAGTGTGCTAATATCCCTCCTTTATTCAATCGGGATTTTGCCAAATCAATAAACTCCGCTGAGTAAAGATTGTTAACTCCTGCCGCATCAATAGGAGGCGGTGGATCAATAGTGATAACATCGAAGTATTCCTGAGTTGTCTTAAGAAAATTACGGCCGTCGTTAACAATTAGCCGCCCTTTAGGATAATCTCTTACACGCTGCGCATCACTATAGAAATAATCGAATGCTTCGTATACTTCTTTTACTAGCTCTACAACAGTTACTTTGTTATTGTAAGTGATCGCTGATCGGTAAGTCGTTCCCATACCGAAACAGATCACTAAGGTATCTTTTGGGTCTGGATGAACTAGAAGAGGCAGATGGGCCATCATCTTGGTATCACCTACTTTTACCGTCATTCCTCTACCGTTAATTAATAAAAGATCATATGACTTATCATTGCCCTTAATTACGGTAACAACTCCTTGAAAGCCAGGTTTGTGATAAGCAACACTTCTGTCCTGTTTAATGATCTTAAAAAAATTCATTAAGCCATTAAGATAAATATTTCCATAATATATTTTAAACAGGCAAAAAACGCTTATCGCCGCTAAAGCACCCACAGAGACAAAGCGTTGAAAATAACTTATGGAACCAATAATCGAGTTGTTAATGATGAATATCATCGAAAGGATGGCAACACAAATGTACAGAGCCGCTAACAAATACAAGGCATCAAAGTAATCGAAGAATGGCGCAATTAAAAAACCTCCTATTAAAGAACCTATTACCGCTCCGATAGTGTTCCAAGCATACGCGCGAGCAATGTGTTCGCCCGATGCATCTTCAGCATCCGGATCAATAATTCTAGTGGCGACCGGAAATACCGCGCCTGATAAGATCGCTAATGGAAATAATATACTGCCAACTTGTATATAGCCCAAAAAAATAATATCAATGCTTACTAAGGCATTGTAGTGGAGATGATGAGCAAATCCTTGGAATAAAAAAATAGCTATTATCATCCAGATTCCCATTCCTGCTTGCAATCCAACCAACCAGAATGGTATGGTTGTTTGTTTTAACAGTTTGACCCAAAATGACATAATCCAGCTACCGCCGGCAATTCCAAGAAGATAAATAATCAAAATAATTGCGAACGCATAAGTCGATGCGCCTGCTAAAATTTCTAACGTCCTCGTCCAAAGAACCTCGGATGCCAAGGCAACCGCTCCACTTGCTGCCAACACAGTTACTGCCAACTGTCCAGCCTTGTTCAGCGGTTTTTTGTTAGTACTTTGATTAGTACTAGCCTGTGTTTCTGGAATTAACCTGATGGAGTGTTTTGAATATTGAAACCCAATCAAAGCTACTAGAAAGTTTAAGAGCGCCGCCACTAGGGTGGTTGAACGTATACCAATCATTTCGATTAATATAAAACCAGATATAAATACGCCTAAAGCCGCGCCAAGAGTATTAGCCGCATAAAGAAAACCCACTTTCCAAACATGGCTGCCTTTCGGATGGCGTCGAAAAAATTCGGTTAATAATGGTAGTGTTGCTCCCATTAAGGTTGTTGGGATTACTAATAAAGTAAATGAGAGCACTATTCGGACTAATGAATTAAAAAAAAATAAGGAATTATCGTCTATTAAAGCAATAAAGAAAATATCCACACCTTGCGCTAGCCACGGAAATAGTATCGCAAATATACCAATACCAAGTTCAAATAAAACATAAACCATCATGGGATTGGCAATTCGCTTAAGTTGCCTTCCCACGAGATAGCTACCTAAAGCCAAGCCTAACATAAAACTACTCAAGACAATCGCGACAAAAACTGTCGTATTTCCAAATAACAAGCTTAACCAACGCCCCCAAATCACTTGATAAATCAGTGCCGCTGCGCCAGAAGCAGTAAAAATAAGATAAATTTTCGCGATGCTAATCCGTGAGTTTTTAGGAAAAATTTTCTGGTTTTCAAACCTAGTATTACTCATTGCCTTACTTCCTTGAACCAGTAATAAATCAATCGTATGTAATTCTACTTTGTCAGATTACCGATCCGACCCTACTCGTTAAGTTGCTGCCTGCGGTAGGCGGAGTTGGTTGCGCTTTGGCGTTTGCGATGGCGTCGCTCCATCTGGCGAATGACCTCGTCCACGGTGGTATCCCGGCGGGGGAGGAACTGGTTGAGTAAGGCCCGGATGTCGGTGCCACTCAGCAAGGGTCGGGTCGGGTGATGGAGCACAACCGCTCCTCCAAGGTAAACAGCATCGCCCTCATCACCAGGGCCATGTGATGGTGCCAGTCGCGCCACCCACGGACTTGGTAATCCCCCAGCCCCACATCCTGTTTGCCCTGCTGCAAGGCGCGCTCGATCCAATGGCGTTGTCCTTGCATGAACGCCCGCCGGGGGGCCAGCGTGGCGGCCGGGGCGTTGCCGAGACTGTACTTGATCTCGGTCGGGATCTCCACTTCCCGGCGGACGATCAGATGCCAATGCCGCGCCTAGGGTTCGTCGCCATCCCACAGCCAGACCCGCTGATGGAGGATGTCCACCGGCAAACGGCCTTTGGCACCCTGGCGCAAGGTCGCCCGTGGCCAGGCCCCGGCGGGTTGTTGGGCGGCCCAATGATCGACCCGGATCGCCGGGGTTTGGGCGATGGTGCGGGATAACCGACGATGGCGGTGATCCTTTCGATCTCGGCGCACAACCGCCGCATGGCCGGTTCCACCTGACCGACGAAGCCCGGACGCAGCAGCAGATCCTCCGGGGGATAGCCGGTGACGGTCAGTTCCGGGAACACGATCGCATCGGCCCGGAGTCGGTCGCGAGCTTCCTGGGCGGCGGCGATGATCTTTTCGGTGTTGCCGGTGATATCGCCGACCAGAAAATCGAGCTGGGCCATGACGACCCGGAGCACAAGGGAATGGGTGAGCATTAGGTTTTCCAAAAAGGAGCCGAACTAAAGAGCAATAACAATCAAGCCATGAATTAGTCTTATGGGTTCGCCCGATAGATCAAGTATGTATTTTCTGCAGCACCAAAAAAATAGGGGAAACTCCCAAATAGACTTGAATAGAAACCAGCATTTTTCCTGAAATCCATGGTTGATGCCCAGCGACTCACCGGGATATTCAACTCAGCAATTTTCTGAATATTGGACTGATTTGGAATGGAGAAATTATTACTATTCAAAGGTACGACTATTAAATCTCCAACATGGATCGTTAAATGATCGTACTGCATTTTTCGTGCGCCCTGCTGCTCCATATAATACTGAAACCCCCAAGCCCCTTGAAACCAAACCATGCCACCGCTGAGTGTACCGCTATATTCCTTCATCAGACATTGGCTGGCGGTACGAATGCTATTGGCCCAAACGACATCCTGCGCCAGAATTAGCATAGCCAGAATTCCTGCTGAAACCAGCGGCGTGATCCTACGCCATTCAGTAGTAAGAGTAACTTCCTGACGATCCAAATACCTTATCACTAGAATACCTATCGCCGGCAACATCGGCAGCAAGCTGCGGCCACTGACTGTCCAATTTAAGAACACAGCAAATAAAAAAACTCCCAGTACCCAGAGTAGTAGCAGCCAAGTCACTGCATCACTGCGATGCCGTACCTCTAAAAAAGCAAGCGCTAAAATTTGTATACCCGCAACCATAAATATCAAAAGATGTGCAAAAAATAATGATGTTTCTAACCAATTACTACTAACCATCCAAGATAGTAAAGGCACTCCAACGAGAAAAATTAACCCAAAAATCCATGTAATTCTTGGTGGCCATAGACGCATGAAATAAAAAACTGGAGAAATAAAACAGCCTCCTAGAAATAAAATACCCGTAAATATTTGAGATAATCCAAGGATCCTGTAATGTGTTGGATAATTGAAGGCATCGTTGATTAATCCATGTCCGTACAGATGCCGAACATAAAGCTCAAACGCCATGATGGGAATCAGCGCCACAACAAGATAAAACAACCACTTGCCTAGGCGGCGCTCATAGCACCACGCATATGTCCCCAAAAGAGCAAACAAACTGGCGCCGAAATACTTAGTCAACGTAGCTAGAACCACTAATGATCCCGCCACGGCCAAATACCACCAACGGCCAGATTCAAGCCCTCTTATCCACCAAATCACTGCCCAGACATAAAAGGCCAGCATTAATACATCCGACATCAGCGTACTCGCCGAAACTAGAAACACTGGGGTAAAGATATTGATGAGGGTTGCTGTCAGGGGATAGCGGCAAAAACATTGTGCCAATCGATAACAGCCCCACCCTACGACTGCCGCCGGTAACAACATCGCGGCGTGGAGCACGGATTCGCTCCAACCAAATAGACTGCCCACTATTACCAAATAATATGCGACTCCAGGCGGATTCTGATTGATGAGGTCTGCACGATCCAGCGAATATCCATACCAATTTATTTGGAACCCATAAAAATCAACAGGATCTTTAATAAGTTGCTGCGCGCTCCAGACAAACATCGGATCGTCGATGTTGAGAGCTTTGTTCAGAAATGGCAACAAGCACACCACCGGCAGCATGGCTGCCAGCCACACATTTATCCGAGATGAATTCGAGGGAATATAAAGCGATGGGGGGCCGAGCCATGTAGCAAATAAGCCCCGAGGAACATGCATAACCCGCCACCCCTACAAAACCTGGGGAGTACCGACGATGGCATCCATTACGGACACACCCACCCACCCACCAACGGCGAGGGGCACCGAAGTGCCCCTCTTTAATCTCGACCTGACTATAACTCGGATGAATTTAGCCGGGGAAATACGCCTTCATCGCCGCGCCGATGTCGGCCGGCGAGCGGACGATCTTGGCGCCGGCGGCTTCCAGCGCCGCGAACTTGTCGGCCGCCGTGCCCTTGCCGCCCATGATGATGGCGCCGGCGTGGCCCATGCGCTTGCCGGGAGGCGCGGTGACGCCGGCGATGTAGGCCACCACTGGCTTCTTGATATTAGCCTTGATGTACTCGGCGCCTTCTTCCTCGGCGCTGCCGCCGATCTCGCCCACCATCACGATACCCTCGGTCTGCGGATCGTCCTTGAACAGCTTCAGCACATCGACGAAGCTCATGCCGTGGATCGGGTCGCCGCCAATGCCGATGCAGGTGGACTGACCGAGACCGGTCTGAGTGGTCTGCCAGACCGCCTCGTAGGTCAGGGTGCCGGAGCGGGAGACGATGCCGATCTTGCCGGGCAGGTGGATGTGGCCGGGCATGATGCCCATCTTGCAGCCGCCGGGGGTGATCACGCCCGGACAGTTGGGGCCGATCAGATAGACACTCGGATAGCTGGTCTGCAGGGCGGCCTTGACCTTCAACATGTCGGTGACCGGAATGCCCTCGGTGATGCAGGCGATAACCTTGATGCCTGCGTCGGCCGCTTCCAGGATGGCGTCGCCGGCGAACGGGGCCGGCACGTAGATCATGCTGGCTTCGGCGCCGGTGGCGGCGACCGCTTCGTAAACGGTGTTGAACACCGGCTTGTCCAGATGGGTGCTGCCGCCCTTGCCGGGGCTGATGCCGCCGACCAGGTTGGTGCCGTAGGCGATGGCCTGCTCGGCGTGGAAGGTACCCTGCGAGCCGGTGAACCCCTGGCAGATAACCTTGGTGTTTTTGTCGATCAAAATACTCATGGTGCGCTAGTTCCCCTGATGAGGTGAGAGGCCCAAGGTTGGCCGGTGTTTACTTGGCGGCCGCAGCCACCGCCATCTTGGCGGCGTCGGTCAGGTCGTCGGCGGTCATGATGTTCATGCCGGACTTGGCCAGCATGTCGCGCCCGGCCTCGACGTTGGTGCCCTGCAGCCGCACCACCACCGGCAGGGTCAAACCCACTTCCTTGACGGCCTGGATGATGCCCTCGGCGATCAAATCGCAGCGGACGATACCGCCGAAAATGTTGACCAGAATCGCCTTGACCTTGTCGGAGGACAGAATCAGCTTGAAGGCGCGGGCCACCCGGTCGGCGGTCGCGCCGCCGCCCACGTCGAGGAAGTTGGCCGGCTCGCCGCCGTGCAACTGGCAGACGTCCATGGTCGCCATCGCCAGGCCGGCGCCGTTGACCATGCAGCCGATGTTGCCGTCCAGCGCCACGTAGTTGAGGCCGATTTCATGGGCGATGTGCTCGCGCTCGTCCTCCTGGGAGGGATCGCGCATCTCGGGGGTATCCTTGTGCCGATAAAGCGCGTTGTCGTCCAGGGTGATCTTGGCGTCCAGGGCCATCATCTTGCCGTTGTCGGCAATGATCAGCGGGTTGATTTCGACCAGGCTGCAATCCTTCTGCACGAAGGCGTTGTAAACGCCGGTCATGATCTTGACCAACTGGTTGACTTCGTCCTTGCCCAAACCTATCTGGAAGCCGAGATGACGGCACTGATAGGGCTGGATGCCGGCGATCGGATCGATGGCGACGGTCAGGATTTTTTCCGGGCTCTTGGCGGCGACTTCCTCGATGTCCATGCCGCCCTCGGACGAGCCGATGAAGACGACGCGCTTCTTGCTGCGGTCTACCAGGCAGCTCAGGTACAGTTCGTTGGTGATATCCACTCCGTCCTGGATCAGCAGGGCGTGGACCGGAACGCCCTCGGGACCGGTCTGCTTGGTGACCAGGGTGGAGCCCAGCAAGCGGCCGGAGATCTCCTCGACATCCTGGAGGCTGCGCGCCAGCTTGACGCCGCCGGCCTTGCCGCGGCCACCGGCGTGGACCTGGGCCTTGACCACCCAGAGCGGGCCGCCCAGCGCCTTGGCCGCCTCCACCGCTTCCTGCTGGGAGGTGACCTTGATGCCGCGCGGGACCGCCACGCCGAATTGCTGGAGTAGTTCTTTTGCTTGGTACTCGTGCAGGTTCATGCGGATTACATCCCCCTTTTACTGTGAGGTTGCCATTGTATCCCGAAATACCCCAATCTTCACGCATTCACCGCAAGATTGGCGATGACCGGCCCATCAGGGCGTCGGTGTGATTAAATTATACGTGGAATCGCCCGTCCCAGAGGAATTGCCGCCGCGCGCCGCCCCGCCATGACCGTCACCGACCCGATCACCGCCCTGCTGCCCGACCGTTTCCTGGACCGCCGCTACCTGTGGCAAGTGTTCCGCGCCTCCAACTTTTTCCGGCTGACCCTGGCGGTGCTGCTGCTGGCGGCAGCGGCGCTGGACGAGCAGAACCGCCTGTTCGGCAAGCAGAACCCGTCACTGTTTCTATGGACGGCGCTGGGCTACCTGGTGCTGGCGCTGCTCGCCATCGCCGGCACCTACTGGCGGCGATGGCATCTGGCGGTGCAGGCACACCTGCAGATGGTGGTCGACCTGGTGGCGCTGACTGTCATGATCGGCGCCTCGGGCGGCATCACCAGCAGCCTGAATAGCCTGTTGATCACCGCCGTCGCCGCCAGCAGTATCCTGCTGCCGCTCAGCTCGGCGCTGCTGGCGGCCGCCCTGGGCTTCATCCTGTTGACGGTATCCTGGTTGCTGGGCGAGTGGCACGCCGCCCAGGCGCTGGCGCTGGCGGCCCGCGGCCCGGGGGGCTGGTCCGGCCTGTGGGACCAGCTCGGCGACGCCAACGACGACCTGGCGCGACTGGGCGTGCTGGGCGCCGTGCTGTTCATCGCCGCCGGGCTGACCTACGCGCTGGCCGAGCGCGCCCGGCGCGGCGAGGCGCTGGCGCGCCAGCGCACCCTGGAGCTGTTCGAGGCCGCCGAACTGAGCCAAGGCATTATCCGCCACCTGCAAAACGGCGTGGTGGTGGTCGGCCCGACCGGTCAAGTGCAACTGCTGAACGAAACCGCCCAAGAGTGGCTGGACTGCCCGAAGGCCGCGCCCGGCCTGCCGCTGGAGGCGCTATCGCCGCCGCTGGCGCAACGGCTGCGGGCATGGCTGGAAGGCGGCTTCGAACCTCCCGCCTTCCGACCCACCGAGGACCGCCCGGAACTGATCCCGCGCTTCGCCCGGCTGAGCGGCCTCCAGGCGGCGAGCGTGCTGGTGCAGCTCGAAGACTCGCAACAAGCCACCGAGCGGCTGCAACAGCTCAAGCTGGCGGCGCTGGGACGGTTGACCGCCGGCATCGCCCACGAGATCCGCAACCCGCTGGCGGCGATCGGCCACGCCGCCCAACTCCTGCAGGAATCGACCGGCGCCGACCCCAGCGACCGGCGACTGGCGCAAATCGTTCACGATAACGTCAAGCGCGCCAACCGCATCATCGGCGACGTGCTCGACCTGGCCCGGCGCGACCGGATCAAACCGGAGCGGCTGACGCTGGAGCCGTGGCTGGAGGACTTCAGGCAAGATTTCCTGCGCGGGCCGGACGGGCCGGACGGGCCGGCGCCCGAGTGGCGCCAGAGCGTGGAGCCGCCCAAACTGGCGGTTATGTTCGATCCGCATCTACTGCGGCAGGTCTTGTGGAATCTGTGCGCCAACGCCTGCCAGCACGGCAGCCGGCCCGGCGAAGTTCCGCGCATCGAGCTGCGCGGTGGTCTGGACGACAGCCGCTCGCGGCCGTTTTTAGAGGTGCGCGACGCCGGGCCCGGCGTCGCGGCCGACAATGCCGCCAAGCTGTTCGAACCGTTCTTCACCACTCGCGCCAAGGGTACGGGCTTGGGCCTGTATCTGGCCCGCGAACTGTGTGAGGCGAATCGGGCTCAGTTGCAATACCGTCCGCCGCCCGAGGGCGGCTGCTGTTTCCGCATCACCTTCACCGCCGCGAGCCCCGTATCGGAGATGACTTGATGGACGCCTGTAATGCCTTGATCGTGGATGATGAAGCCGATATCCGCGAGCTGATCGAAATGACCTTGCTGCTGCTGGGGGTGACGTGTTATCCGGCGGAAAACCTCGGCGAGGCGCACCTGCTGCTCAAGCGCCGGCCGTTCGCCTTTTGCATCACCGACCTGCGACTGCCGGACGGCAGCGGGCTGGAGTTGGTGGCGCACATTCAGAAACATCATCCTAACCTGCCGGTGGCGGTCATCACCGCGCATGGCAACATGGAGAGCGCGGTGGAAGCGCTCAAGTTGGGGGCGTTCGATTTCGTCTCCAAGCCGTTCGAACTGACGGTGCTGCGCAACATGGTCACCACCGCGCTGCGGTTGAACCACGGCGAGATCCACCCCGACGCCAACCGCCCCGTCCTGCTCGGCCATTCGGCGGCGATGGAGAGCGTGCGGCAAATGATCGCCAAGCTGGCGCGCAGCCAGGCGCCGATTCTGATCAGCGGCGAATCGGGCACCGGCAAGGAGCTGGCGGCGCGACTGATCCATCTGTCCGGGCCGCGGACCGACAAGCCGTTCGTGCCAGTCAACTGCGGAGCGATTCCCGAACACCTCATGGAGAGCGAGTTCTTCGGTTACAAGAAGGGCAGCTTCACCGGCGCCACCCAGGACAAGGCCGGTCTGTTCCAGACCGCGCAGGGCGGCACGCTGTTTCTGGATGAGGTGGCGGACCTGCCGATCCCGATGCAGGTGAAGCTGCTGCGGGCCATCCAGGAGCGGGCGGTGCGGCCGGTAGGCGGCCGCGTCGAGGTGGCCACCGACGTGCGCATACTCAGCGCCACCCACAAGAATCTGGCGGCGCTGGTGCAGCAGGGCGTCTTCCGCCAGGATCTGTTCTACCGGCTGAACGTGATCGACCTGCGGCTGCCGAGCCTGCGCGAGCACCCGCAGGATATTCCGGAACTGGTCGAGGCGATTCTCGAACGGCTGAGCCGGCAGTCCGGCTTGCCGTCGCCGAAGTTGGCGCCGACCGCCCTGGAGGCGCTGGTGACTTATGCTTTTCCGGGTAACATCCGCGAGTTGGAGAACATCCTGGAGCGGGCCTTCACCTTGTGCGAAAACGGCTTGATCCAGGCCGGGGAGCTATTGCTGCCGGCGGAATCGAAATCGGGCCAGCCGAGCCCGGCACCGCCGCCCCAGGCTACGGAACCGACTCCAGAGCCCCCCGCCCCCCCGCACGGCGAGTTCGAGCCCAGAACGGCGCCGATCCTGCAACCGCCGTCAGGCAACCTGGAAGGCTATCTGGAGGAAATCGAGCGGACGGCCATCCTGCGGGCGCTGGAATCGACCCGCTACAACAAGACCGCCGCCGCCGAAAAGCTGGGCATCAGTTTCCGGGCGCTGCGCTACCGGCTAAAGAAGCTGGGGCTGGACTAGAAAAGCCCGTTAGCGACCCACACCGTTCTCCCCATCGCAATAAAAAAGCCCGGCGTTGCCGCCGGGCTTTACCAGATGGGCCGCTCGGGCCGCCGCTTAAGCCTGAACTTTGGCGAACGCCTCGATCACCTCCGGCGGCGCCTGAATCAGCTCGATCAGCACGCCCTCGCCACTCAGCGGCGTAGCGTCGTTGCCCTTGGGATGCAGGAAGCAGACATCGTAGCCGGCCGCGCCCTTGCGGATACCGCCGGGCGTGAAGCGCATTCCCTGGGCGATCAACCATTCCACCGCCGCCGCCAAATTGTCGATCCACAACCCGATGTGGTTGAGCTGCGGCTCATGTACCTTGGGCGCCTTGCTGGGATCGATCGGCTGCATCAGATCCACTTCCACCTTGAACGGGCCGGAACCGATGGCGGCGATATCCTCGTCCACGTTCTCCCGCTCGCTGCGGAAGTTGCCGGTCAGGGTCAGACCCAGGGTATCCACCCACAGCCGGCTCAACTTGCTCTTATCCAGCCCGCCGATGGCAATCTGCTGGATGCCCAGTACGTTAAACGGTCTATCGGACACAAGGATCTCCTGAGTGATTGAGATTTGAGTGGGAATCACGGATAACAGACCTTTTCAGTATGTCATTCCGTCTTGTGATTGCAACCGTGATCCCCAATTTCCCAAGCGGTCCCACGCCGGGAATCGACCGAATCTTCGGTTATACTTCTCCGGTACCGCCAACTCATCGCGTTTTCGGTCCCACCTTGGAGGATGTGCATGTCAAACCAGCCACTCGCGCCAGAACAACCAGCCGACGCGGCGACCCCGACGTTCGACGAATTCGCCCCCACGCCTTACGAGGAATGGCGGAAGGTTGTCGATAAATTTCTCAAGGGCGCGCCGTTCGAGAAGCGGCTAGTCACTAAAACCTACGAAAACATCAACCTGCAACCCATGTATCGGCAGGAGGATATCGTTGGCCTGCCGCAGATCGACAGTCTGCCCGGTTTTGCCCCCTACGTGCGCGGTGCGGCCCCGCTGGGCTATGTCGCCGGGAGCTGGGATGTCGCTCAGGAAATCGCCTGCGGGACGCCGGCGGCTTTCAATGCCGCCTTGCGCGCTGACCTGGCGCGCGGCCAGAACGCCGTCAACCTGATGCTCGACCGCCCGACTCTGGCGGGCGTCGACGCCGACCAGGCCGAAGCCGACGATGTGGGAAAAGGCGGCTTGTCCATCTCCAGTGTCGACGATCTCGCGCAGGCGTTGGATGGTGTCGATCTCGAAAATACGCCCCTTTTCATTCAGGCCAGCACCAGCGCCCTGACCTTCACCGCGCTGCTGGCGGCGCTGGTGAAAAAACAGGGCAAATCGCTGGCCAAGGTGCGCGGCGCCATCGGCATGGACCCCTTGGGCCAGTTGGCCCGCGATGGCCGGCTACCCCGCGATCTGGACGGGATCTACGACGTGATGGCGCAGCTCACCGCCTGGGCCAAAGCCAACGCGCCACAATTGCAGACGATGACCGTACAGGGCAGCCCCTACCATAACGGCGGCGCCAGCGCCACGCAGGAGCTGGCCTTCGTGCTGGCCACCGCCGTCGAATACCTCCGCGCCCTGCAAGCTCGCGGACTGAGCGTGGATGACGCTGCACCGCGCTTCCGCTTCGCGTTGTCGATCGGTTCCAACTTTTTCATGGAAATCGCCCGGTTGCGCGCCGCACGGTTGCTATGGGCCAAGATTGTCCAAGCGTTCGGCGGCAATGCCGAGTCGCAGAAGATGCGCATTCATGCCCGCACCTCGGCCTGGAACCAGACGATTTACGACCCGCACGTCAACCTGCTGCGCGGCACCACCGAAGCCTTCTCGGCTATCGTCGGCGGCTGCGACAGCCTGCACATTTCGCCCTTTGACGAGCTGGTGCGCGTCCCGGACGACTTCTCCCGGCGCGTCGCCCGCAATACCCATACCGTGCTGCGCGAGGAAACCCACATTACTCACACCGTCGATCCGGCCGGTGGCTCCTGGTATGTGGAAACCCTGACCGACGCGGTGGCCCGCCAGACCTGGACGATCTTCCAGGAGGTCGAAAAACAGGGCGGCATGACGAAAGCACTCCAAACCGACGGGCCGCAAGCCCAAATCGCCGACACCGCCGCCAAACGGGCCGCCAACATCGCCAAGCGCAAGGATATCTTCGTCGGTACCAACATGTATCCCAACATGAAGGAAACCCGAATCGAACCGGCGCCGGTGGACGCATGGGCAGTCCAGACGGAACGAACCATGGCGCTCAACCAGTTTCGGGCGACGGCCAACGCGGATCAAAAACAAGCGGCCCTGGACGCGCTGGCCAAGGCGGGCGCGAACAGCGTAGACACTGCGATTCAGGCGGCGCTGGCTGGGGCAAGCCTGGGTGAAATTGCTCAGGCCGCACGCACCGGCGCCAAGGCCGGCCCCACCACCCACCCCGTCCACGCCCATCGCGGTGCACAGGCGTTCGAGGCGCTACGGCAAGCGGCGGAAACCTACATCGCCCGTATCGGCCAGCGGCCTCTGGTCTTTCTCGCCACCATGGGACCACTGACTCAGCACAAGGGTCGCGCCGATTTCGTCACGGCTTTCCTGGGGGTAGGCGGCTTTGAAACGATTTACCCCTCCGGTTTCAGCACCCCCGAGGAAGCGGCGGATGCGGCGCTGGCTTCGGGCGCCAAGGCCGTGGTGATCTGCTCCACCGACCCGACCTATCCCGAAATCGTCCCGCCTCTGGTTCAAAAACTCAAACAGGCCAATGCGGATCTGACCGTGATGCTCGCTGGCTATCCGGCCGATCATGTGGAAGCCTTCAAGGCCGCCGGGGTTGATGATTTCATTCACCTGAACGCCAACTGCCTGGTGCTGTTGAGCACGTTGCAAAAGAAAATGGGGGTCGCCCAATGAGTCAATCACCTGATTTCGCTTCCATGGCCTATGGCCTGGACTTCCCCAAGCCCAGTTTCGCCGAGTGGAAGGCGATGGTGGAAAAAACCACCGGTAAAACCCTGGAGCAATGGGTTTGGGCGACCATGGAGCAGATCGACGTCAATCCGCTCTATACGCGGAATGACATCCAGGATCTCAAGCACCTGGGCTATGCCGCCGGGGTACCGCCGTTCCTGCGCGGTCCCTACCCAGCGATGTATGTGACCCAGCCGTGGACGGTGCGCCAATACGCCGGTTTTTCTACCGCCGAGGAGTCCAACGCTTTCTATCGTCGCAATCTGGCAGCGGGGCAGAAGGGTCTATCCATTGCCTTTGACTTGGCCACCCATCGCGGCTACGACTCCGATCATCCGCGCGTGGTCGGGGACGTGGGCAAAGCCGGCGTCGCCATCGACTCGATCCTGGATATGGAAGTATTGTTCGGCGGTATCCCGCTCGATCAGATGTCGGTGTCGATGACCATGAACGGCGCGGTCTTGCCGGTCCTGGCCTTCTACATCGTCTCTGCCGAGGAACAGGGCGTTCCGCACGACAAGCTCACCGGCACCATTCAGAACGATATTCTGAAAGAGTACATGGTGCGCAACACCTATATTTACCCGCCCGATCCGTCGATTCGCATCATTGGCGACATCTTCGCCTACACCTCCAAGGAAATGCCGAAGTTCAACAGCATTTCGATCTCCGGCTACCACATGCAGGAAGCCGGCGCGACGGCGGATCTGGAACTGGGCTATACGCTGGCGGACGGTCTGGAATACGTGCGCACCGGCGTCAAGGCCGGCATGGACATCGACACCTTCGCGCCCCGGCTGTCGTTCTTCTGGGCCATCGGCATGAACTACTTCATGGAAGTGGCCAAGATGCGCGCCGGGCGGTTGCTGTGGGCCAAGATCATCAAACAGTTCAATCCCAAGAACGACAAGTCGATGGCCTTGCGGACGCATAGCCAGACTTCGGGCTGGAGCTTGACCGAGCAGGACCCGTTCAACAATGTCGCCCGTACCTGCGTCGAAGCGCTGGCGGCGGCGCTGGGTCACACCCAGTCGCTGCACACCAACGCCCTGGACGAAGCCATCGCGTTGCCAACCGATTTCTCGGCGCGCATCGCCCGCAACACTCAGCTTTATCTTCAGGACGAAACGGCGATCTGCAAGGTGCTGGACCCGTGGGGCGGCTCCTACTATGTCGAGGCGTTGACCAACGAGTTGATCAAGCGGGCCTGGGGTCATATCCAGGAAGTCGAGAGTCTGGGCGGCATGACCAAGGCGATCGAGACCGGGCTGCCCAAGATGCGCATCGAAGAAGCGGCGGCGCGGAAACAGGCGCATATCGACTCCGGCAAGGAAACCATCGTCGGCGTCAACAAGTACCGGTTGCCTAAGGAAGACCCGCTGGACATCCTCAGCATCGACAATACGGCGGTACGCGAATCGCAGGTGCAACGCCTGCAAAAACTGCGCGCCAACCGCGACGAGTCGAAGGTGAAAGCCTGCTTGAACGCGATTACCGAAGCCGCCAGCGCCGGTTCCGGCAACCTGCTGGAAAAGGCGGTGGAAGCCGCTCGCGCCCGCGCCAGTCTGGGCGAAATCTCCGATGCGATGGAGAAGGTGTTTGGCCGGCACAAAGCAGTCATTCGCGCCATTTCCGGCGTGTATGGCAGCGAGTTCGGCGAGGCCGAGGAGATCGCCAAGGTCCGCCAGATGGCCGACGATTTCGAGCAGAACGAAGGCCGCCGGCCGCGTATTCTGGTCGCCAAAATTGGCCAGGATGGGCATGACCGTGGCGCCAAGGTGATCGCGACCGCGTTCGCCGACCTTGGCTTCGACGTGGACATCGGCGCGCTGTTCCAGACCCCGGAAGAAGTCGCCCGCCAGGCGGTGGAGAACGACGTGCATGTGGTCGGCATGAGTTCGCTGGCCGCCGGTCACAAGACTCTGTTGCCGCAACTGATCGGGGAACTGAAGAAGCTGGGCCGCGAGGACATTATGGTCGTCATCGGCGGCGTGATTCCCGCCCAGGATTACGAGTACCTCAGGGCGAATGGCGCCGCCGCCATCTTTGGCCCTGGCACGGTGGTTCCGGTCGCCGCGCAAAAGGTGCTGATGGAGTTGAACGAACGCCTGGCAGCGTGATGCGGTAAGGGGTGGCAGGGTGGGCTTTTCCCACCCTGCTTGACTATTAGAATGAGGATAAATAAATGGTATGATTTTATATACCCTACTCAAGCAGATGCTTATGATAATGAATGGCTAAGAGATATGCTTCGAGAATTGGAAGCATCTGGATTACCATATTTGTGTTTTCCTTTTGCTGATATTTATCCTAAATATTTTATAGAAAACACTCCCCAAAATGATCAGTTTTGGCTTTTTATGTGGTTCTTCGAGGATTCATGTGGAAACTGGCGCTTGATCCCTTATAAACGAGACATGCAATTGATGGTTCGTAAATAAATAATTGATTTTTAAGTACTTAAACCCAGTCGCCAACCAGTTCGGTAGACCGAAATCGATCCCGGGCAGCCAGCTCCACATGAATCCTCGAAGAACCTTTTATGTATTATAGAAAACCTGGTTTTGGAAAGTCTTATGTGATGGGCGGACAAATAAGATATAGGATTCATGTTATTGGTTGACGTCCTAATAACCATCAACTGCCAGCCAATCAAGGTAGATTCAATTTATTAAATACGATATTTGAAACTTTTCATCCTGATATGACTGATACTGTAAGGTTTATTTGTGATAATTATGAGGAAATTCGCATGTTAAATAATCAACCAATTATGATTGATGGTAATTTCATACACCCCAAAGGAAAACATTTACCGGCTCTTATGAGAAATCAATTTGTAGGGATTGTCCCTGTCATATGTCAAGTGCAGTTACAAATTATTCACCACTACGGCGCGTAGCGCGTAGTGCGGGTTAGCACAGCGTAGCCCGCTAGAATTGAAAGACTCCACAATCGGTGGGTTACGGATTCATGTCTTAACCCGCCCTACACTGCGGTTGCTATCGCGATGAATGATGATTAGGTGATGCGTAGCCTACGTCATTTAGATTTGCAACTTAATCCAAGCTTAAAAATGCCAAGAAAGATCAGAGAACTTATACAGGATTTGAAAAACGCTGGTTTTTACGAGATTTCGGGTGGCAGCAAAGGTTCACACCGTAAATTTACTCATAAAAACTATGCTGGATCAGTCACTCTTAGTGGAAAAACTGGTGACGACGCGAAGGCTTATCAAGAAAGACATGTGGAACAAGCTTTAGAACAGGTAAAGCCATGAAAAAAAGTGACTTATATCATAAGTGGGTAGAGTGGAGCGAACAAGATCAGACATATATTGGAAGATGCCCTGATTTAATTACTGGGATTCACGGAGATGATCCAGTGCAATTATATGGCGAATTATGCGAAGTTATTGAAGATGTGATTCAACACTTTGAAACCACAGGGCGTTTACTGCCTGATCCTCGCGTTCGTCCCATGCGAGAAGTAGCCTAATTGGGTATTGCACCGGAGTTTGCTAAGCAAGTACATATGCCAACTGTTCTGAGAACTGGAAGATTTCAACTCCCATTGTCCAGACAAGCAGTCTAACGCTTATTCGTTACGTTTGATACTCCCTAACGTAGATCAGGCAAACAAGCTAACTGTATTTAATGTTAGCGGAAATAAAACATTTTTCATTTTATTAATTAAAGGAAAGATCATGAAAACCCTCAAATTCACTTACTGGAAAGACAGCGATTTTTTTTTAGGCTTTCTAAATGACTACCCCGATTATCAGACGCAGGGCATATCAAAGGAAGAACTGGTTAAAAATCTAAAAAGCCTTCTCATGGATATTGACTCTGGAGAAGTCCCGCATATTCGGAAAGTGGAAGAACTGGTCGTGGATTGATGAAAAGGCGAGACTTGATTAAACGCCTTGAAGAAATGGGTTGTACCCTAGTTCGGCATGGCGGCACGCATGACTGGTATACTCATCCAAAAACATCAAAATCCCAGCCTGTGCCTCGCCATTCTGAAATCAATGAAAATTTGGCGAAGTCAATCATCAAAAATCTCACTGATACCTGATTCAACGTGTAACACTGCAACCCTTATGAAAAGCATCGCGACTGATTACGAAAAAGATTTCCATGCCTGGACGCTTGAGAACGCAGAATTGTTGCGGCAACGGCGTTTTGCGGAGATTGACGTGGATAATATCGTCGAGGAATTGGAAAACATGGGGCGTAGCGAACGGCATGAGTTAGTCAATCGTTTCGCCGTACTGCTTGCCCACTTGCTTAAATGGCGTTTCCAACCCGAGCGACGCAGCAACAGTTGGCGATACACGATCGAAGAACAACGGCGACGTATCAAACGCCTACTCGATGAAAACCCCAGCTTAACCTCCAGACTAGAAACAGCTTTTGAAAATGCCTATGGCGACGCGATTCTGATCGCGGCACGAGAAATGGACTGTGACAAGAATATCTTTCCAACCACTTGCCCTTTCACACAAAAACAGGCGCTAAAGAGTGATTATTGGCCTGATTGATCAAATCACTTCCAGAGCGCAAAGACCATTCCTATGACCAAAAAACACCATAAACCCGACTGGGTTCCAGAAAATGCCGGTTCTGAATTCACCACCTCAGTCATGTCTGGCATCGATGGTGGCCACGACGGCATCCCCGGTCAGGCCAGTGCAGCGACGCCGCGCCCGAAAACCCCGCGCCGGCGTCGGCTGACGGTGGATGAATACGTGGCCGGAGTATTGGCCAGCGACCGCAACATCGTGGCGCAGGCCATCACCCTCGTGGAAAGCAACTCTCCCGCACATTTCGACATGGGCCAGGAAGTGCTGCGGCAACTCCTGCCGAGTACCGGCAACTCGATCCGAATCGGCATTACCGGCGTGCCCGGCGTCGGTAAAAGCACCTTCATCGAAGCCTTGGGCCTCCATCTCTGCGAACAGGGCCACAAGGTGGCGGTGCTGGCGGTAGACCCCAGTAGTACGGTGACACGCGGCAGCATTCTCGGCGATAAAACCCGGATGGAACTGCTCTCGCGCGACATCCGCGCCTTTATTCGCCCCTCCCCTTCCAGCGGCACCCTGGGCGGCGTCACCCGCAAGAGCCGTGAAACCATGCTCATCTGCGAGGCGGCCGGTTTCGATGTCACTCTGGTGGAAACCGTCGGCGTGGGCCAGAGCGAAACCACCGTGCGCTCGATGGTGGACTTTTTCCTGCTGCTGATGCTGGCCGGGGCCGGCGACGAGTTGCAGGGCATCAAAAAGGGCATCATGGAGTTGGCCGATGCCCTGCTGGTCAACAAGGCGGATGGCGATAATAAAATTCGCGCCAACGCCGCCAAGGTGGATTATAACCGGGCGCTGCACTATCTCGCCCCAGCCACCAAAGGCTGGTATACCCGCGCCTACACCTGTTCGGCGGCGCACGGCGAGGGTATCGAGGCCATCTGGCAGGTCATCGGTGATTTTCGCCAGCAGACGACTACCAGCGGCGTTTTCGAAAAGCGCCGTCAGCAACAGACGCTGGATTGGGTGTACTCGATGGTCGAGGAACACCTGCGCACCAGCTTCTTCAACCACGCCGGCGTGGGCAGCATTCGCGCCGAGATCGAGGAGGCGGTGGTCAACGGACATATTCCGCCGACCGTTGCCGCCCAACAACTCATTTATAAATACGAAGGTCGCTAAAACCCGGGAGGGAAAACCATGCTACGCAGTCCCCGCGATTTTTTTAAAGCCAAGGTCGTCGGCGCCCCCGAACCACTCCGCGAGATTCCGGTACTACCCTCGCGAATGATTCATTTCTTCGATCCCAGCAACCCGAAGATGGCGGTCAAGGTACCGGACATCGCCAAGACCGTGGATATCATGCTCGGCAATCTGGAAGACGCCGTACCGATCGACCGCAAGGAAGCCGCTCGCGAAGGGTTGGTGCAGATCGGCAAGAATGTGGATTTCGGCAACACCCAGTTCTGGACTCGGGTCAACAGTCTCGACAGCCCGTGGTTCCTCGACGATCTGATCCGGCTGGTCGGCGAGATCGGCAACAAGCTGGACGTGATCATGCTGCCCAAGATTCAGGGGGCGTGGGACATCCATTTCGCCGATCAACTGCTGGCGCAACTGGAAACCAAGTACAACGTCAAGAAGCCGTTGATGATTCACGCCATCCTGGAAACCGCGCTCGGCGTGGCGAACGTGGACGAAATCGCCAACGCCAGTTCCCGGATGCAGGGTATGAGCCTGGGTCCCGCCGACTTGGCGGCGTCGCGGCGGATGAAGACCACCCGGGTTGGCGGTGGCCATCCCGATTATGTGGTGCGCACCGACCCCGATCCAGCCAATCCCGAAGCCCCACGCCCCACCGCGCAGCAGGATTTGTGGCATTACACCATGGCCAAGATGGTGGACGCTTGCGCGAGTGTCGGCGCGCTGCCTTTCTACGGCCCGTTCGGCGACATCGCCGACCTGACCGCCTGCGAAGACCAGTTCCGCAACGCTTATTTAATGGGCTGCGTCGGCGCCTGGTCGCTGCATCCGAATCAGATCGCCATCGCCAAGCGGGTGTTCAGCCCGAAAGCGGAGGAAGTGACCTGGGCCAAGCGGGTGGTCGAGGCGATGCCCGACGGCAGCGGCGCGGTGATGATCGACGGCAAGATGCAGGACGACGCCACCTGGAAACAGTGCAAGGTCATCCTGAACCTCGCCCAACTCATCGCCAGCCGCGACGCCGAGTACAAGGCGCTGTACGGGTTCTAGTTCTCATCCACGCTCCCGCTCCGCCTGGAGCGGGACGATCACAGCCTCTCGCCGCCGTACTTCCCGCCTCCGCTCTTTGGAACAACCGCCCATGATCCAGCCGTTCTCCATCGCCCGCCTGCCGCGCATCGAATTCGGCGTCGGCGGCATTAAAAAACTCCCCGACCTGATCGCCCAATACGGCAACCGGGCTCTGCTGGTCACCGGCCAGCGTTCGTTTCTGGACTCATCGCACTGGCCGATCTTGCGAGCGGCACTGGACCAAGCCGGCATCGGCTGGGAACAGGTACGGATCGATGACGAGCCCTCGCCGCAGCTCGTGGACCAAGCGGTTCAGCACTTCCACGGCACGGGCATCGCGGCGGTGGCCGGTATCGGCGGCGGCAGCGTGCT